>JAEYRA010000010.1 GCA_023409755.1 Bacillota bacterium
AAGGTGATCGCATCAAAGAGGGTGGTCTTCCCTGCGCCGGTGTCACCGGTGATGAGATAGATCCCCCGTTCGCCCAGCCGGTCCATCTCCACCACGGTGCGGCCGGCATAGGGGCCAAAGGCAGAAAGGGTCAATTGCACCGGTCTCATCGGCTGCCCTCCCAGATCTCCCCAATGAGCGCGGCGGCAAAGGCCCGCTGTTCCTCGCTCATCGGCTGGTTGTTCTGCTTGTCGTAGAGTTCTTCAAACCATTCCAGCGGGGTGCGCGGCTGCCCGTCCCCCGGCCCATCGATGACGGCGCCGGTGCGCGTGCGCTGGTTGTCGTACTCCAGCTTCATGAGGTTGGGGTAGATGACCCGCAGCTTGCCGATGGCATCGGGGATGTCCTCCTCATCGGTCAGCGTCACATGCATGTAGTCGCTGCGGTAGGTGGTGTGTTCATAAAAGCTCTTCCGGGTGAGCTCCTCATACCGGCCGCGAATCTGGCACAGATCCCGCAGGGGGGTGAGCGGCACGGTGCGAAGGGTGACAGCCCCTTTCTCGCCCAGTTCCACCACCGTCACCGATTTGCGGTGCCCCACCTCGGAGAAGGAGTACTTGAGCGGTGTGCCGCAGTATCGCACGGTGTCGCGCCCGACATGCTGCGGCCCGTGGATGTGCCCCAGCGCAACATAGTCAAAGGGGTCAAACACCGAAACGTCGACGTTGTCCGACCCACCGACCGAAACTTCCTCCGAATCGCTGCGGGATGCGCCGGTGACAAACTGATGGGTCACCAGGACGTTGCGCTGCCGGGGGTCCAACGCCATCTGCCCGATGGCCACACGGATGGCGTCGGTATACGATTCGATCGGCTCCTCCGGGAAGTGCCGCCGCACATGAGCGGGCTTGAGGAACGGGAGCAGGAAGAACTGCACGGGGCCGAACCCATCCGTAAGCGTGATGGACTCCACCGCGCCTCGGTAGACCGGCGAAAGGTACACCCCGCTGCGATCCAGCAACCGTGAGCCGAAGGCGATGCGCTCGGGCGAATCGTGGTTGCCGCTGATGACGAGGACCCGTGTCCCGCGTTGGGAGAGACGCACCAGAAAATCGTCGAACACCTGCAGTGCCTCGGCGGAAGGGACCGCTTTGTCGTACACATCGCCGGCAATCAACACCGCGTCGGGGTTTACGCTGTCCACCACATCCAGAATGCGGTCCAGGATGTAGAGCTGATCCTCCAACAGGGAGAACTCATTGACCCGTTTGCCAATGTGAAGATCGGACAGGTGAAGGAATTTCATCGCAGGGATCCTTTCTTGACGGGAAGTCAGCGTTCATCCACTCTTCGTGTTTGCGTGCCTTTTCGTCACATTATAGCAGAAACATTCCTCCATCATTGCATGCAAATTGATTTCTGCTGTACCGTTTCGGGCTGCCCGATGTCAGATGGAAACAGGAAAGAGAGGCTGCGACAGGCGCTTTGGCGGCAGACCTTCGGGTACCGTTTTGGGGAAGGGGGTCAAACCAAAGGGTTCACCATGGTCGCAATGAGAAAAGCCCGCAACCCAGCGGTTACGAGCTTTTCTGGAAAGCGGAACCAATTTTCACCAAGTGCACACGGTGCCGGCCTTACCAAATCTTACTCTACTGTTTTTAAGGGTGTGTGGACGAGCTTGATCCGATAGTCTATCGTAATCTCTTCCACGCTGCCGTTGATCTTCTTTTCGCCTGCGATTTCCTCCCCGTCCTTCAGCGGAAGCTCAAATTCGAACAGAAGCGATTCCTTTGCCGCAGAAAGAAATGCAGGGTCTGTAATCATGTGTTCATGGAACAATATGCCTGAGGTCGAATTGACGATTCCCTGCACAGTTTGCGAGTAGCCGCTCGCAGTGTAAACATCTTTTTCCGGGCCGAAGGCATTGATCAGGATGCTGAAGCTGTCGCTATGACAGGGTTTAAAGTTGTATAGTATCGCCTTGACCGGGAATTTGTTCGGCTGTCGGATGGAAACCCCCTCTGCATTGATGACGGCTTTTGTATAAGCGCCCTTCCCCTCTGCCTCGTAGAAACCGGATGTGTCCAAAAAATCTACGGAGAGGTTCTTGATCGTACCTTCGGTAACCAATTCCATCTCCGGCCCTGTGAAGGTGTCGGTAAACTCAACTCTGAAATTCAACACCCGTCCGAGCTTATAGAACAGCTTGGACCCAAAATCCCATGGCAGCGTGCCGCCGCCGATGACGGGAATCTGCTCGCCCAGCCAGATAATCGGGTATGCCTTGGAGTAAAGGTGTTTGTCACGGATATCCCCGAGATATGTATCAATCACCTTGACTCCCCAGTCTGAAATAGCCTCCAAATAGCCGGAAGACTCATTCCCATCGGTTAATACAGAAATTTCTCTCTGGGTTGACAGCACCGCCATCCCGGCAGGCAGAAAATAATCGTCCTGAGGCTGATAAGTGGCGATCAGCTTGTCACATTTCTTGTTAACCCGTTTCACCAGCTTCATCAATACGGTCTTCTCGGGGTCATAGCTTTTCCCCGCTGTCATCTCATAAGCCTTCATGGCTGACAGAAGATCTCTTATGATCTCAAATTCTGGGTTCTTGAATTCCTTCGAGTACTTTTCAACCGTCTCCGATGCCGCTTTCTGTTTTTGTTCTTCCTCATTGCATTTTTCCGGCAAAGCCACAGCCGGGGGCACCGGTACCTCAACCGGTTTGGCAAGCAGTTCCTCCGCCCGGTCAATGGCATCCCTTGCACTGTGCTCGGCTGCTTCCAGCAGGGCTTTGTCCAGTGTGCTCGTCCTTTGCTGTGCATATTTGTTGCTGAAATGATACAGCTTGGCTTGCAATGCAGTATCGCTGCTCAATTCTACAAACTCCAGGTTTTGCCCGTCGCTATCGCTAGACAGAATGATATCCTGAGGGCTTAGGTGATCGCTTTCCACCCCGATCTCCACAGGCGTCAGGAATTCCAGGCCGTCCGGTTTTAACTCAATACCGGCCGATAGATCCCCCAGCGTTTCGCTCTTGATTTCAGACAGTGCTGTCATTGTGATCTCCCTCGATTCCATCAATGCGCCGGGGGGCAGGGTGAGTGTCCAGGTCGTCCCCCCCTGGTCGGTCAGCGACAGGGTCTGCTCACTGCCCTTGGGGTCATATGTCAGGCTATTTGATATTGTTTGGCGTTCAAATGAGACATTTCCGAGCATCTGCCCGCTTTCAGCCGGGCTTCCGGTCTTTTGGGCTGTGCCGGCTGTGCTTGAAGCGCAAGCTGTTGTATTCATCAGTACCGCCAGGGCCATAACCCAAATCATCAGCCTACTTCCTGTTTGCATTAAGGCTACCTCCCGGTTGTTGTATGTTCTGTCAGGCATCATCGTACGGTCAACCGATCCGATTCATAACAAAAGCTTCAAGTTAACATTGCATTTTTCTTGTATTATATATGTTCTGACATTACATTTCCATTAATTATCATGATTAATAAACATACCAACATATTTTAGCGACCTTTCGTTCATGGTTCAAAGCCGAAAAGAGGAACAGGCTCCGCAGCAGTGCCAAATACACCGTTGCCAAGCCTGTTATCGTAAATTGAAACGAAAAATCGTTGATGGTCGTTGCGTTGTGGCGGAGAAGGGAGAGATCTGAACCCGCGTGCCGGTTTCCCGACCTACACCTGGAGCAGGAATCCTTAGAACGCCGCGCCCTGCTGCCGCAGACGCTCCTGCAGCGTTGGGATGTCCACCCGGTTCATGGCCACGCCGTCCCGCAGGGCGATGGCAGCAGCCGTGCCGGCGGCCTGGCCCAGGCAGCACACGATGGGCATGATGCGGATGGAGGCCTGCGCCTCGTGCGTCGCGCTGATGCAGCGCCCCGCCACCAGCAGGTTCTCCACCCCGCGCGGCACCAGGCTGCGGTAGGGGATGGTGTAGTACGCGCCTTCGGGGAAGTAATAGTGGCTGGTGCCGGAGCCTTCGGGGTTGTGGATGTCAATGTCGTAGTTGCCCAGGGCGATGGAGTCCTCAAAGCGGGTGCAGGCCACCAGATCCTCGCCGGTCAGCAGGTATTCGCCGTCGATCATGCGGCTCTCCCGCACGCCGATGGCTGAGGCCGTCATCAGCAGGTCGCTGTGTTGGAAGCCGTCAATGTTCTCCTTCAAAAAGGTGAAGAGCTCCAGCACCTGTTCCCGCGCGTCGATCTCGGCCTGGGTCAGGTCGAATGCATCCACCGGGCTGCGCCGCACGATGCGTGTGGAGTTGAAGTGCAGCACGTTGCCCACCAGGTTGTGGAAGATGAGGACGTCCTCGCGCATGTTCTTGATTTTGCCCTCGGCCCGCATTCGCTGGTAGAGTTCGTTGATCATCGGGCGGCTCGCTTTGTACCGCTCGATGTCCACATTGCCCACGCGGAAGCACAGCGTCATGGGCTGGCACAGGCCGTCGCCCTCCCGCCCCAGGCGGTGGGGGCATCCGGCCAGCACGGCCAGGTCGGCGTCGCCGGTGGCGTCGATGAAGCAGTTGGCCTCGATGACCTGGGAGCCGGATTTGTTTGCCACCGTCACGCTGCGGATACGTCCGCCCTCGGTGTGCGCGGCGTAAAGGGTGCTGTGGAACAGGAGCCTGACACCGGCGCCCAGTACCATGCGGTTGAGCACCACCTTCAGGTACTCCTCGTGGAACTCCTTGGGCACCGCGCCGCGGATGGCGTCCATCTTGCGCAGTTCTTCCACGATCTCCAGGAAGAGCCCCTGGCTCAGGGAGTGCTTCTCCGCCACCTGGTGGTCGGGCGTGTTGGTGACGTTGGGCATGAAGGGGTTCACCAACCCGTTGACGGCCGCGCCGCCCAGGCTGTTGCCGCATTCCACCAGCAGCACCGAAAGACCGGACCGCGCCGCGCTGATGGCCGCCGCCACCCCCGCAAACCCGCCGCCCAACACCGCCACATCGAACTTCATGTCATCGTCCTCCCCGTCCCAGAAATGATCGTTCATGGGTATCCTAACAGATGGGTGACGGCTGTCAAGGGCGGCGAGGAGGTCGGCCCGAATTGCAGTTCGTCTATACTTGGTAACGGGGGGCGAGACTGCCCATGGACGATCGACGGCCCGTATGATGGAACTGCAGCGGGGGCATCCGTCAGGATGCTTTGTTGGGGAGCACGAAGGAGTTAAAACTTCTGGCACGAACGATCTTTGTGCCGAGTGACCCGCCCAAAGAATGGTATAATGATGCGGCACTCCGTTTTGTGCCAAAATCCAATTGCGAGGTGTACCATGACACACTTTGAATTTTGCCTGGTCAGCAGTTTAGAGAAAGTTCTGCCAACCAGACGGCCAACAGCAAAGAAGAACACGGTTCTACGTGGTTTTTTGGGTGAAACACAATCCATTCAGATTGCGTATACCTGCCAGGATGATTTGGGAGGAAGTGACAGCCGTTTTACTCTGGTCGTTCACTCCGCCATCTCAAAGCACATTCGGCTGCGTAAAGTGGGGCTTGTTCCCTGTGCCTACCCCTGCCACGGCACTTGGGACGATGACTACATGGATACGAAACCGGGCCTTTACCCCGATCTTCTGCTTCCCATGGAGGAAGAGGCTCCCATAAAGGCCATTGCGGCCCAATGGAGAAGCCTCTGGCTTGACATTGATGCCCCTGCCGGAAGTTACGAAGTCACCTTGGAATTTGTGGATATGAACCATCAAAGCCTGAGGTCCCTCCCCCTTTCGGTTGCCGTGCTGGATCGTCCGCTCCCCAAGCAGACCTTGATCCATACGCAGTGGTTCCATGCGGATTGTCTTGCCGATTACTATAAGGTGCCGGTGTTCAGCGAAGAGCACTGGGACAGCATTGACCGGTTTATGAAAAGTGCGGCGGAACATGGCATTAATATGCTGCTGACCCCAATCTACACGCCGCCGCTCGACACCGCCATCAACGGGGAGCGCACCACCGTTCAGCTCATCGGCGTACGGAAGAACGGGGAGTCCTATTCGTTTGACTTCTCAAAATTGGAACGCTGGATTGCGCTTTGTGAGAAAAATGGGATTGAGTACCTCGAGATCGCCCATTTGTTTTCACAGTGGGGGGCGGTCTATGCCCCCAAGATTATGGGAAGCACAGACAATGGGCCGGAAGAGAAGCTGTTTGGCTGGCATACCCAGGCAACAAGCGAGGCCTACACCCAATTTTTGCGTTGTTTATTGCCGGAGCTGAAGGAGTTCTTGCGGTGCCGCGGCTGGCTGGAGAACACATGGTTCCACATTTCGGATGAACCTCACGATGGGCAGATCACGACCTACGCGGCGGCGAAAGCAACGGTAGCGGACCTTTTGGCAGACTGCAAAGTGATGGATGCCTTGAGCAGCTTTGAGATTTATCAGAAAGGCCTTGTTACCAGACCCGTGGTGAGCGTGGACAGGATTGAGCCGTTTCTCAAGGCCAATGTACCCCATCTGTGGGCGTATTATTGCACGGCACAGTCGATTTCCGTGCCAAACCGCTTCATCGCCATGCCGAGCACACGCAACCGAATCCTGGGTGTCCTCCTGTATTATTTCAACATCGAAGGATTTCTGCAGTGGGGGTTCAATTTCTACAACTCCCAGCGATCGGTCGAACACATTGATCCGTTTCAGGTTACGGATGCCGGAGAGGCGTTTCCTTCCGGCGATCCGTTTTTGGTCTACCCCGCGCCGGATGGCGGCACGTATGAATCCATTCGCGGCGTGGTGCTCAAGCAGGCCTTGTACGATGTGCGGGCATTGCAGCTGCTGGAGCAGCAAATTGGCCGGGAGCAGGTCATGGGGCTCATCGAGTCGCACTGCGCGAACCCGTTGTCCTTTACCGATTACCCCCGCACGATCTCGTTCTTTGAGGAGATGAGGGAAAGCATTCATCAGTTGATGATGAAATGACCAATGGACAAACAACAATGGGTTGTCCAAATCAGCGAATAACAAAAGCGAGACAGGGACGGGCAGCGAGGTTTGTGTTTCATCTTGCTTGACAGATCCCCTGAGATACCACACATTTCTGTGCAGAAATTGTGGAGACTTGATGGGTTGCGGCACCTATACTTTCCAGTGGTCAACGCAATCACCAAGCGAAAGGGGACACGGAGATGCCGAAACTCAAGAGGGGCAAGAACGCCAGGAAGATACCGAGCTGGCGTGGGACCTGCCCACTATGCGGAAGGACAAGGGTCAAAGTGTTGTGGCTGAAACGAATCGACGGCCATGATCAAAATGTTTGCAAGCATTGCGGCGGCTAGAGAGGAGAGCCGCCGCAAAGACAGAAATGGAAATTTCTTTGCAGGGTGAAATGGTGTATCATGGTGCAAGGGTGATACGCATCAATTGGTTGGACCGCATGAACGCAGCGCTGGACTACATCGAGGAGAACCTCGCGGGTGAGATTGACATGAGCGTCGTCGCGAGCAGGGCCTGTTGTTCGCAGTACCATTTCACTCGCTTCTTTTCATTCGTTGCGAACCTGCCGCTGAGCGAATACATCCGCCGCAGGCGGCTGACGCTGGCGGGGTTTGAACTCAAGAATGGCGACGCCAAGATCATCGAGCTGGCGCACAAATACGGGTACGACTCGCCCAATTCGTTCACACGTGCGTTCCAGGCAATGCACGGCGTCACGCCCTCGCAAGCCCGCATCGCGGGGGTGGAACTCAAATCCTTTGCCCGCATCTCCTTCCTCATTACGATCAAGGGGGATGCTCCCCTGAAGTACCGCATCGTAGAAGAGGAAGCCTTCACACTGTTCGGAGTGTCCCTCCCCACGACCGTGACAGGCGAACGGTGCTACACGGACATCCCGGTCTTTTGGGGCAAATGCGAGAACGACCGCACGACGAATCGGATTGTCGAGGCGGGGCAGGGGGATTCGGAGACCCTTCTGAGCGGGGCCGCCTTCGATATTGACGAAAATGGCTCCATGAAGTACATGATCTGCATGGACTTGCCAGAGGGGGGCGCGCCTACGGGGTTTGAGACCCTGGACGTGCCCGCACGAACCTGGGCGGTGTTCCCCGTCGTTTGTGCCGGGCCGGAGGATACCATCCAATCCATCTGGAAACGGATCTACCCAGAATGGTTTCCGTATTCGGGCTATGAAATGGATACCGGGCCGCAGCTGGAGCGTTATGATAGAATAGACGGCAAGTTTACCGCCGAAGTATGGATCCCTGTGGTGAAGAAAGTGCGTTAACAGTGTCTTCAGGAGTGGACGAAAAGGGCTGCCCGGTAACGATCGGGCAGCCTTTGGTATTTTCGAGGGCAGAGAATCGCGAATCGGGGAAGATGATTCGTGATATTGGCTGCGGCTACTGGCCGCTGGCTATGTTGGTGATAAGGATGCAGCTGTTTGACGCTCCAGTGTGGGCGACGAACCTCTGACCTATACGATGTATAGCAAGATGTCCGGCTTACCACACGACATGGCGTATATAGCCCCTTCGATGGATTAGCCAAGGACGGTTGAGCGGAGTCTCGTAGGCACATCCTCATCACATAGGTGATCCAGCAAAGAATGGCAATAAAGAATCGCAAACCATGGAATGATTCGGATTTTGGTTACGCCCGCTGTCCGCCGGCGCGGTCGGCCGGCCTTGGGCCGCTGCGGGATCCCGCGGCTCCCCAGTGGGAGGATACCGCCGGCAGGATGTGTCAAAGCCCATCGCACTGCCTGAACTCCCTTTGGGGGATGCCACATTTCGACAACCCTCTTCCATTTCTCATGAAAGAGTGATACCCTCAGGAAGCATAGGTTCCCCTCGTTTCCTTGGGCAGCTTCACGAATGGTCACATTGGCGATTGCCTGCCGGAATCCCTGCGCTGCACGCAGACGCGAGGATGGAAACGGCGGATGGACCCGCCGATGAATGGATTGGGAGGATGTTATGCCTGAATTCTTGTACGAAACCCATGCACACACCGAGGAAGGCAGCAAATGCGCGTCCATTTCCGCCAGGGATCTGGTCCGTTTTTATCGGGACAGGGGCGTCAAAGGCATCTGCATCACCGACCATTTTTTTAACGGCAACAGTGCCGTTCCTGCCAACCTCCCCTGGGCGGAAAAGGTCAATCTGCTCTGCCTGGGCTATGAGCATGCGGCGGAAGAAGGCGCCCGGATCGGCATCGATGTGTTCTTGGGCTGGGAATATTCCCTTTTCGGCACGGACTTCCTGACCTATGGGCTGGATAAGGCCTGGCTGCTGCGCCACCCGGAACTGCTGGAGCTCAGTGTGAACGATTACTGCGCGCTTGCCCGCAAGGATGGTGCGCTCATCATTCATGCGCACCCGTTCCGCGAGGCGTGGTACATCGACATGATCCGTCTGGTGCCCCGGTCGGTGGATGGCGTGGAGGTTGTCAACGCCAACCGAACGGAATTTGAGAATGCGCGCGCGGAGGAGTATGCGGCCAACTACGGCCTGCTGCGCATTGGCGGGTCGGACAACCACACCGGCCCCCAGCCGCAGCTAGCTGGCATCGGCGTGGATCGGCCGCTCAAGGATGTGCAGGATATGATCGCTGCCATCCGCAGCGGGGAAGCCACGGTGGCAAGCCTGTAACCAGCAGGACAATCTCCGTATCCATCGCTATGTGTTGACGAATAAGGTGCGGCAAAGGCCCTGTCTTTCTAGACAGAGCCTTTGCTCTTGCTTCGTCTTCCTAAAGATGCGCCATTCGAAAGTCAGCTTTGTTCTGTCACCCGGAGGGAACTCACCTTTTTGCTTTCAATGGCAAAACAAGCAGTAATGCTACGCCTGCACAGATCGCTGCGATGACAAACGCCGGGAACATCAAGGAGATGTCTGCGGCGGCTATGTTTTTATAGTAACCGGCAACAAAAGAGGATACGACCGCCCCCAGTCCGAATCCAAGCAGCACCATACCGTAATTTGTCGCCATGTGGCGTGATCCAAACAAGTCGGCTGTAATGGCGGGGAACGTGCTCAGAAATCCACCATAAAAAAAGCCGATGAAAGCGATGAGGACATAAATCCAGTATCCGCTCGCTGCGATGACAAACAAAGACAGGACACCCGAGCCCGCAAGCAGGATGATCAGCGTAGGCTTGCGTCCAATCTTGTCCGAAACGATACCCCACAGGAGGCGGCCAAGAGAGTTGCACATGGAGATGATGAGAACGCCCACCACTGCGGTAGACGCAAGCCCTTTTGCCACCGCAATGGGCTTTGCAAATCCAATCATCATGAGGCCGCCCATGCAGGCCATGGCCATCGCCAACGTAACAAGGTAATACGAAGGTTTTGCCAACACTTGCTTTGGCGAGAGATCAACTTGCACGGGTACCGGGGATTCGCCCCACGACGCTGCGCCTGGATTTGACGCTGTACGTGCGGCGTCATCGGGCGGGTTTTTGAGCATAAGACCGCCAATTGTGCAGATGATGAGGAAAAGCCCGCTGAGAACCATGAAGGTTTTCTGTTCGCCCACCTGCTGGCCGCCGAACTGCGCAATAAGGATTTCAATAATCGGCGTAAACACAACGCCACCGAACCCGAGCGCCGAAACGATGACACCGGTGACGAGGCCCTTTTTTTGAGGGAACCACTTCTGCGCACAGGAGATGGTTGTTGAATAGGTGAAGCCCATGCCGACGCCGCCCATAACACCGTACGTCAACCATAACAGCCATGGTGTGGAAGCGGTGACAAAGGAAGCGAGGAAAAACCCAAGAGAGAGTATGACTCCTCCGATGATCACGACGAGACGAATGGTGTATTTGGCGGCAAGCTTTCCGCCCAGGATGCTTCCAATCGTGAGGGTCGCAAGGAGTAGTGAGAAGGTAAGGCTTGCTGCGGCATTGTCGCCGTTAAAGATGCTCTTCGCAATGCCCGTCTGGAAGAGGCTCCACAGATATGCCACGCCCAGACAGAGTTGGATCGCGATCGAAGCGATAATGGAATAAATGGGCTTGTACCTTTTCATTGGGTTCCTCCTGCGTGTTTCGTGCAAATATTGTATAATATCCACTATGAATCAGCTAACCGCTTGTTGCCTAGTTTAGTTTGAATTTTACCGAATGTTATCATATTTGCATTTTTATGTAAAAAAACAGGAAAAATCGAGGCACGCAACTCGCCCAATGACGACCTCCCAGGTCGTCAGGAACCACCTCTGGTACGATTTGGGAAAAACTCCTTGCTGCTGCCGGGAACCAGAATGATGGCGCTGCTCTTCAGCACAATACATTGAAGTTGGGTAGAAGGATAGATTGATCCCTCGTCCTCATAATGAATCAGCACCTGCATGCCAGGTCGGGAACATACCGGCAGCATGTTTCCGTTTCACTCGTTCAAATCAAAGACAAAAGCACCCGGGATTCTCCGGGGTGCTTTTGTCAGTGCGTACCTTTGTGTGCCGGGCATGCGAAAACCCCGCAAAAACCGTGGTTTCATGCGGGGTTTCGGCTTGGCGGAGAAGGCGAGATTTGAACTCGCGCGCCGGTTTCCCGACCTACACCCTTAGCAGGGGCGCCTCTTCGGCCACTTGAGTACTTCTCCATGCCGATGTATTCGGTTGTATGCGCGGTGTTGGCGCGACGGGCGGGCGGGGTCTCCGCCCGGCCCGACGGCCCATTGGCGGAGAGAGTGGGATTCGAACCCACGGCGCCGGATGGCGTCACCGGTTTTCAAGACCGGCTCCTTAAACCGCTCGGACATCTCTCCAAGCAGGGATGCGCTCGGATAGTATAGCAGAACGTAAACCGGCGTGTCAAGCGCCCACGGGCCTTTTGCGGCACATTTGGCACGCCAATTGACGTGGAACGGCCGATGAAACGGAGATGGACGCGACGCTTCATCCAGACCCGCGGCGTTCAGCAAAGTTGGAATGGGAACCACAACCAAGCACCGAGCGCCGGTTCATCCGGCGGGAGGAACTCATAAAATAAGTGAGAGCAGAAAAGCAAACTTTCCGCCCGCAGCAGAACGTATCCTTGGTAGAGGGCATGAGTACCAAAGCTCCGAATCGGTCGGCGACATGTGCGCCGGCCGATCCAATGGAGAATGTTCAAGCGCTCTGAATCGCGGCTGTCGCAACAGCGGCAGACGCGAAGGCTAAAAGTCAGCGCTGCCAGTGGTGCGGGGGAAGCTCACCACGTCGCGAATGTTCTTCATGCCGGTCAGGTACATGATGGCCCGCTCGAACCCCAGGCCAAAGCCGGCGTGGCGCGCCGTGCCAAAGCGCCGCAGATCGAGGTACCACCAATAGGGCGCTTCCTCCAGCCCGCACTCGGTCATGCGGCGCTCCAGCACATCGAGGCGTTCCTCACGCTGGGAGCCGCCGATGATCTCGCCCACACCGGGCACCAGCAGGTCCATCGCTGCCACGGTTCGCTCGTCGTCATCGAGCCGCATGTAGAACGCCTTGATCTCCTTGGGGTAGTGGGTGACGAACACCGGCTTGTGGAAGATCTCCTCGGTGAGGAACCGTTCGTGCTCGGTCTGCAGGTCCATGCCCCAGTGCACCGGGTAGTCAAACTCCTTGCCCGATTTCTCCAGCAATTCAATGGCCTCGGTGTAGGTGACGTGGCCAAAGTCGCTCTCGGCCACCAGTTGCAGCCGCTCGATCAAGCCCTCGTCCACAAACTGGTTGAAGAACTTCATCTCCTCCGGCGCGCGCTCCAGCACGAAGCGGATGAGGTACTTCATCATGTCGGTGGCCAGCGCCATGTTGTCCTCGAGGTCGGCGAAGGCGATCTCCGGCTCGATCATCCAGAACTCGGCGGCGTGGCGGGCGGTGAAGGACCGCTCGGCCCGGAACGTGGGGCCAAAGGTGTAGATGTTGCGCAGCGCCATCGCATAGGTCTCGCCGTTCAGCTGCCCGCTCACCGTGAGGTTGGCCCGCTTGCCGAAGAAATCCTGGGTGTAATCGACCTCGCCCGCGTCGGTACGGGGCGGGTTGAGGGGGTCCAGCGTCGTCACCTGGAACATCTCGCCCGCGCCTTCGCAGTCACTGGCGGTGATGAGCGGGGTGTGGACATAGGCAAAGCCGCGCTCCTGGAAGAAGCTGTGGATGGCCCAGGCCGCCAGCGACCGCACCCGGAACACCGCGGAGAACGTGTTGGTGCGGGGCCGCAGGTGGGCGATGGTCCGGAGATACTCAAAGCTGTGGCGCTTCTTCTGCAGGGGGTACTCGGGGGTGCTGGTGCCCTCAATGGAAACCTGCGCGGCCTTGACCTCCATGGGTTGGGCGGCCTGGGGGGTCAGCACCAGCGTGCCTTCCACAATGACGGCCGCGCCGACGTTCAAGGCCGCTGCCTCGGCAAAGCCTTGGGTTCCGTCACGCTCCAGCACCACCTGCATCGTCTGAAAGCAGGTGCCGTCGGAGAGTGCGATGAAGGCCAGATTGCCGCCGCCGGCCTGGCGCAGGGTGCGCACCCACCCGGCGGTGCGCACGGTGGTGCCGGCAAGCTCTGCCGACTTCTTGTACAGGGTATCGATCGTCAGTGTGTTAATCACAGGAGACCTCCTGAAATGGGTTTGCATAGGCCCCCGAAGGGACGAATAGATTATACTGCAACCCATATCCTTTGGCAAAGGGGAGACATCCATGCGCTCAGTGCCCATGCTGGTGGTAAAAAGCACCGTACCCTGCCTGTTGTACGTCAACAACGCCCCCGCCGGGGAAGTGTCTGCGGAGGCACCGGCAGGCATCCCCATGCCGGAGAACGGCCCCTGCTACCTGCACTATGTGCCGCTGGGCCGCGGGAGCTTGCCGGGCGCGTTCCGGCTGGACTTTCAGGATGGCACGCTGATGCCGCCGGGCGACAATCTGCCGGCCCGGGTGACGCTGTGGCCCCGCGGGGTGGTGGAGGCCGAGATTGTGCCGGAAACCGCGTCGGGGCAGGGGTTCGTCCCCCTGGCGCCCGATACCTTGACCTTCGCGGACCTGCGCAACAACTGCCGGGCCTACCTGCTGCGCTATGTGTCCCACTGGCTGGTCATTGAGGAGAACAGCGGCCAGACGCTGCTGTCGCTGGCCCTGCCCGGGGACCGTACCCCGGAACTTATGCTTCTCAATCTCGACGGGCGGGAGGCCGTGGCCGCCAAGGCCCCCGGCCCCAACTGCGACTGGGTCGTCATCGCGGCCAACAACGGCGGCCAATGGCAGGAGCTTTTCCGCCTGACGAACGCGCAGGTGGAGCTCGACGGCCACGGCAACGTCACCTCCCTCACCCCCCTGGGCGACACCGCCGGCCATGGGGAGCTGACGACCTGGAGCTACGCCGACGGCCGCTACACCGAGACACGCAACATCGTGTGGCTGGAGGGGGAGCCCCACATTCCCCAGAACCCCGAGGAGACGGCCCGTGCCTTCCTGGAGGCGTGGCTCATCGGGCAGACCGAGGAGGCCATGGAGTACCTCTCCCAGGAGCTGCGCAACGGCCTTGGGCTGGCGGACATTGCCAACTTCCTGGGCCAATACGAGCAGATTGCCAGCGCCCGCTACGCGCCTTTCCCGGCCGAGGGGGAGATCACCCTCGCCCTTCTTCGACAGGAAAACGGCAAGCTCACCGGCGCGCGCCCGGTGGCAATCAAGTGTGTGGCCGAGGGGGACGCCGCGGGGCCGTGGAAGGTGGATAACATCAGGAGTTTGTGAGGGCGAGGGGAGGGCCCCGCAAGCCTGCAGTATACATGGGGTTGGACGCGGGTCGGAGGGTTCCGGCCCGCGTCTACTTTGTGCTGGCGTATAGATCCGAGAGGCGAGGTGACCGATACTGGCATCTCGTGCAAAGAGTTCGATGCAGTTTCTTTTTTGCAGTGGTGTTCCATCTTTTATGAAACGCGCTGCGCTGGGCCAAAGCGCCTGGATGGCGCCAAGGTCGAGGGCCGTGATGGCGTTGCGCTG
Source organism: Bacillota bacterium (assembly GCA_023409755.1). Taxonomy (GTDB): domain Bacteria; phylum Bacillota; class Clostridia; order Christensenellales; family UMGS416; genus JAEYRA01. The sequence continues at coordinate 14,889 of JAEYRA010000010.1, forward strand.
CAACGCCATAGCCGCAGGATGCGGCGTAAGGCCCGTAGGCGGCACTTTTGGTAGGCGCCAAAAGTGCCCAAAATCGCCCTGGAGGCGCGGGCGAACTTCCTAAGACCTGGCGACCGGCCACAGGCGTCTGAGGCAGTGGCGGTAACTCGCCTTTCCTTATACTCCGCAACGGAAAGACTCAAACATCCCGCCCGACCAGCGCCCGGAAGGCGCAAGGCCAAGCGCCGTAATGGCGTTGTGAAACAACGCCATAGCCGCACGATGCGGCGTAAGGCGCACGGGCTGTCGCAAGCTGCCTGCCACCGGTCGCCAGGGGGATGTTCGCACGCGCCCGGAGGGACGCACACCCCAGCTTCCGCCGCACGAATGATTCCCTCGAAATTAGGCTTTCGCTGGTGTGTGTGGTTAACGATTGTGGCCGCGTCGCCGGTTTATCCCGCAGCGGCGCGCCTATGGCCCTACCATGTCACCGAACCCCTCCGCCTAAGCGGCGTCGCCCATGTGTCCTCGCACGAGCAACACAAACAGAAGCCCACCGGCGGCGTGTACGTCGGTGGGCTTGCTTGCGGCCATGACGAGAACTCCCGCCTCGGGGGGGTCGCGGTCTGGGGGCCGCCGCGACACAAAAAAACCCCCGGCACGGTGTCACGCGCCGGGGGTAAAGGTGCGAAGGCGGAGATTAGTAGTTCGTCGCGCGCATCTCGAAGTAAGCCTTCGGGTGGGCGCACACGGGGCAGACCTCCGGCGCGGCGTCGCCGATGTGGAGGTGACCGCAGTTACGGCAGATCCACACGGTTTCCTTGCAGTCCTTCTTGAAGACCGTGCCATCCTTGACGGCGGCGAGCAGCTTGTTGTAGCGCTCTTCGTGGGTCTTCTCGATGGCCAGAACGCCTTCCATCATCTTGGCGATGTGCTCGAAGCCCTCGGCCCGGGCAGTGTCGGCGAATTCGCGGTACATCTCGGTCCACTCATAGTGCTCGCCGGCGGCGGCGTCGACCAAGTTGGCCTCGGTCTTGGGCATGCCGCCATGGAGCTGCTTGAACCAGAGCTTGGCGTGCTCTTTTTCGTTGCCCGCCGTCTCCTCAAAAATCGCCGCTATCTGCTCATAGCCTTCCTTCTTGGCCTGGGAGGCGTAGTAGGTGTACTTGTTTCTGGCCTGGGACTCGCCGGCAAAGGCTGCCAGCAGGTTCGCTTCCGTCTTCGTGCCTTTCAGTTCTTTCATTGTGGCATCATCCTCTCTGCGGTGTATTTGAAAGCACGCGGGTGCGTGCGTTTCAGCATCAATCAAGCGCCATGTGTTTGGCGTTCACACCCTCGATGGCATTGAGGGAGGTAAGCAGCGCGGCAATGTCGTCGCCGCTGCCGCAGACCTGCAAAATGATGAGCCCCTCGTTGGAGCAGGCGTCCTGCACGCCCTCGTGCAGCCCGATGCGTGCGCGAATGGCGCAGCCGTTTTCGGTTAGCACCTGCTGCAGCTGGGTGGCGTGGTTCGCGCGCCCTTTGAGCGTCATCGCAACGATGTCATAAGCGGCCATGGTAGTCCTCCGTGGGCAGTCTCTGTGCCCATATAGATCATCATACCCTGCTGGGGAACGCCCGTCAAGCCGGTTTTCAGACACAATGCAATTGTATCACACATTTATATATTGGGGTTATCTCACGTGCATGGGCGGTGCAGGGGACCGCCGCATCACTGCCCGCCGCTGCGCACGGCAGGGCTGGGAGACAGGGCAGCGGCGCGTTGCCTGCCCGCTTTCCACTTGGCCGGCAGGATGCCCCGCAGCATTGCCCAGGGGTGGATGCCCATGAGCCGCAGCACGACGAGGTACACCCCCGCCCCGGCGCCCAGCGAGAGCCCTACGGCCGGGCCTTCGGCCCGCCCCCCCAGCAGCGCCCCGTGGGTGCGCCGCACGGCGCGACCCCGCACCCGTGCCCCC
>JAEYRA010000187.1 GCA_023409755.1 Bacillota bacterium
CCTTCTTTGAGTTTAGGATGCTTGTGCGAGCAGTTTTGTGCCCGCCGACGCGCATGTCGCCGGCAGGTCCATAGTTACTAATCTCACGCTTGCTTACCTTTCACCCGTTCTATGGGTTTGAAGACACTTTGGCTGCCGGTGTACACGCTACCAGGCGACCTCTTTGCTGTTGTGACTTGCGCCTAGTTATGAGGAGAACGGAGGGACGCCGCTGCGGCGGGGAAGGGTAGGTTCCATATGCGAGAATGTGCGGCCGCACCGGGTGAAACGGTATTACCCACGCCCTACGGCAGACGATTCGTCAGAAGCGTTGTGAGAAGAGTGAGTATTGAAGACAATGCGGTAAGGCTTACTACTATGCTCGGTTTATACAAGGCGCGAGGAACGCTGCCTGCGGGCGTGTTTGCTATATACTAAGTTCAGTAAAAGAAGAGCCGCGTGCAAAAGAAATGCTCACGGTTGATTTGCTTGGTGAGTTGGTGGAAAGGTGAGTTGGTGGAAAGAAATTTCCGTAACGAAGCTCATAATAGGCTGTATCTGTTTCGACCAGTAGATTTGGAGAGGTACATCGCTTGATCGGCCCGCTTCAGCACGTTCTCAAAAGAACCGTCGCTCTGCTGAAAGGTGGAGGCGCCGATTGAGATGCTGGTGGTAAAGATGTCATCCCCTACGCCGATTTGAAGAGAGGATACAGCATCTAAAATCTTTTGTAAGAAAGGTGCTGCTCTTTCGTCTTTCACGCCATAGAAGATCCCCACAAACTCGTCACCACCCCAGCGAATCAATCGATCCGCACTGCGAATCGCTTTTTGAACCGCTTCAACGACTTCTCTGAGCACATGGTCACCGACATCGTGACCATAGTGGTCATTGATGTATTTGAAATTGTCAACATCAAACATGATGACCACCGGGTTCGCCCCCGTTGTGATGTACTCCTGGTAGGCTCTCATGAGGTCGCTGGTGCCAAACCGACGGTTTCCAGCTCCAGTAAGCGGGTCAATGTTCACTTCGTTTTCCAACTGCATATGCGCTCTTTGGTAACGCCATTTTTCAATGAGGATGATCAGGGCAAGACATGCCATAACGACGACGATCAAGAAAAGGAGAAGCCAGACAGTGCTTTTGGTCGCTACTTCCTTGCTTCGTTCATTTGTTTGATGGATATAATCTTCCATTTCATTGAGCTGAACACCCATGGCAATTATCCAGTTGTAATCACGATAGAGCTTGGCGTAGGAAAGCTTTTCAGAGATGATATCACTGTTCATTTCCTTATAATAGTATTCGTAGAAGAGTTCACCGTTTTCATTGATCCCCTGAAGTTCATCCAAGTAGGGATAATTTCCCTTGATGTCCGTCATGTCGGTCGAAAGCAGCATCCCTTCTGTCTCTGGTAAATTCGGGTGAACCAACCGGATGGCATAGTCCTTTCCGCCATCATAGTTGAGGAGTTGATTCACCCAAATGTAGGAGCCATTGTCAAAGTGCATGTTGCGAACCTTTTCAGCAGTGGATTTCTGCACGATTCCATCGATGTACGCTTTGCTTACACCAAACAGGCAGGAGACAGAACCGTGATCAATGATACGATAATACGAAAGGTTCTTTTTTATTTTTGCAAATGAATCAGAAATGTTCTGCACCATCAAATTGGAGGGATCGTAAAGAATCGCATTGCTGCTGTTATTCCAGATAAAAATCGTCCAGTACCCTAAATCTCCGTTCTTCCCATAGTCTGCGGAAAACCTGGATTTGCAGTAACTCAAAAATTCTTCATCGCTCAGAGAATACTCCATCGAAAGGGTGTCGTAACGCCGATCCACATTCTGCTTATACTGTTCTGCTTCCAAACTACGGGCAACGTCGATCTCCTCAATCAGGTTGTTCACAGTATTTTGCAGGAACGTGCGCTTCAAATTCACGATCGCATCTCTGGTTTCCTCTTGGTATATCCTCCCAACCTTATCATAGGAGATAAAGTAGAAAAGGCTGATGACGATGCAAATGAGGACGATCAATAGAGAAGTCATGATACGGTGGAAATGTCGCATGACAAATTGCTTCAACATGGGCACTCCTCCTTCCGCGTTTCTCCTGGTTGGGTTCGTCCGCCATTTTAGACCATTGGATCGGTGGTTCACTGGCGATCCTCCGATGTTGTGATGGGGCATGTCCTGCTATACGCAAGCATGTTTCCCCGAATCAGCGCGTATTGTTTAATATACTGATAGTATCATATACAATTTGATCTTGTACGGCAATAGGACGAGAGCATTTGAGTTGTAACCTGATGGTGCATATCCCCCAACAGGTTCCTGACTCCATCTGACAGTTCGCATTTTGGTGATCTTCCGTTGTGTGAATAGTCCAGCGTGCCAATGCATAGATATGGAAGCGACAGCAAGCATTCATCAAGCGACAGCCATCCGGCTGAGGGAGGGAATGGGATGAACCTGTTCAAAAAGAGCATCTTTGCGGAGCTTTCCGCTGCCGAGGTGGTAACGGCCGCCATGGCAGAGGGAGCCATAGACCTGCAAGGCACTTATTGCCAGCGGGTCGTTGGCTGCGATGGTCACGTCAGCCAGCTCTCAGCCGAGGCGGTCAAAGGCGCGTTGGCCTTGGAAGGCCTGGTTGAGTTCAATGTCCTCTATGTCAATGGGGAAGGCACGCTGGACAGCGTTGTTGGGGTGTGCCCATTTACCCATCGCATGAGCGCGCCTCAGGCCGAGCCCGGGATGGACGTGAAGGTTCGCAGCAATGTGTCGTCACCAACGGCACGGGCGGCAGGCCCGTCCCGGTTGCTTGTGGAGGCAGTGGTGGAACTGGACGCGGAAGTGACCGGCGTGCAGTCGCTGGAAGCTGTTGCGGAGGTCAACGACAGTCGCCTGCAGACACTGGGCCAACAAATTTACTGGATGAGCCGCAATGCCTCCGGACATGCTTCCACCACCGTGCGCGAGGACGTAGAATTGGCAGACGCCCTGCCGGAAGCTTCCAAGGTACTGTTAAGCCATGGGGATGTTCGCATCAGCGAGGTACGCGCGATGGGTGGCGAGGCCATGGTAGCCGGCGATCTGCTGCTGCAGGTGTTGTACCTTGACACCGTAGGTGATGTGCAGCGCAGCATTTTGACCGTGCCGTTTGGCACATCGGTATCCTCTGTGGGCATGTCAGAGAATATGGAGGTCCGTGCCTGGGGCAGTGTCTCCCAGTTGTTCATAACCGTTGGCGAGAACCTGAACGACGAGCGGCGCATCTTGTCGCTGGAGGCGCCGTTGTTCCTGAACGTGGAAGGCTACACGCCGTGTGAGATGGAGGCGCTGGCCGACGCTTACCATCTGGATTATGATTTGGGCATGACCTGTGAGGAGATCGGCCTGTTTGATGGCCCGGTGGAATGGTCCGAGAAGGTGAAGGTCAGGGGAGCACTGCCCCGCACGGACGTCATGGAGGAGGACTCTGCGCTTCTGGCCACCGATCTCACCCCCATCATCGACAGCTTTGAGGTGTCTGAGGGACGGGTGGACTTTACCGGCAGGCTGGTCACCCGGGCACTGTACCGCAGTGCTTCCGATGACATCTTCAGTACCCTTGCGGAGGTCCCCTTCGCTTCGGCGTTGGAGTGGTCCGGAGCCACATCCGATGCCAAGGTGGAGCTGTCAGCCGTGCCGCTACGCTCCAGTGCGTTGGTGGAGGGGAACTTTGATGTGGAAGCTGAGCTGGAAGTGAAGCTCACCAGCCGACGTTGCCTACACTACAAGATCGTGACAGAGCTGGAGCAAGGTATGCCGTTGGGCCGTACGCTGGCCCCGCTGACGCTGTGCATCGCTGGGCCCAACGACACCACGTGGACGTTGGCACGCCGCTGCCGGGTGCCGGTGGATGACCTGCTGCGCACCAATCCCGAGCTTGCGGCCGGCGTGCAGTCCGGCGCTAAGGTTGTCGTCCTGCGCAAGTAAGCAAAATACGCTTTGTCTGAAGGGGCGCAGCCGCCGCGACCGGCAGCTGTGCCCCTTCACATTTGCTGCCGTATGATATGGGAGGCGGTGCCGATTGCGTTTTTCTGAGCATACAGGCATTTTTGTCGACTGGTGAAGCGAGCCCTCTTGCCCAACAAGCCAACTTCCGGTATGATAACACAGTCCCATACAAAACACATGAAGGAGTCTCACTCATTGAAGCTGAAACGAGCACTGTTTTGGGTTGCCTTCTGGGCTACCCTCTCCCTGCTGTTCAACGTCGTCGTGTTCTTTTGGAAGGGCCAACAGGCCGCTGTGGAGTATCTGGGTGGCTATGTTATTGAGCTGACTCTCTCGCTTGACAACCTCTTTTTATTCTTGGTCATCTTCACCGCGTTTCGTCTGCCAGCAGAGCAGCAGCGCCGGGTACTCAACTACGGTGTAGCCGGGGCAGTGGTGCTGCGGCTGCTGTTCGTGATGCTGGGTGCGGCTCTGGTCACCCGCATCCATTGGCTGCTGTATGTGTTTGGTGCCATTCTGTTGGTCAGCGGCATCAGCATGCTGGTGAAGGGGGAGAAGGAACCCGATTACGCCAATCACCCCGTGCTCCGTCTCTTTGGCCGAGTGTTCCCGTTCACCGGCACGCTGGAGGGCGAGCGCTTTTTCGTCAAGCGGGATGGCAAATGGTATGCCACTCTTCTCTTCGCCATTCTGGTATTGGTGGAAGCTTCCGACATTCTTTTTGCCATCGATTCCATCCCGGCCATCTTCTCCATCACCACGGATACGTTCATCGTGTTCACTTCAAACATCTTTGCCATACTGGGTCTGCGCTCACTCTATTTCGTGTTGGAGAAGCTGACCAAACTCTTCCGCTTCGTCAAAGTAGGCGTGTCGCTGATCCTGATGTTCACGGGGGTTAAACTCCTGCTGACCATCGTGCATGTGGAGATTCCCATCCTGCTCTCCATCGGCGTCATCGCCGCCATCCTGCTTGGCAGCATTGTGGTTTCCGCCCTTCTCAAACCCGGCAAGGAACCCATTGAGCACGGTTCGCTGCCGGTCAATGCCCCTGAGCCCGACGTGGAGTGAGTGACATGGACTGGCTCCTGTGGGACTTTGACGGAACCCTGGGGTATCATGACGGCATGTGGAGCCGGACGTTGCAGGAGGCATTGGCTGCCCAGGGGGTCGATTGGCCGCTGGAGCGCATCCGCCCGCTTATGGCCGCCGGCTTTCCCTGGCATACGCCGGAACAATCTCACGAACAGTTCTTCGGCGGCGTTCCCTGGTGGGATTTCATGCTGGAGCATTTTGCCAGCCTGCTGCGCCAGCAGGGCCTTTCGGCTGACTGTGCTGCTGCCGCCGCGCAGAGTCTGCGGGCGCGTTATCTTGCTCCATCCCGCTGGCATCTGTACGATGACACACTGCCGGCATTGCGGCAGGCCTGTGCGTTGGGGTATCGCTGTGCCATCCTCTCCAATCATGTACCAGAGCTGCCCGGCATCGTCAATGGGCTGGGCCTTTCTGGTTTGCTGGATCAGGTGGTGACCTCAGCCCAGCTGGGGTGGGAGAAACCCAATCCCCAGTTTTTCCGCCAGGCAACGTCCCTGCTGGGCTGTGAGCGTGCCACGATGATCGGCGACAACCCGAATGCCGACGTGGCCGGCGCAACGGCGGTGGGCCTCAATGCCATCTTGGTGCGCGGGGAACGCCCCGCTGATGCCGGCATCCTGTATGCGCCTACCTTGTTGGACGTGTTTCCATTGCTTTCCTCACGCCGCCGCTGAGCTTCGGAGACTGTTGTGATAGATGACGGTAAATCGAGCCGCGCTCTGTGAACTGCTTCTTGCATTCCCTGCCCGCATCCAGTATAATAATTGGGCAAGATGCGCCTGTAGCT
>JAEYRA010000023.1 GCA_023409755.1 Bacillota bacterium
TGCAGGCAGCTCTTCGTAGCACCGCACGGGATAAAATGAGGCTGTTGCTAGGGCTATATGGCTTCAGCCAGTATCTTCCGCAGGATAGCCACCGGCGCAGTTGGGTACGAGCCACACGCCGCAGCAGTGCGGCATTGGACGGGCTGGAGGAGGTTAGCTACATCCTTCGGCGTGGAGATCGGCAATTCCGACCGGACGATGGCTCCAGCTATTGGAGTGAACGGTACGAGAGTCCCATAGCTGTTGTGGGCAACGGGGGCAGTTGGGTCTCCCGGGTGGAGACGACGGCCAGGCCGACGGATGGTGCTGGGCGGCAGAAGACGCCAAGGGCCGGCGAGCATGGGCGTTGTATGGAGCGGATCACCATAGAGGTCCACCGTTTTCGTCGCCGCTATGCACTGCCACTCCGGGAGGATCTAAAGCTCATCCCTGTGTATCACAATGACGTCTACCGTTATTCGGCAAGGCACAGCAAACATTGGATCGTCCGACGCGGTGGTCCTGCCCTGCAGGCTGGTAGCCTTCTCCTTGGGGTACACGGCGGTTACTACATGTGCACGATGCAGCCTAGGCTCAGTCTGTTCCGGCGTATATTCCAGCGCATCTCTGGCAGAGGTCGAGTCGTATGAGCGAGAAAAATCAATATCTGGAGATCCACCGACGCAGCGTCCAACGCCTTGGGGCAAACGAAGGAGAGTACATCGCCCAATATCTTGTGGGTTTCACTGGGCTGAAGTGTTTTCTGCTGGAATGCCTAGACGAAATGGATCTGGAGCAGATCGTCAGGTACCTTGCACAGGCCTATGTGCTTTGCCCAGCGAAGTCGACCCTCCGCAGGCGGATCTTCCTCAAATGGATGCTTGCTCTCGTTCTTTGTTACGACCAGCCCCACCAGCTGCATAGCAAGCTGGAGACAATCAGGCTAAAAAGACATGCTGTAGGCAGGGATCCTCAAGCTCGTCTGGAGCGGGACGTATTGGGCAATTTGCTGGAGTACCTTGGTGACTCCATTACCAAACGATATCGTCTTCGTCGTTGCACGCCAGAGGAGATGCTGATCTATGCCCTTGTTATGAAGACGCCAGAGCTCAATTTGTTTTTCCATGATAAAAAGCAGTTGTTGGCAAAACTAAGAGATGGCGACGCTGAGACCCTGTTGTTGATGGGTCATACGAAGATTGCGACACTCGAAAAGGCCGCTTACATGAAGACATTGGTCAACGCTCATCTTGGTACATTGTTACGGTGCCTCCAAGCCGTTGGAAGCAACGATACCAGCCGTGTTTTACTGCAGCGATGCTGGATTACTGGGTTTGAGGCGGATTTCCCGGCGCACTTATTCACGGGTGAGCTTTTGTTGACACAGGCCATTGAGGACAGACGGGAACCTCTGAAGCCCGAGACTCTAGCCTATTGCTTTCGCACCTTTGCCCTCAAAAATGAGGTGCTCAACAGACTTGGCCGTCGCTTTATTCAAGGTCAGGCAGCGCAACAGAGCAACCTTGAGCTGACGCGTATTCTAGTAACGGGCTGCGATCTCAAGGAAGACGCCGAGTTCATCCGTTATTATCTGGACTATCTATGCACTCACACCCATCACATTACCCCGGCCGATGAGGAGGTGTTGCGGTATCTATTGGGTTCGGACAGAGAGCAGCGCTGCATGTCTAAGTATTTACTGTCTTGTGGAGGGGGCGGGGAGGATCCACTGGATAGTTATCCGGTGCGGTGTGATAAGGACTATATTGACGGACTACTGGGGAGAGCTTCAGCCAACCCCGGCGCACATCCGCTGGACGTCCTCTGGCTCAACCATGCCTGGCTCATCCGGCTTCCCGTGCTGGACAATCTTGGTGAGAAGGGCACTGCTCTACCGGTGCAGTTCACTTTCACGGCTTTCCGTGAAGTCAGTATGCCGACGCAGATATACTACCTGGGAGAGGACAACTACTATTTGCTGCCAGAGCAGCCCGTCCATCTGATTGTGCTGGATGGTAGTAACGCCATCCTGCGCCTACCCGCGACGCAAGGAGCGATGATTGGTACCGGGGTTAGCATGCAATCGCCTCTCATTGACTCAACTGCGGGGAGAAAAGTTCAGAATGTGTACCTGCGGTTGGATTTTTCCGGTGAGCTGCGAGATTTTGCGTTGGGCAGCCGTATTGGAGGCGAGATTCTTTGGTTCCAATTAATACAAAATGTAATCAAAAAGTCTGGTGGATTGAGTAAGGAAACCATTGTTTTACTGGCAACGGCCCTCTCCATGACGGAACACCTGTTTACTGATTGGCAGATGCTCCTCTATTTAAACCGGCTACTCCCAATTGCTCCGGAGACGGAGGTACAGGAAGAGCTCCTTGACATGATCTCTTCCATCAGTCCGTCCTATCAAGTACTGCCGGAGCAGGCTAGTTCGCTCACGTTAGAGCAGTTGGAACTGTCAATGGACATTACCCAGTACTTGCAAAGCGTCTCTGAGGATCATGGTGACCGTCTGGCACGTGCCTTGCTACTACGCGTACGAGAGCAAGGGGATGTGTATCTGGCTGCTGCGGTTGAACTGTGCGGACGGCTCATTGAACGGGGCAGTGTTTTCGAATCTGCCTGTATCGAATATCTGGCCATGCATTTTCAAAGCTGGATGAGGCGGCCACAAATGCAGGGGGCCGTGATCAACAAGCTGTTCGCTAGCAGCAAGATCAGTTATGAGATCAAGCTGATGTATAAGCTTGCTCACCGCACAATCGACACCGAGTTCATTATCGCGTTAGCATCCTATTATAGAAGTGAGGGCGGTCAGACGAACGACCTTATGCTAGACATAGCGAAACTGCTGTGCCATGGCCCGTTCCCCTGTACCCCCAGTGATGAAATCTGCGATCTGATGCGGCAGGCGCAGGCGAAGCTGCCGGAATACCAGCCGTTGAGAGACATGTTGCAGAGGTTGTAACTAATTTCTCAACCGAGCAGCAATGCGCCCAACTACTTCTAGAATAGTTCTGAGCAGCCTCGTTTTCTGTTCGTCGAAATCCTGCTAAATAATAACTCCCGCATTGAGGGTCTAAGGCTTGGTGCGATACGGCAAACAGACAGTTCCATTCCACCCTAAAACACCGTATTATGAACATGCATTGTTGCAATAAAAGATGCACGGGATCAATAGTCATACTTCCAGTTTGTCCCAGTAAATCCCTTTTTCTGCCGGAGGTGTTCCATGTTAGGTGCAATCATTGGTGATATTGTCGGCTCCCGCTTTGAGTGGGACAACATCAAAACCAAGGTGTTTGACCTTTTCACCCAACGCTGCGAGTTTACGGACGACAGCGTCATGAGCCTTGCGGTGGCAAGGGCGCTGCTTGATTGCCGCAGGGATTACACCAACCTCGGCGTTTCGGCCGTGAAGGCGATGCAGGAAGTTGGCCGGCCCTATCCCAACTGCGGGTACGGCGGTATGTTCCAGGAATGGATGTACTCGGATAATCCCAAGCCCTATCACAGTTTTGGCAACGGTGCGGCCATGCGTGTCTCGGCCTGTGGTTTCGTCGCAACATCGCTTGAGGAAGCCAAGCTTCTCTCGCGCAAGGTCACCGAGGTCACGCACGACCACCCAGAGGGAATCAAAGGGGCGGAGGCCACCGCCGTCTGCATTTTCCTCGCCCGGGACGGGAAGAGCATCCCGCAAATCCGTGACGATGTGAACTCCCATTATTACCCCATGGACTTCACGCTCAACGGCATCAGGGACAGCTATCAGTTCAATGAAACCTGTCAGGACACTGTCCCGCAGGCGATGATGGCTTTCCTCGAATCCACAAGCTTTGAGGACGCGATTCGCAATGCCATCTCAATCGGCGGCGACAGCGATACTCTCGCTGCGATTACCGGTGGCATAGCGGAAGCCTATTATGGCGTGCCGGAGGATATCCGAACACTCGCGCTGACGTATTTGGATGAGCGGCTGCTGCAAATCCTTACCGAATTTGAAAAAGCGTTTCCAACCTAATTTGTACTTTCACGGGGTATCCGCTGGAGATCTCCTATGGAATCCATCCACGTTGATTCGTCGGTGGGTCCCTTTCATTTGAATCAGGCCGGCTGATTGCTCAGCCAGCCACGCTTTGCGACACTCCTACCGACTTCTGCTATAATGACAGCATGCACGTCAGGGGGAAATGCCTCATGTATAAAATCCTCCTCATTGAAGACGACCCAGTCATCTGTACCGTGGTTGCCCGCGAGCTTACCAAGTGGGGCTTCGAGGTGCGGGCTGTCGAGCGGTTCGACGCGGTGCTGGAGGAATTCCAGCTGGCCAAACCGCACCTTGTGCTGATGGACGTCAATCTGCCCAGCCGCAACGGGTTCTACTGGTGCGGTGAAATCCGTCAAATCTCCAAGACCCCGGTGTTGTTCCTATCCTCCCGAGACTCGTCGATGGACGTGGTGATGGCCGTGAGCCAGGGTGGCGACGATTACATCACAAAGCCGTTCTCGATGGACGTGCTGGTCGCCAAGGTGAACGCGCTGCTCCGTCGCACGTATGCCTACCAGGAGGATGTAACGGACACGCTGGAGCGAGGGAGCGCGGTGCTGAGCCTTTCCACTGGGATGATCGCCTGCAAGGGCGTTACGGCCGAGCTCACCCGCAATGAGCTCAAAATCCTGGGGTTGTTGATGAAAGCTGGCGGTGCCATCGTCAGTCGCGACCGGTTGATGCGCGAATTGTGGCAGGACGAAAGCTTCATCGACGACAACACGCTGACGGTGAACGTGAACCGCCTTCGCAGGAAACTGCAGGACATTGGCTTAACGGATTTTATCCACACCGCCAAAAACCAGGGGTATCAGGTGAAATGAGCTTCTTTCGGTATCTGCGGGATCACATCCGGTTCGTATTGTTCTACTTTGTGCTGGCGGGCTTTTTGGCCGCGATGGCGGTGTTGTCCGGCAGCGGGCTATACCGTCAGGATGGTGTCTATGCGGCGGTGGTCACCTTTGTGATGTATCTGGGGGGGCTGCTGGTGGACTACGGGATTCGCAGAAAGCAGGCCCTCCGGCTCCGGGAGCTTGTGGATGCGCAGGACAAGACCCCGCTGCTGCCCGAGCCCAACGACTACCGTGACGAGCTTTATGCCCAACTGGTGGCCGGCCTGTATGACGAGCAGATGAAAAACCTGAACCGGATTGAAGAGGATGCCCGGGACAACCGGGAGTTCATGGCCGCCTGGGTTCACGAGGTGAAGACGCCGATTACAGCGGCGCGGCTGCTGCTGGAGGGACCGGTGGGCGAGGCGGAAGCGGAGTCCCTGCGGGAAGAAATGGAGCGGATTAACGGATACGTCGAGCAGGTGCTGTTCCACACCCGGGCAGACAGTTTCTCCCGAGACTACCTGCTCGCGGAGGAGGAACTGCTGCGCCTGGTGCGCGAAAATGTGAAGAAGCATTCGGCGCTGTTTATTCACAAGCGCATTTCTGTGCAGATTGACATACCACCCCAGCTCACCGTGTGCACCGACCGCAAATGGCTGCTGTTCATCCTTGATCAGCTGCTGACGAACGCCCTGAAATACACCCACAGCAATGGCCGTGTTCTCATCACCGCTCAAAGGGACAGCGCGGAGACGGTGCTCTGCTATCAGGACAACGGCGTGGGCATCGAGAAGGCGGACCTGGAGCGTTTGTTTGACAAGTCCTTCACCGGCAGAAACGGCCGCGAGGGGAACAGCGCCGCCACCGGCCTGGGGCTCTATCTGGCGCAAAAGCTGGCCCGTAAGCTCGGCCACCGCATCACCGTGGCTTCTGTCAGGGGGCAGGGTACGACGGCGTCGGTGCATTTCCCAGGGTTGGGCGAAAATGAGTACCGCCTTACAAAAATGTAAGGCGGCCGCGGTCGATTGTAAGCCAATTCGATGGCTCCCGTTTTTCAGCGTCGGTATACTTGCATTCGGCCGGTGAGCATCGGCCGAGTTTTCATTTGGAGGTTCCGCCATGGAAGTTCTATCCGCAAGAAATGTGACCAAAGTGTATGGCTCCCGGATTGGGGCAATGAAATACCCCGCACTCAATGGTATCGACCTATCGGTGCAGGAGGGGGAGTTCCTTGGCATCATGGGACCGTCAGGCTCCGGCAAGACCACGCTTTTGAATGTGCTCAGCACCATTGACCGCCCCACCTCCGGCTCCATTGCCATCGAGGGCCGTGATGTCTCGAAAATCCGCGAACCGGCGCTGTCCGACTTCCGCCGCAGCCGCCTGGGCTTTTTGTTCCAGGATTTCAACCTGCTGGATACGATGACGCTCAAGGAAAACATCGTGCTGCCCTTGGCGCTCTCCAAGACCCCTTACCCCGAAATCCAGCAGCGGCTCGATGGTTTGAGCCGGTCGCTGGGCATTGCGGATGTGCTGAGCAAGCGGCCTTATGAAGTGTCTGGCGGGCAGAAGCAGCGGGCTGCCGCCGCCAGGGCCATCATCACGAACCCTGCCCTGGTGTTGGCCGATGAGCCAACCGGCGCGCTGGACAGCAAGTCTGCCAGGGAACTGCTGGGTTGCCTGGAAACCCTCAACACCCAAAACCGCACCACGATCCTGATGGTCACCCACGACGCGTTCACGGCCTCGTGGTGCAGCCGCATTGTGTTCATCAAGGACGGCTTGCTCTTTAGCGAGCTCCGGCGCGGCGACATGCCCCGCAAAGCCTTCTACCAGAGCATCCTGCAGGTGCTGGCCGTGATGGGGGGAGGCAACGGAAATGTTGATTAAGCTGGCCCTTGGCAATCTCTGCAGGAACTTCCGCAATTACTGGGCGTACTTCCTGAGCTCGGTGTTCAGCGCGTTTGTGCTGTATCTGTTCCTGTCCATCTGCTTTGGCGAGGCGACCAAGGCTGCCGTTTCACAGGCCACGGGGGTGCTGTTTGGCATCGGTGCGTTTTTGACGGCGTCCTTCGCGGCGTTTTTCATCTGGTACTCCAACAGCTTTTTCATCAAAAGCCGTAAAAAGGAGTTTGCCACCTATCTGCTGCTGGGCATGTCCAAGCGGCAGACCATCCGCCTGTGTGTGCTGGAAAACATCGTCATCCTCGTGCTGGCCTGGTTGGCCGGCATCACCGTCGGCATTCTCCTCAATAAGCTGCTGATTCTGCTGCTGTTCCGCATTATGGGGGTGGAGGCGGCAGTGGTGTTTGGGGTGAGCAGCATTGCTTTGAAGCTGAGCTCCCTTGTCTATGCCGGTGTGCTTGCCGTGGTGTGCCTGCACAGTGTGGTGATTTTGGGCCGCAGCAGCCTGATTGACCTCATGAACGCCTCCAAGAAGGCGGAAAGGCCAATGGAGGCGTCGGGCCGGACGTGGGTGGTTGGGCTGCTGGCCGTTGGCTGCTTGGGGCTGGGGTATTACCTTGCGGTGACCCAGAGCCTGAACATCGTGCTGTGGGTGCCGATCGTTGCACTGGTCTGCATTGGCACCATGCTTGCCTTCCTGGGCCTGGCCACGTTGCTTTTGCACTTCAGCCGCAAGAAGGAAGCACGGCTGTACCGTGGGGCGAACCTGATCACCGTGTCGCAATTGATGCACCGCTACCGGGGGAATGTGGGCACACTGAGCACCATCGCCATCACGACGACCGTGGCACTGTGCGCGGTGCTGTTCTGCTGCGGGCTCTTCACCCAATCGGCGGAAAACTCCCGGGCGATGCGGCCCTTCTCGCTGGAGATTAACACCGAAACGATCCAGGAAGAGGCGGTTGACCGGGCGGCGGATGCCCACCGGGAGGTGCAAATGCGCTCCAGGACGCCGATCGATGTTGTTCGCGTAAGCGTCACCCATGGGGGAACCGAAGATACGTTCCAGATCATCAGCCAGAGCCAGTACAATGCAATCGCCCAGGCGCTGGGCTGGAAGGAGCGGGCCGCATTGGCGGGCGACGATGCGGCGATCCTGGTCTTGGACCAGGCTCTCTCCAACTTCGCCCCGCAGGACCGTTTTGGGGTGCCGGCAGGCGATGGCACGGCGGAGCTTACCATCGCTCAAACGCAGTATCGCAACTATGTGTCGTTCGATCGTTTCCTGCGGTCGCTGGTTGTCACAGACCGCATGTATGAGCGGATCGCCCCAACGCCGGACGCCGAAAAGATCTCCCTTGTCGGCTACATTCTGGACAATGACTTTGCTGCGGAGGGGTTGATTGCCAGCCTGCGTGCCGGCCTGCCTGATGACGCGAAGCTGTATACCTTTTACGAGCATTACCGTGAGACCATGATGATGTATGGCGTGATGATGTTCGTGGGCGTGTTTGTGGGCCTGCTGTTCATTACGGCCACGGGGAGCATCCTGTATTTCCGTATGTCCATGGAAGCCTCGGAGGACCGTGAGAAGTTCCGCACGCTGCTCAAGCTTGGCATTGGCCGCGGGCAGCTCAGGCAAGCCATCGCGGGGGAGCTGGCCATCGTGTTTGGGGCGCCCCTGGTCCTCGCCATCCTCAATTCGTTCATGGCGTCGATCGCGCTGTGTAAAATCGTCAACTCTGCCATGATGGCCGCTTTCGTTGTCATCGCGGCAGTTTACACGCTGGCTTACGCGCTGTACTTCCTGGTGACAATGAACCGGTATATGAAGACCGTTTGTAGGTAATGCAGGCACGATGTACAAGCGCTCGCCCGCAGGAAGTGCAGCGGGCGAGCGCTGTGTTGTGCCTTATCGAATTTGTGACTTCGTACGTGCTTACGCCCTCTCCTCCGGGTTCGCTTTCTTCGCATAGAGGACGGTGGTGCCGCAGGCACGGTCCCATGTTGTCAGGCCGTCGTTCCCCGCTTTTTTCAGTTTCCGGTATTGCAGGATCGCCGCAAGGAAAATGAAAGGCGGTAGATCGAGCCCCAACCCGAAGAACGCCGCCATCAAATTGCGCTTGGCCAGCTGGCTCCGTTTTGGGTCTCCCCCATCGGCAGTTGACACCTTGATCGACAGCATCCATTTCCCCAGCGTGCTGCCAAACAACAGAATCCAAACCGTCTCCAGGATGAAATACGACACGATTCCCACGCCGGCAAACGTCAACGCCAACATCCAATCCTCAAAGAAGACGTAGTTTGCGAAGTACCGGTAGACCAGGAAGAAGAGGGCGAAAAAGACAAACTGATCAAAACAACGCGCCCCCAAACGCCTCCAGGGGCTGGGCGGCGCATTTTTGCTCTCTTCTTCCAGGTAGGTGTCAGTGTCGTATTGCTTGCGCGAGTCCGCATTCAGCAATACGCTGCGTGCCTGGTTGATCTGCTTGATCTTCTCGACACTCTCGTTGTGTGTTTTGGGGTTGCGCAGGTTGCTGTAGCACTCCTGCAAGAGAGTGTCGTATGCCGCCTGGATCTCCTCGTCGCTGGCATCGGCGTCAAGTCCTAGTATCTCATAGTAGGAAAGCATCAATCGCACCCTCACATCGATAGATTCGTAAAACCCATTTTACTCTCCCGCTCTGCCGTTGTCATGCGATTATCGGCTCTTCGCAGCCGCTTAGGTAACTTTAAGGTTGCCATTCGTTGGCTTGGCTGCCCTGGGTTCGCTGGGAATGAGGAAATCTTTATGCTCCCTGCCTTTCTCCTTTGCTATAATGGGAGTACTACGAATCGGAAGAGTGTGCGATGAAGAATCATTGGGGATGGGCGCTGCCGCTTTGCGTCGCGGTGGTCGTGGGTTCGCTGTTGTCAGGCTGCTCGAGCAGCATGAACCTTGTTGTTGGCCAGGTTGGCAAGGAGACGGTCACCTTTCGAGAGGTGACGCTTTACGCCAACTATATGCTGATGTCCCAGGGTTACACCCGCAGCAGCCTGACAGCCGAGGATATCAAGGGTGTCAATGGCAAAGCTCTTGACGTAGCCATTGAGAATCGGCTGATTTGTCAAAAGGCTGCCGCATTGGGGCTCTATCCTTTATCCGCGGAAAGCCAGCAGAAAGTTGATGACAACTTCGACTCCTATATGACGAGGTTGTCGGCCGCCTACCTCTCGGCCTATGAGGGTTCGGCTGACGCCCAAGCTCAGGCCAGAAGCGCTGCGGTTGCAAGCCTTCAGTCCGCCGGGCTCAGCGAGGAGGACATCAAGGCGCTGTTGACGGTTTACCAGGTGAAGGACGATCTGATGGCCGAGACCACCAAGGACGTGGCCGTGTCAGACGATGAGATCCAGGCTGAATACGACAATCTGCTGGCCGACCAGCAGGCCAGTTATACAGCCGATGCCACCGCCTATGACACCGCGCTGACGGACGGTTCGACGGTCGTCGTGTACCGGCCCGAAGGCTACCGATTCATTAAACACATCCTGATTGCGATGCCTAGCGACATTGCCGCGCAAATCACAACGGCCGCAAGCAGTGGGGATACCGCCACGTTGGTGACGCTTCGCAAGCAGGGGCTGGCGCAGATTCAAGACAAGGCCAACGAAGCACTTGCGAAGGTAAAGGGCGGCGATGATTTTGACGCGCTGATGGCGCAGTACGGGGAGGACCCAGGCATGCAGGCCGAGCCGGCCAAAACCACGGGGTACCAGGTTGGTGCCGCATCCCATTATGTTCCCGAGTTTCTGACCGCCTCGATGGGCCTTTCGCAGGTCGGCTCCACGACCGATCTCGTCGCGACGGACTATGGCTACCATATCATCAAGTATGTGGGGGATGTCCCCTCCGGGGCGGTCGCGCTGGCCGACGTTGCGGACGAACTCAAGGCCAGTGTGTTTACAACCAAGCAAAGCACCGCTTTTGCTGCCCTGATGGAGCAGTGGACGAAGGAGACGACGATCAAGAAGAACGCGGCCAAGATCCCCGTCGTCACGGCCAGTCCCTCAGCGGCCTGATCTTGCGGTTT
>JAEYRA010000080.1 GCA_023409755.1 Bacillota bacterium
CCCCCCTCCCCACTCTCGCCCTCAACCATGGGTAAAAACCCAAACAGCGCCCCAACAAGGCGCTGCATCGGCAATAATGAGTAGACACAGTGGTGTAGCGATAGGAGGACGGAAACAACAGGATGGCTGCCGGAAGGCAGGCAAGGATGGGTGGTCGCTACCCACGGAAAGTTTTGCTAAAGAAAATGGCGCTTCTGGGGGTAACCCCAAAAGCGCCATTGCTTTACAGGATGCGGCTGTTACGGATCACTCAGACCTTGAACAGGAGATCGGCGTAGGTGGGCATGGGCCACAGGGCGGAGTCCACCTTGCCTTCCAGGCTGTCGACGATCTCACGCATCTTCGCGATCTTCGGGATGACCTGATCGCGGATCGCCCTGGCTTGCTTCAGGGCGTCGCCATGGGCCGCATCGGCGGCAGCAGAGGCCTTCTCCAGGGCCACGGTGGCATCCTTGAGGGCGGAGTAGGACTCGGTGAGGTCGGTCAACACCGCAGCCGGACAGCTGGCGTCGGCGCCGGCGGCCTTGAGCCCTGCCACCGTACTGGCCACCTCCTTCACCTGGCGCAGCACAGCCGGCAGCAGACGGCGGTTGGCGATCTCCAGAGCCGTCAGGCCTTCAATGTGGATGGTCTTGATGTAGTTCTCCAGCATGATCTCATAGCGGGACTCGACCTCTACTTTGGTCAGTACGCCGTGCTTCTCAAAGACGGCAATGTTCTCTGGCGCGAGGAACTCAGCAGCAGCGTCCACCGTGGTGGGGAGGTTTTTGAGCCCGCGGCGCTCGGCCTCCTTGGCCCACTCGGGGGCATAGTTGTTGCCGTTGAAGATGATCCGCTTGTGGGCGGTCACGGTCTCCCTGACCAGGTCGGCAATCTCAGCGTTCAGGTCGGCAGCCTTCTCCAGCCGGTCCGCGAAGATCGAAAGGGACTCCGCCACGATGGTGTTCAGTACGCAGTTGGGCATGGCGATGGAGGCCGAGGAACCCACCGAACGGAACTCAAACTTGTTGCCGGTGAAGGCGAATGGCGACGTACGGTTGCGGTCGGAGCTGTCAAGCGGCAGCGGCGGCAGGGTGGTGACGCCGATCTTCAGGGTGTGCGATACACCGTTGGTGCGAGCCACACCGGTTTCGATCTGCTCCAGCACGGCGGCCAGCTCATCGCCCACATAGATGGAAATGATGGCCGGCGGCGCTTCGTTGGCGCCCAGGCGATGGTCGTTACCGGCACTGGCAATGGCCAGGCGAAGCAGACCCGCGTATTCGTCCACTGCCTTGATGACGGCGGCCAGGAACACCAGGAACTGCGCGTTATCCTCGGGCGTCTTGCCGGGGTTCAGCAGGTTCTCCCCGGTGTCGGTCGCCATGGACCAGTTGTTGTGCTTGCCAGAGCCATTGATGCCGGCGAAAGGCTTCTCATGCAGCAGGCAGGCCAGGCCATGCTTGTCGGCCACCTTCTTCATGGTCTCCATCATCAGCTGGTTCTGATCGGTAGCGATGTTGGTGGTGGTGAAGAGCGGGGCCAGCTCATGCTGGGCCGGGGCCACTTCGTTGTGCTTGGTGCGGGCGGCCACGCCCAACTTCCACAGCGTCTTGTCCAGGTCAAGCATGTAGTCCGCCACGCGGTCCTTCAGCATGCCAAAGTAATGATCTTCCATCTCCTGGCCCTTGGGCGGCTGGGCACCAAAGAGCGTGCGGCCGGTGAACATGAGGTCGGGCCGCTGCTGGTACATGGCCTTATCCACCAGGAAATACTCCTGCTCCGCGCCCATCGTCGTCATGACGCGCTTGACGTCCGCATTGCCGAAGAGACGCAGGATGCGAACCGCCTCGCGGGAGAGGGCTTCCATCGAGCGCAGCACCGGGGTCTTCAGGTCCAGCGCCTCGCCGGTAAAGGAGCAGAAGGCCGTGGGGATGTAGAGCGTCGTGCCCTTAACGAAAGCAGGAGAGGTGCAGTCCCAAGCAGTGTAGCCGCGGGCTTCAAAGGTGGCACGCAGGCCGCCGGACGGGAAGCTGGAGGCATCGGGCTCGCCCTTAATGAGCTCCTTGCCCGAGAATTCGGTGATGCCCGTCCCATCGTCAGCGGGGACGAGGAAGCTCTCATGCTTCTCCGCAGTGATGCCGGTGAGCGGCTGGAACCAGTGGGTGAAGTGGGTCGCGCCTCGCTCAATGGCCCAGTCCTTCATGGCGGTGGCGACCGACTCGGCAATGGTCGGATCCAGTGCGACGCCCTCTACAATCGTCCTCTTCAGTGCTCTGTACACATTCTTGGGTAAACGCTGGCGCATGGTCGCGTCGTTGAACACGTCGATCCCATAGGTGGACGCCAGAACAGTACTCTCCATATTCTCCCTCTCCTTTCAAACTAAAAAGCGTTCCAACATAGTGCTGTTGAAACGCCTTTGCTTCCCAGATAAAAGATTGCTAATTGCAACTATTCAATGTTTTCATGGGCAGTATAGCACCGCAAAACGCAAGTGTCAACACTGCCACATACCAAATTTGAGGGGGATCCCCTGACGAAATCAACCAAAAAAAGGAGTGGCCCAACAATATTCTGGGAAATTCATAGTGTCTGACGCTAACGTCGCTTTCCCGCGCCTGCCGGAATGGGGCGCACGGTGGCACCATCCAGGCTGCACGCCAGGGGCAGCACCTGCCAGGCGTTGTCGAGGTGGATGAGTCCCTCCTGCACGGCCCCAACAAAGCGCCGGTCCTGCGCGTCATAAACGGCAAGGATGGTGGGGCCGGCACCGCTGAGCCAATAGGCATGGGCACCGCTGGCCAGGGCCAGGGCAGTGACTTCCTCCCACCCCGGGATGAGAGCGCTGCGGTAGGGCTGGTGCAAACGGTCCTGGCTGCCGGTGCGCAGAAGGTCTGGGTGGCCTGAGGTCAACGCTGCCCACTGCAGCACTGCGCGGCCCACGTTGTGAACAGCGTCGGCGCGGCTGAATTCATCCGGAAGAACCTCGCGGGCACGCTTGGTGGAGAGGAAGAAATCGGGCACCAAGGCAGCGTAGCGGAACCGTTCCGCCGGGCGGGACAGCATAAACCGCGGTTGACCGCCGTCCATAGCGCAGGCCGTCAGGCCCCCACACAGGCAAGGCACCACATTGTCCGGGTGGCCCTCGATGCCGGTGGCCAAGGCGGCCACTTCGTCACGGGCCAGAGGATAATCCAGAAGGGCGTTGGCCGCCACCAAACCGGCTACGATGGCCGCAGCGCTGCTGCCCAGCCCGCGGGAGAGCGGAATGCCATTGCGCTGCACCACACGCAGTGCCGGCAGGGGCTTGCCCACGGCTTGGTAGACCCGCTCCATCGCCGCCACGGTGAGGTTGGTGCGGTCGGTGGGGATGAACGCACTGCCCTCCCCCTCCAGTTCCACCGTAAAGTCGTCAGCCGGCTCCACGTCCAGCTCGTTGTAGAGGCATAGCGCCATGCCCAGGCAGTCAAAGCCCGGGCCGAGGTTGGCGCTGGTGGCGGGCACCTTCACACGCAGCATCATCAGCCCTCCACCAGCCGCAGTTGCACCTGCGGCAGGAATTCACGGTACAGCCCGGCGTCGATGAGCTGGGTGCCCACGGTGGTGACTGACGAGGTGGCCGCAGCCACGCCGGAGCGGAATGCCCCGGCCAGGTCAAGCCCCTGGCACAACCCAAGCAGCAGCCCCGCCACCAACGAGTCGCCCGCACCCACGGTGCTGCACACCGTCACCGGCAGCGCCGGCGCAAAGTACGCCTGCTGCCCATCGGTGGCATAGGCCCCGTCACCGCCCAGCGACACCACCACCAGCTCAATGCCGGCTGCAACGAGCTTGCCCGCCTCCCGGTGGATGTCCTCCACCGTGGGCAGTTCCCTTCCGCACAGCAGCTCCAGCTCATACCGATTAGGCTTGATGATGTGGGGCATGGCCTTGAGCCCCTCGGCCAGGCGTGCGCCTTCGGCGTCCAGCACCACGCGGCAGGCCGGCGCAGCACGCTTCACCGCTTCGGTCACCGTGCGATACACATCCACCGGGCAGCCGGGGGGCGTGCTGCCGGTGAGCACGATGTGGCTGGAACGGCCAGCCCACTCCACCGCTCGGGCGATGAGTGCGTCCACTTCCCCTGCCCCAACCGGCGCGCCAGCCTCGTTGATCTCGGTGATAACACCGGAGGAACGATCCAGTACCTTGAGGTTCACACGCACGGCCCCGCCCACGGGCACAAAGTCAGCCGTGCAGCCTTCTCCCGTGAGCCGGTCAAGGATGGGCGCACCACGCTCCGCGGCCAGCAGGCCCACACAGGCCGCGTCCAGCCCCAGCTGGTGGCAGGCCAGCGCCACGTTGACGCCTTTGCCGCTGCCGTCCTCGCGGCTTTCGGCAATGCGGTTCATGCCGCCATACGTGAAGCGATCGATGGTGACCGTCCGGTCAATACAGGGATTTGCACAGAGCGCGGTAATCATCGTGTGTGATCCTCTCCTCTGGTTGGGTATGCGGCGACCGCAGCCGGGTTTGCATGGCTGCCCGTCGGCTGTGGGTATGTGGACAAACCCTGTGGATATGCACCCATTGCATACGCACAGTGGCGTTACTTCGACAATGTTCCTGTGAAAAAGCTGAAAATACGCACCGCTCTTGTGGATAACAGTGCTTGCCGTCTGAGAAAGATGGTTTTCGCGGCTGACCTGGCCTTTACCCCCACAACCGCCGGCTGGAGCCTTCGCTTCGGTGTCAGCCTCACTGCAAGCTCTCTCGGTTTCCCGGCCGGACTTACTTCTAAACCGCGCTATGCTCGCCTACCCTCCGGTACGAGCCGTCAAGGGCAGGGTTACGTGGATCGTTTTGCCCGCGGCTGGCGTCGACTTTCAGCCACAGCCCGCGAAAACCATCGCCAGAATAGCATAGCACCCTGCAAAAGTCAAAGCATACTGGGGTTTTGTGTGGTATTGCGCGGTGCACAGTGCACGACAGCCCACCCAAGTATGGCGGGCGGTCGACTGCTTCAGATAACGGCGTTCGGCTCAAAGCATGGGGGTCTTGTTGGGGTTCTCGGCACCAAAGGGCTGGCGATTGGTGTGGTGCAGCAGCTCCACATACACCTTCAGGTCGTCAAAGGTGTCAAAGTAAGCGTATCCGCCGTTGCCATCATCAAAATATCCGCGCTGAATGAGCGGATAGCCCAACTGCTCCATCTTCTCAATGGCGCTGTCCATGTCGGTCACGTCATAGGCGATGTGGTTGACGCCCTCACCGTGGCGGTCCAGGCATTCGTGCCAAAAGCTCTCACCGTCATCGGGCTGCATCAGTTCCAGCCCGTAGTTGAAGCGGAAATAGAAGCAGGCCATCTCAATGCCGCCGGTGCTCTTCCGCCCGCGGTAGATGGCGTTATCGATGCTCTTCTGGGTGAGGTGCGTGATGGGCGGCGTGGGCACACTCAGCAACTTTGTGTACTTCTCAGCGGCGGTGCGCACGTCCTTCACCAGCATGGCAATCTGGCTGGCTTCCTTGGTCGCCCCCAGCGCGTTCGGGAATTCTTCGGGTACCATGAATAACATCCTCCCGTCGTCCCCTTATCCTTGTCATTGTGGCAGGCATTGGCTATGCTGGCAAGGGAACGCTAGACAACGGAGGTTCATGATGAACGAAAGAGAAGCATTGCGGCAGAAGCGATGGGCGGTCGTGGGGGCAAACCGTGACCGGGAGAAGTTCGGCAACCGCATTTACCGCCGCCTGCGGGAGCGGGGCTGGGAGGTATGGCCCGTTAACCCCGTGGTGGAAACGGTGGAGGATGACCGCTGCTACCCCGATCTCACCAGCCTGCCGGTGCGGCCCGACGTCGTCTGCCTGGTCGTTGCGCCAGCCCGGGGCCTCGCCTATGTGGAAGAGGCGGCGCGGCTGGGTGTGGGCACGCTGTGGCTGCAGCCGGGCACCTGGGATGACGCGCTGCTGGCACGGGCACAAGCGCTGGGCCTTGCCGCCATCACGGCCTGTGTGCTGGTGGCGACGGAGCAGGGCTGACGCTCCCATCGGCTGCATCGGGCACAGCGGCGGCGACCAATGCCACCACGCGGGCCGCGCCCTGCCCCCGCAGCAAGGCTGTGCAAGCCCGGAGGGTGGAGCCGGTCGTCAGGATGTCATCCACCAGCAGCACGGCCTTGCCCTCCACCGCTGCCCGGCCCCGGCCATAACTGCGTCGGGCGTTGTCTGCCCGCGCACCGGCGCGGCCCTTCAGCCGCATGGAGGGCGGGGTATACACCGGGCGGGCCAGTGCCCGCCGCCACACCGGCAGACCCAGCAGCACACCCAGCTCCCGGGCGAGAAGATCGCTCTGGTTGTAGCCGCGGTGGAAGCGCCGCCGCCAGTGCATGGGCACCGGTACTATGGCGTCGAGCCCACCCACCAGCCCGGCCGAGCGCAGGGCATCGGCCATGCGGCAGGCAAAAAGCCGGGCAAACCCCGGCTTATCGTGCAGTTTAAAGGCCACGACCAGGCCGCGCACCTCGCCCTCATAGGCCAGGGCGGCCACGCAACGGTCGGCAATGGGCCCCTGCCTGCGGCAGACGTTGCAGAGGCCCGGCATGTCCATGGGGCGGCCGCAATCCGGGCAGGCATGGGCATGCCCATGGGTCAGCTCCTGGCGGCAAGCGGTGCACAGCGGTTCGGTTGCGGCGTCCAACTCACACCCGCACAGGGCGCAGGTCACGTCCGGCGGGTACAGGGTGTCGAGCGCCGCCCGCAGCAGCCGGTTCATTAGCGCGGGCGGGCCGCCGCCACCTGCGCCAGCGCGTGGGGCAGACCCGAGTAGCGCAGGCGGATGCGGTTGTTGCTGACCATGTTGGCAATGCAATCCTCCCGCCCGGTGATGACGACGAGCTTACGCGCGCGGGTGATGGCCGTGTACAGGAGGTTGCGAGTGAGCAGCATGGGCGGCCCGCCGATGAGCGGCAGCACCACCACGGGGAACTCGCTGCCCTGGCTTTTGTGGATGGAGATGGCGTAGGCCAGCTGCAGCTCGTCGGCCGCCGCGGTATCGTAGACAACCTCCCGTCCGTCATCGAAGAGCACGGTGAGCATCCGCCCCTCACTGTCCACGTCGGTCAGGAAGCCCATGTCACCATTGAACACACCCTCGCCGGTCTCTTCGGTGCCGTCCGCATCCACGCGCCGCCACGCCAGGCCATAGTTGTTCTTCACCTGCATCACCTTGTCGCCGCAGCGGAAGAGCCCCTCACCCACCGCCAGCTCCTTCTTATGGAGTGCCGGGGGGTTGAAGGCCTCCTGCAGTTTCAGGTTCAGGGCATTCACCCCCAGCTCGCCCTTGCGGGTTGGGGTCAGCACCTGGATGTCGTGCAGCGCGTCCCACCCGCCGAAGCCCGGCAAACGGTGGCCCACCAGCGCCAGCGTGGAGGCCAGTGCCTCCTGCGCCGTGGGTTTGCGCTCGAAGAAAAAGTCGCCGTCCCGGCGTTTGAGTTCGGGCATCTGTCCCTGGTTGACGCGGTGGGCGTTGGTGATGATGAGGCTGGATTGAGCCTGGCGGTAGATGCGCTGCAGGCGCACCACCGGCACCATACCGCTCCCAATGATATCCCGCAGCACGTCGCCCGCGCCAACCGAGGGGAGCTGATCGGCGTCGCCCACCAGGATGAGCCGGCAGCCCGGCGGCACGGCCTTCAGCAGGCGGTGCATCATCAAAAGGTCGATCATCGACGCCTCATCCACGATGATGGCATCGGCCTCCAGCGGGTTGCTGTCGTCCCGCTTGAAGGTTCCCTCCCCCTCCTCACCCCGGCCATACTCCAGCAGGCGGTGCAGGGTCTTGGCCTCGTGGCCGGTAGCTTCGGTCATGCGCTTGGCCGCCCGGCCCGTAGGCGCGGTCAGCGCCACAGACAGCCCCACCGACTCCAACGACCCGATGAGGCAGTTGATGCAGGTCGTCTTGCCGGTGCCCGGCCCGCCGGTGATGACCGAAACGCCCTTCTCCAGCGCCGTCACCACAGCCTGTCGCTGCTCCCCGGCCAGTTCTATTTCCCGCTCGGCGGCTTCCTCGTCCACCACCTCGCCGATGTCCTCCCAAAAGAGCTCCTCCTGCCCTTCCACGAGGTCGCGCAGGCGAACGGCCACATCCCGTTCGGCCCAACGGTAAGCGGGCAGCCAGGCCATCACTTCGCCCTCCACCTGCTCCAAGATGACACGATTGTCGATGGCCAGGCGGGCCAGCGCCTCCTCCAGTCGTTCTGAGCTCTCCACGGCAAGCAGACGGGCTGCCCAATCGAGCAGTAGCTTCTGGGGCAGGCAGGTGTGCCCCTCGCCGGCGGCGGTGTCCTTGAGTACATGCAGCAACCCCGCCTTCATTCGGGGCAGGGAGTCCTCGGCCAGGCCCATGTTGCGAGCGATGCGGTCGGCCGTGCGGAAGCCCACACCGTCCACGTCATCCACCATCTGGTAGGGGTTGGCACGCAGCAACTCCTCGGTGCGCGCGCCATACTGGCGATAGATGCGGGTGGCGCTGCCGGTGGCGATGCCCAGCGACTGCAGGAACACCATGGATGCCTGCATCTCGTAGTGCTCGGCAAAGCCCTGGGCAATGACCTGGGCCTTGTTGAGGCCGATGCCGTCCACCTCAGCCAGCTTCCCGGGCTGGTAGCGGATGACGTCCAGCGTCTGCAGGCCGAAGTGGTCGACAATGCGCTGGGCGGTGACCGGCCCCACCCCCGACACCACACCCGACGCCAAATACCGCTGGATGCCCTCCAGCGTATCCGGCGTGCGGATGGCCACGCTTGTCACTTTGAGCTGCGCCCCGTAGGTGGGGTGGCTGACCCACTGCCCTTCCATCTCCACACGGATGCCCTCGGTCAGCAGGGGCATCACGCCCACAGCCGTGTGCAGCTCGCCGCCGGCGGAGACCTCCGCCACGGTATACCCGTTTTCCTCATTGCGGTAGACGATGCTCTCCACCTGGGCTTCCAGTTTCTCCACCGGGCCGGCAGCTGGGGTCACACCGCTTTTCTCTCTACGTTCCATGGTGGTATCATACCATTCCCCCGGTCGGTTTTCCACAAAATGTCGTGTTCGGTTACCCCGGACAGCAAAAAACCGCCCGACGTCTTTCGTCGGACGGTACCTCAGCAGAGACGGGATCGCCGTCCGTCATTGCTCCATCTGCTTGCCCATGAAGTTGGCTGCAGTTTTAGCGGACTTGAGCTCGGTCTCCCCCATGGAGGCGCCGGACTCCCTGGTGAGCAGCAGTACCGCGCCGATGGGCTCCCCCTCGGAGATGATGGGCACGACTGTCTGCCCGGTGTAGCCGCTGGCGTCCTCCTCCTCCACGGTGATGGGAATCATCCCACCGGTACGAAGGTCGGCCTGGTGGTTCTTGCGCTCGTTCATCAATTGCTCCACCGCGTCATTGAGGGCCTTGTCCATGTACTCCTTCTTGGCCGCGCCGGCGGTTGCCAATATGGTGTCCCGGTCGGCAATGCAGGCGATGTGCCCCAGCGATTTGTTGAGACTCTCAGCAAACTGCCGGGCAAACTCCCCCAACTCCCCAATGGGCGAGTATTTCTTCAGGATGACCTCTCCCTCACGGTCGGTGAAGATTTCCAGCGGGTCTCCCTCGCGAATTCGCAAGGTGCGCCGTATCTCTTTGGGAATGACCACTCTTCCCAACTCGTCAATGCGTCGGACTATACCGGTGGCTTTCAATCCCGTTCCCTCCTTTTTCTCAGTGCTACTATTATCCTTGGATTCCATTTGATTTATTCGCTACGCTTATCGACGCGGCTTTGCAGATATTGGCAGAGGAGCCATTGTGCAGACAATGTGCATTCCATTGCCAATACCAGAATGGAACACCTCATTTTCAACGTTTCGACAAAACCCCTGTAAAACGGGCAGGTTGTTGTTTATACTGGTTGGAGAAACATCATCGGGAAGGCGATGGCAAACGACCGAGGCCGTCGGCCTGGAGAGACTGGCAGGCTGTGCCATTGCCATGCAACCCCAGGGTCTGTCGGCCCATCCTGCACGCTTCGGACTGGCTGCCTAAGCAGACGAGGAACCCTGCTATCCTGCCCCGCATGCCACCCACGCAACCGTTTCATTGGAGGTTACCCATGAGAAGAGCGACGCCCTTTCTATTAGCGATTCTGACCACGCTGCTGCTGTGCGCATGCGGCGCACCGGCCGCCACTGCCACACCCGCCGATTCCGCCATTGCCACACCAACCGTCACGCCCAGCCCCTCTGCGACGGCCACACCGTCCCCCACAGCCACCGCCACACCCACAGCGACGCCTACGCCGGCGCCGACGTCGCTGACCAGCGGCCTGCCCTACGACGGTGGGTACCACCCCATCATGGTGATGATTGAAAACATGCCTGCCGCGCGGCCCCAATCGGGCATCGGTCAGGCTGACATCGTCTACGAGGCGTACATGGAAGCCAAGAGCGTAACCCGGTTCCTGTGCGTTTTCAATGACAAGCTGCCGGAGAGCGTGGGCCCGGTGCGCTCCTGCCGCATTTACTTCATCGACATCGCTCAGGAATATGATAGCCTGCTGGCCTTCTTCGGCGGGCCCAAGAGCAGCGGCCACCCAGCTGATATCTACAGCAAGTTCCGAAAGACCGACATTGCCGTCATTGCCGACGGCATCGGCAGCAAGTACGGCAAGTATTACTGGCGAAGTAAGCGGCATAGCGCCCCCCACAACGTCTACACGGATCTGACAAAGCTTGCCAAGTTGCTGGACCCGATGGAGCCGGCCAGCCACTTTCAGTATGCGGCCGACGGGCTCATGCAGGGGGACGAGGTCAATCACATCAACATCGTATACAATAAGCACACGGTGAACACGACCTATGAATACGACGCCAAGACCGGCGTGTACCTGCGTTCCATTGGCGGCAAGCCCATGATGGACAGCCTGACAGACCAGCAGGTGACGGTGACCAACGTGATTGTACAGCAGGCCCGGCACGTTTCACTGGGCACCAGCAAGAGCCACATTAATGTCAAGCTGACCGGCGAGGGGAAGTGTGATATCTTCACTGGCGGCATGCATGTGGAGGGAACGTGGAAGCGGGATAGCACCGACGACATCACCCGCTACTACGATGGCACCGGGCGGGAGATCACCCTGCTGCCGGGCAATACCTGGGTGCAGATCATCGACAAAAGCACGC
Organism: Bacillota bacterium; assembly: GCA_023409755.1. Taxonomy (GTDB): domain Bacteria; phylum Bacillota; class Clostridia; order Christensenellales; family UMGS416; genus JAEYRA01. The sequence goes on from JAEYRA010000080.1 coordinate 11,167, forward strand.
CCTTTACCTACTCCAAATAACCCCAGCAGCCCCCTTGGTGAGAAGCGCCGAGGGGGTTGCCCATTTTTGGCACCAATAACCGCTTGCTATTCCCATCCCCCCATGATAATATGTCAAGAAAGTTATGGAATGAATGATATGCAGGGACGCATGTTCGGTCGTTAGGCACCTGACATTTACCTAGTCACCTTTGAGTCACTGAAAAGGACACCAACCGATGAGCAGAGATTCCGAATTATGTTCCTCCGCAGAGGAACTGAATCGTTTGATTGCCGCCACATGGGATATGGTGACAAACGACTCGGAGAACCTCCCGGAGGACATCGCGCGGGTGGAAGCCAGCGCCTGTGCCCTACAGTCCCAACAGGGGGCAATCCACGCACTGCTGTTGCGCGCCCGGTATGAAGGCGGGCAGGATCGGTATATGGAGGCACTGGTGAAGGCGAACGATGCCTATACCATGGCACAGAAGCTGCAAGACAACGATACCATCATCCGCTCCTGCCGTGTGCTCGGTTTTCTCTACAGTCAGCTTGGCAAATATGATAACGCTCTACGGCATCTTCTTGACGCCATCCGCCGCATCAACGAGACCGGGATTGCGGTCTATGAAGGCGTCTATCCCATCGAAACCTACCTGTACAACAACGTAGCATTTCTCTATTCCAACCTTGACAAGGTCAACGAGGCGCTCCGGTTCTTCCTGCAGGCATATGAAATCGCCAAGGAATACGGCGGATCGATGTTGGTCATCACCCTCATCAATGTGGCGGAGATGCACATGCGCCTGGGCGATACCTCAATGGCCCTGCGCTACAGCCGCATGGCGCTGGAGGAGGTCATTGAGAAGAATCTCGGCCCCGGGGACCAGCACCAGTGCTACAACACATTCGGACTCATCTACACCAAGATGGGTATGTACACCAAAGCGCTGGAACATTTCCGCCAGGCCATCGGCATTGCCGCACGCTCGGGCTCCAAGTCCATGCAAATCGTCTCAGCGCTGGACCTTTCCCGGCTGTACCTGATGATGGACAACTGTGCGATGTCGCTGGAAGTCGTGCTGACCGTCCTGCCCCTTGCCGAGGAAATCCAGGCGAAGGTGTCCCTGCGGGACATCCATCTGCTGCTGTCTGAGGTGTACGAGCGCACCGGCCAATTCCGGGAGGCGCTGGAGCATTACAAAAAACACACCCAGCTGAGCCAAGAGGTATTTGCGCAGGAAAGCGAGCAGCGGCTCGATAACTACGAAGCGGAGTTCCGCGCCCAACAGGCCATCAAGGACGCCGAGATCTACCGTCTGGTCAACATTGAGCTGCGCCAGAACACGCTGGCGCTGCAGGAATCCCACCAGAACCTGACCATCATCAGCCAGATTGGGCAGAAGCTGACTTCCACCCTCAACGCGGAGGACGTACTCACCATCCTCTATGAAAACATACGTGAACTCATGCCAGCCGACGTCTTTGGCATCGCAACCTACGATGAGAAGGCTCGGGTGGTGGAATACAAGCTGTTGCTGGAGCAGGGCCAGCGCATCCCCCTCTATCAGCTGAAGCTTGGCGAGCGGGCCAGCTACACAGAGCAGTGCATCAAGCGGCGGGACGCTGTGCTGGAAAACCACGTAGACGTGAACGCCAGCCGAATGGTCGGTATCAACAACGGCCAGCCCCCCCGTGCCATCATCTATTGCCCCCTGGTGTTCAATGACCGTACCATGGGAGTCATGACGGTGCAGAGTTACCACCCCGACGCCTACACCGAGCAAAACGTCAGTACCATCAAGACGCTTGCCAACTACACAGCGATTGCGCTCAACAACTCCCAGAAGTCCGAGGATCTGCGCCAAGCCGCCCAGAAGTTGGAGAAGCTCTCCAAGCTCGACCCGCTGACGGGCCTCTACAACCGCCGCCACATCATCGAACAGATGGAGCACGAACGCCTGCGTTACCTGCGATACTCTACCGATTTCACCACCATCCTCATTGACATCGATGACTTCAAGAATGTGAACGACACCTACGGTCACAACTGTGGTGACTATGTGCTGGTAGAGGTTGCCAACCGTATGAGCCAGATGCTGCGCCAACAGGACTGCCTGTCCCGCTGGGGCGGGGAGGAATTCCTCGTGATGCTGCCGGAGACCAATGCGGAAGGCGCATACATCCTGGCCGAGCGGCTGCGCCTGGCCATTCAGGAGTTGGATCTGTCATACAACGGTGCCACTGTCCAGGTGACGGTAACGCTGGGCGTCTGTCCCTTTGTCAACGAACTGACCATTGAGGAGCTCATCATGCGTGCCGACCGTGCTCTCTACCGGGGCAAGCGGAGGGGCCGCAACTGTGTGGTTGTTTACGATAAGTGACTGTCATCACAGCCAGGTTCCAGTTGATTGGGATATACTAAAGCAACCCCAATGAAACGAGGTGGATCCCATGCTGCAAAAAGGAGAACTTGCTCCTTCCTTCACGCTGGACGATGCCGACGGCAAGCCCGTATCCCTTTCCGATTTTCTCGGCCGCAAGGTCGTTGTTTACTTCTACCCCAAGGATGACACCCCCGGCTGCACCACCGAGGCCTGCGGCTTCCGCGATGCCTACGATGATTTTTTGCAGGCAGGCGCGGCCGTTGTGGGCATCAGCCCCGATACCAGCCAGTCTCATGGGCGGTTCCGCAGCAAGTACAACCTGCCTTTTGCCCTGTTGAGCGACCCTGACCACAAAGTGGCCGAGGCCTATGGCGCCTGGGGCGAAAAGACTTCGTACGGCAAAACAACCGTGGGAATCTTGCGCAGCACCTACGTGCTGGATGAGACAGGCACGGTACTGGCAGCCTTCCCGCGGGTCAGCCCCGATGGGCACGCCAATGCGGTGTTGGCGGTGCTGCGGGGGTAGAATAAGGTACAATCAAAGCGGCGGACAGACTGTCCGCCGCTTCAGAGTGTCTACAAACCACTAGAACGGTCAAAGGGAGATGAGCCTCCCGCCGATTCATTCGGCGGGAGGAAAGACAAGTTCAGCGCGAGCAGAAGAAAAAGCCGCCCGAAGGCGCAGTGCCTCTTTGAAAATCCGTATGAGGGCTATAGTTTGTGATCGGTCCATCGCAATACTTCGTGCCTTCCCGGCACCTCGCCCGCATCGTGCGGGCTGGTCACAATCCTGTGGATTGTGACCCGGTGCCGTCGGCCTTAGGCACATCCTGCGCCTTGGAATGCTCGCGTTGCTCTCAACGATTCTGAAGAATCGTCTGCCGCAACGCGGGACTGAGAGTCGGCGACATGTGCGGAGAATCAGACACGCAGGACGCGTGACTAACCGTCACGCCGTGAAGGCATTGCCGTGCAATGCCTTAGCGCCCGGATGGCGCGTAAGGCGTGAACGGCATCTGACCATAACGAGAACAAGCTGTTTGAATCGCGGCTGTCGCAACAGCGGCAGACGCGAAAGGCGGCAGGGCGAATGCCCTGCCGCAATTTGTTCCAGCCGTTGCCGTTGGTTAGGTCTGGGTTCCCGCCCAGCCTTGT
>JAEYRA010000093.1 GCA_023409755.1 Bacillota bacterium
GGAAAGCCAGATGAAGTAGCGCTCCTCCCGGTTGTCGATCATCGTTCCCCCATCGGCGCGGCCGGTACGCCGCGTCTCCATTATTGTAACAAAGGAGCGAATGGACTTCCACCGTCTTTGCTTAAGATTTGCCAAAACCGCGTTGGTGGGGGGAAGGCGCTGTGCTAGAATGAAGCTGGAAAAAATTGCCGGAATGAAGCGTGAGCAACATGGAGGAACTGAGATGACAAACGGCTTTGTTGACGATTTGCTGGGGCATCTGGACACACTGCCCGTGCTCAACACCCATTCCCACCACCGGCCCGACGATTTCTTTGAACAGGCCAATCTGGATCTGCTGCTATCAAATGGCTATGTGGCCTGGTGCGGCGAGCCCTTTGACAACACCCGGACCGGACGGGAACAGTACCTCAATCAGGTGCGCAACAAGTCCTACTTCGTGTGGTTGGAACGATCGTTGCAGCGGCTCTATGGCTTGGAGGGCCGCCTTCGCGCTGACAACTGGGACGAGGTATCGAAGCGCATTGCGGCCGCCTACCAAACGCCCGGCCACAACACCACCTTGCTGCGGCAGGCCTGCCGGTACGAACGTGTGGTGCTGGACACCTTTTGGTCACCCGGCGACAACAACGGCCACCCCGATCTGTTTGCGCCGTCTTTCCGGGTAAATATGTTTCACTTTGGCTACAGCCCCACCGCCCAGGACCACAACGGCAACCATCCACTGGCCCACTGTGACCGGGCAATCGACGACATGGACGAGTACATCGCCTTCGTGCGTACCACCATTGCCGCCAAGAAAGAACAGGGCTGTGTGGCACTCAAACAGGCTTTGGCCTACGACCGCGGGCTCGACTTTCTGCCAGCGGATAAGGCGCAGGCACAGCGTGCCTTCCGCCCCAACCCGAAGCCGGAAGACATCAAGGCATTCCAAGACTATGTGTTCTGGATGATCTGCGACATCGCCGCCGAACTGGACCTGCCGCTGCAGTGCCATACCGGCCTGGGGTTGCTGCAGCGCACCAATGCCATGCAGATGCAGCCGGTCATCCAAGCCCACCCTCAAACGAAGTTCGTGCTGTTCCACGGCAGCTATCCATGGACGGCCGATGTTTGCGCGCTGACGCATGAATACCGCAATGTCTACCCGGATCTTTGCTGGCTGCCGCTGATCTCCCCAACGTCCTGTGAGCGTCTGCTGCACGAGCTCATCGAGGTGGGGTTGGCCGACCGGGTGTGCTGGGGCTGCGACACCTGGACCGGCGAGGAAAGCTTTGGCGCGCTGCTGGCCATGCGGGAGGTGCTCTCCACCGTGCTGGCCGAAAAGGTGCAGCGCGGTTACTTCGCCCGGGAGGATGCCTTTGCCACGGCGGAGAATATCCTACTGCACAACGCCAACAAGCTCTACTTCCACCGCTGACAAGAGGAGGACGTTCCCATGACGCACTGCGAATTATCACGCGGCTTGCTACAGGACATTTCCGCTCTGCCGGTCATCGACACCCACGAACACCTGGAGAGCGAAGCTCGACGGCGCGCGCGTCCGGTTGACCTCTTCAACACCTACCTCATCCACTATGCCTCCTGCGACCTCGTCTCCGCCGGGATGAGCGACGGGGAGCTGGCCTTCCTGCAGGGCGACAGCCCGGACACCGAGCGTAAGTGGCAGGTGTTTGCCCCCCACTGGGCCAACGCGCGCAACACCGCCTACTGCCGGTCGCTTGTGCGGGCCAGCCAGACCATTTACGGCATTGACGACATCAACGAGCACACCTGGCAGGCGCTGGACACGGCGGTGAAAGCCGGTGTCGGTGACGGGCTCTACCGGCGCGTGCTCAAGGATCTCTGCCACATCGAGACGAGTATCGTCGACAGCGATCCGGCGTACGACCCCACATACTTCCGCACGACGCTGCGATTGGATCGGTGGATCAGCCCCAATGCCGACTTCCTGCGGTCTGCCGGCGCACGCATGGGCCTGCCCGTGGAGCGGCTGGACGATTGGGTGGAGGTGCTGGGCCAGCTCGTTGCCCGGGCCAAGGCCGAACAGCGCATCCCCTGCCTCAAAATCGGCCTGGCCTACCAGCGGCCGCTCTTCTTCGCCGCACGCACCCATGCCGAGGCCGAGACGGTCTACCGGCAGCTGCTGGCTGGCACCTTGCCCGCCGGCCCCGATGCCCTTCGCCCGCTGGAGGATTACCTGATGCACGCGGTCGTGGGCATTGCCATCGACCAGGACCTGCCCCTGCAATTCCACACCGGCCTGCAGGAGGGCAATGGCAACGACATCCGTTTTGCCAACCCGGTGCAGCTCACGAACCTCTGCCTGCAGTACCCCGCTGCACGGTTTGACCTCTTCCATGGCGGCTATCCCTATGGCGGGGAGCTTGTGGTGCTGGCCAAAAACTTCCGTAACGTGATGGTGGATTTGTGCTGGACACACATCATCTCCCAGGAGTACGCCACTCGCCTTCTGGAGGAACTGCTGGACGCCGTGCCAGCCAACAAGATCTTTGCCTTCGGCGGGGACTACTGCTTTGTGGAGGGTGTCTGCGGCCACCTCTTGCTGGCGCGGGAGAACCTGGCCCGGGCACTGGCCAACAAAGTGGAACGCGGCCACCTGCGTGCCGGTGACGCGCTGGGGCTGGCCCGGCGCATGCTCTACGACAATCCCAAGGCGTTCTTCCGGCTGTGAGGGACTGACTGGCAAACGCCATTCATTGTGAATCGTTTTCAACATGCGACCTTTGCAAACAAAATGCCAACTGTTCGCATGTTCAAACCTTGCGCCCCGATCGGGTGCTCCCTATAATGAGCATGAAAACCAACGGAGAGGGTGTGGAACCTTGTACGAAAACAACCGGACCGAAACGTTGAGCCGGGAGCTCTTCCAGAATCCGACAGCGGAATACCGTGGCACGCCGTTCTGGGCGTGGAACTGCAAGCTGGACCGGGACGAACTGACCTGGCAGATCGACGCGCTGCAGGCAATGGGGTTTGGCGGCTTCCACATGCACGTGCGCACGGGCATGGCCACCACGTACCTGAGCGAGGATCACATGGCCCTTGTGAAAGCCTGCGTGGAAAAGGCACGGGCCAACCAAATGCTGGCCTGGCTCTACGACGAGGACCGCTGGCCCTCGGGCGCGGCGGGCGGCTATGTCACCAAGGACCCCCAATACCGCACGCGGTACCTGCTCTTCACCGCCCAGCCCTACGGCCAGGATGAAGGTGTGGCATCGCTGGATTCCTCCGCCCGCGCGTCCCGCTCGGGCAATGGCAGGCTGCTGGCCTGTTACGACGTGGAGCTTGCCGCCGACGGCACGCTGACGGGCTACCGCGCCATCGACCCGCAGGCCGAGGCCCGGGGCCGCAAGTGGTATGCCTACCTGGAGACGCCGCTGGAGAGCCCCTGGTACAACAACCAGACCTACATCAACACCCTGGACCGCAAAGCCATCGATCGGTTCATCGAGGTGACCTACGAGGCCTACCTCAAAACCTGCGGGGAGGACTTTGGCGGCATTGTGCCGGCCATCTTCACCGATGAGCCGCAATTCAGCCACAAGACGACGCTGCCCTTCGCCCACGACACCAGCGACGTGGTACTGCCCTGGACCGACGACCTGCCGGACACCTTCGCCGCAGCCTATGGCGACGCGCTGCTGCCCCGGCTGCCCGAGCTCATCTGGGACCTGCCGGAGGGGGCGGTGTCGCTGACCCGGTACCGTTATCACGACCACATTGCCGAGCGGTTTGCCGATGCCTTCGCTGACAACTGCGGCGCGTGGTGCGATGCCCACGGCCTGCTGCTGACCGGCCACATGATGGAGGAACCCACCCTCAAGAGCCAGACCGCCGCCCTGGGCGAGGCCATGCGCTCCTACCGCGCCTTCGGTCTGCCGGGCATCGACATGCTGAGCAACCAGTACGAGTTCACCACCGCCAAGCAGGCTCAGTCGGCCTCCCGCCAGTTTGGCCGCACTGGCGTGCTCTCCGAGCTCTACGGCGTCACCAACTGGGACTTTGACTTCCGCGGCCACAAGCTGCAGGGCGACTGGCAGGCCGCGCTGGGTGTGACGGTGCGGGTGCCCCACCTGTCCTGGGTCTCCATGGCCGGGGAAGCCAAGCGCGACTACCCGGCATCCATCAACTACCAATCGCCGTGGTATAAGGAGTACAAGCTGGTGGAGGACCACTTTGCCCGGGTGAACACGGCGCTGACCCGCGGCAAGGCCGAGGTGCATGTGGCCGTCATCCACCCGGTGGAAAGCTACTGGCTGCACTGGGGCCCGGCCGAGCAGACCGCCCTGAAGCGCGACCAACTGGACCAGAACTTCCTCGCCATCACCGACTGGCTGCTGAAGGGTGCCATCGATTTTGACTTCGTCAGCGAATCGCTGCTGCCCATCCAGTGCCCCCGGGGCGGTGCGCCGCTGGCCGTGGGGCAGATGGCCTACGACGTTGTGGTGCTGCCGGCGATGGAGACGATCCGCACCACCACGCTGGAGCGGCTGGAGGCCTTCGTGCAGGCCGGCGGCAAGCTCGTGGTACTGGGCGACGCGCCGCGCCTGGTGGATGCCCAGGCCAGCGATGCCGGGTGCAAGCTCGCCGACAAGGCCACCTGCTTGCCCTTCGAGCGGTATGCCCTGCTCCACAGCCTGGAGGATGTGCGGGTGGTGAGCCTGCGCAACGCCAACGGCAGCCTGACAGACAACTTCGTGACCCAGCTGCGCGAAGACGGCGACGGCAAGTGGCTCTTCGTGGCCCAGGGCGTGCCCGACCCCAACTGCGACATTACCCGCCGGCAGGACGTGCGCATCACCGTGCGCGGCCTGTGGCGGCCCACGGTGTATGACACGATGACCGGCGACGTGCGCCCCGTCCCCTGCCTCCATACCGGAGGCAGCACCGTGGTGGAGTGGGCCTTCCACAACCAGGACAGCCTGCTCATTCGGCTGGAGCCCGGCACGGCGGAGAGCATGCCCACCGCTGCCGCGCTGAGCGCGGGAACGCCCATTGCCCTGCCCCGCACGATGGCCTACACCCTGAGTGAGCCCAACGTACTGCTGCTGGACGTGGCTGAGTACCGCCTAGACGACGGCCCCTTCCAGCCCCGGGAGGAGATTCTGCGGGCAGACAATGTCATCCGCGGGTGGCTGGGCTGGCCCAAGCGAGGCGATGCCTTCGCCCAGCCCTGGGTCGTGCCGGAGGAGCCGGCTGTCCACACCGCCACGCTGCGCTTCCACGTGGAGAGTGAGCTCCCGCTGGCCGGCACGCTGCTGGCCCTGGAGGATGCGGAGCAGGCCGTCATCACCCTGAACGGCCAAGTAGTGCCCAGCGTTGTGACCGGTTACTTCACTGACAAGGCCATTGGGACGGTGGCGCTGCCGGAGCTGCCCGACGGGCGGAGCGTGCTGGAGGTCACCTGGCCCTTCCACCGCCGCTCCAACCTGGAGTGGTGCTACCTGCTGGGCGACTTCGGCGTACGCCTGGCCGGTCAGGAGGCAACACTGACCGCCAAGCCCGCCACGCTGGGCTTTGGGGACTGCGCACCCCAGGGGCTGCCCTTCTACGGCGCGAACATCACCTACCACGTGCCCTTCCACTGCGAGGGCGGCGACGTGCGGGTGCACGTGCCCAACTACCGCGGGGCGCTGGTGCGAGTGGCGCTGGATGGCGGCCCGTCGGTGCCGGTGACCTTCGCGCCCTATGACCATGTATTCCAGGGCGTGCCCGCCGGTGACCACCGGTTGGACATCACCCTCTTTGGCAACCGGCACAACAGCTTCGGCGCCCTGCACAACGCCGACCTCTATGTCAGCTGGATCGGCCCGGACTGCTGGCGTTCCACCGGCGACCGCTGGTGCTACGAATACCGCCTGCGTCCCCTGGGCGTGCTGACGGCGCCGGCGGTGACTCTGCTGCGGCCGTAACCCGCAGCGATACATCTAGAAAATGGAGGGCGATTCGCCCTCCATTTTTGTGTTGTGTGCGGTGGTTCAGCCGCTGATGGCGCCGAAACTCGAAGGCCTGCGTCGCCCGAACGGTGTCTATAGAGGCCCCAGACAAGCAAAACCACCCGGATGGGTGGTTTTGCTGGAGGTTGAGATTTGAAAAGATTCGGTGCTGTGCTCACCGTTGGCTTGACGCCCCTTGACTGGGCTTTTCTCGCTGTCTGGATCTACGGTAGTACCGCCCGCAGCATCCACCCCAACGGGGCAGAGGATAGCGCTTGAACCTGTCGATGGGCGCCGCCGCTTGCTCGCTCTTGCTGGGTCATCGCATCTCCCCTTTCACCGCAGGCCCGGTGGATGTTGAGTGCTGTCCCCTCTCCATCCTTGGTTCTCTGCGTTGAGGAAAGTATAGCGAAGCCATGTGAACAATCGGTGAAAAGTCGATGAAAAATGATGGAATGTTACAGGCGGGAATGAGGCGATTGCTCCAGTTTATCGAGGAACTCATCCAGGCGGTAGCCGCGCTCCAGGTGCCAGCGAAGGAAGGGCCGCCAGGTCTGCGTCAGGTCGCGCAGCACCGCCTCGGCGGGTTTGAGCACACCAATTCGATCACTCTCCCAGGTGAGCAACTGGCGAAGGAAGGCCACCGTGCCCGGTAAAATGGGCTTGGCGTCGGGGGTCTGGGGTCGGCAATCAGCGCAGATGACACCGCCGCTCTCCGCAGAGAACCACTGGGGTGTGGCCACCGCCGCCCCGCAGGAGGCGCAGGCAGTCAGCTCGGGCCGGAAGCCCAGCACATCCATGGCTCGCACCTCAAAGAAAGCGCGAACGACGTCGCCCACGACATCCGCCCGGCAGAGGGCCCGCAGGCAGACATCCAGCAGGTCATAGAGTTCGGGCTGGGGCTCTTCGTCGTTCAATACACTCTCGCAGAACTGGGCGTAATAGGTGGCGTGGGCCAGGCGGTCGAGATCCATGCGCAGGGGGTAAAAGGCGTTGGTCAGTTGCCCCGCCGTCAGCGTGCAGCGGCCGCCGCGTTCCGAGAGGGTGTACTCCCCTGCCACCAGCATCTCGGTGGCGGCGCGGTCGGGGCTTTTGGGCCGCAGGCACCCCTTGGCAGACACGGTAAGCCGGCCCAGATCACGGCTGAAAAGCGTAAGAATACGGCTCGTCTCCCGGTAGTTGACCGAGCGCAGCACGATGCCCTGAGTGACACAGAGGGCCATTGCTCACAGCTCCTTTTGGTCGTACCCCAGGTCCTTCATGGCAGCGGGGCTGTCACGCCAGCCTTCCTTCACTTTAACCCACAGCTCCAGATGGACACCCACGCCCAGGATGCTCTGCAGCTCCCGCCGGGCCTGGGTACCGATGAGGCGCAGCATCTGGCCTTGCTTGCCGATGAGGATGGACTTGTGGGACGCCTTGTCACAGTAGACATTGGCGTGCAGCACGATGCGGCCATCCTCATCGGGCTGCATGCGCAGGATCTCCACCCCAATGCCGTGCGGGATCTCCTCCTTGAGCTGGTTGATGGCCTTCTCGCGGATGATCTCAGCAGCAATGCGGTACTCGGGCTGGTCGGTGTAGGTGTCCTCGTCAAAGTACCGGGGCCCCACGGGCAGCAACGGTAGCAGCACGTTCATCAGAACCTCCACCCCGTCGCCGTCCTTGGCGCAGATGGGCACGATCTCCCGCACGAAGGGCAGCTGCCCCAGCTCCACCATGAGGGGCAACAGGCGCTGCTTCTCGATCTTATCAATCTTGTTGAGCACGGCGATGACCGGTGCGTTGGCGTTCCTGGCCCAGTCGAGCACGGCGCGGTCGCCGGCCAGCATGGGTTCGGAGGCGTCAAACACAGCAAGGATGGCGTCCACGCCCTCCAGCGCCGAACGCACGGACTTGACCATGTATTCGCCCAGGCGGGTGCGGGGTTGGTGCAGGCCGGGGGTGTCAACAATGACCATCTGGTAGCCGTCGCCGTTGAGGACGCCCCGGATGGTGTTGCGGGTCGTTTGGGGCCGGTCGCTGACAATGGCGACCTTCTCGCCCACCAGAGCGTTGAGCAGCGTCGACTTGCCGACGTTGGAACGGCCCGTCAGCGTGACGAAGCCGGAATGAAACGGTTTATCCATGAGATTCCTCTTCCGTTCGGTATTCGGTGAAAGCGTGGGGCAGCAGGTCAGCGAGCGTCGCCGTCTCCCAGTCGCCGGATTCCCCGGCAGCAATGACCAGCAGACCCGGGGAGAATTCCATCAGTGCCTGGCGGCAGACACCGCAGGGCCAGGCCTTGCGCGGGCCATCGCCAGCCACGGCAATGGCGGCAAAGTGACGCTCCCCCTGGGCCACGGCGGCAAAGAGCGCCGTGCGCTCGGCACAGCAGGTGGGGCTGAAGGACACCGACTCCACGTTGCAGCCGGTGTAGACGCGGCCGTCTTGGGTGACGAGACAGGCACCCACCCGGAACCCCGAGTAGGGCGCATAGGCATGAAGGCGGGCCTGCCGCGCGGCCCGTACCATCTCCTCGTGGGTCATGCGTTCCGGGGCAGGTGCAGCGCTGCCAGCACCTCTTCCTCCAGCGCACGCATCCGCTTGCGGTCCCCCTCCTCCTCGTGGTCGTGCCCCAGCAGGTGCAGCGTGCCATGGACGCAGAGGAACGCAATCTCCCGCTCCAGGCTGTGGCCATACTCCACGGCCTGCCGCTCAGCCATGGGCAGGGAGACCACAATGTCCCCCAGCATAACCTCGCCGGTTTCGGGGTCGATGTCCTGCGCGGCAGGCGTAGCGCCCGGCTCCAGCAGCGGGAAAGACAGCACGTCAGTGGGACGGTCCACCGCACGGAACTGCCGGTTGATCTGCTGAATGGCCTCGTCGTCCACAATGAGCAGACCAATCTGGGCATTCTGCGGCCCCTGGCCCAGCTCCAGTGCCTTGACGACTGCCCGGTGCACGATCTCGTTCATGGGAGCAAACCGCTCCAATCCCTCATCCACGTCCGTCAGAAGGTTGACCATCAGACCATTCCCTCCTTTTTGACCACGTTCAGCGCGGGATAAGCCACCCGCTCATGGTAGATGCCGCCCAGTACCTTGCGGAACTCGGCGGAGACGACGCTGATGTCCCGCAGCGTCAGGTCGCAGTTGTCAAATTGCCCGTCCTCAAGCTTTGTATTCACCACGTGCTGCACAAACTCGTCCAGCCGTTCCTGGGAGTGGTCGGGCAGCGAGCGCGCCCCCGCCTCCACCGAGTCAGCCAGCATGATGAGCGCTGCCTCCCGGCTGTTGGGCTTGGGCCCAGGGTAGCGGAAGTCGTCGAGTGCCACCGCCTCGCCATCGGCCGCCTGCTGCACCGCCTTGTGGTAGAAGAACATCACCGGCGTCGTGCCGTGGTGCTGGCCGATGATCTCCACAATCTGGTGGGGGAGGTTATAGTGGGCCGCCATCTCCATGCCATCCCGCGGGTGGCTGGTGATGATGCGCTTGGAAAGCTCAGGGGTAATGGAGTCGTGGGGGTTCTCGTCGCCCATCTGGTTCTCAGTGAAGAAGTAGGGGCGTTGGAGCTTGCCCACGTCGTGGTAATAGGAGCCGGCGCGGGCCAGCAATGGGCTCGCCCCGATGGCGTCGGCGGCACTCTCAGCAAGGTTGCCCACGATGATGCTGTGGTGATAGGTACCCGGCGCCTCGATGAGCAGGCGCTTGAGCAGCGGGTGGTTGGGGTTGGAGAGTTCCAGCAGTTTCATTGGGGTGACCACCTGGAAGAGAATCTCCCACATGGGGAGAGTGCCCAAGCAGAGCATGGCGGCGGCCAGCCCGCCGGCCAGCCCGCCGATGCCGTCCACCAGCAGGGTCTTCCAGCCGGCCGAAGCCATGAGATCGACCGACGCCAGTATCAGAAGCTCCACCACCCCGGAGACCAGCCCTGACACCATGAGGGTGGTGCGCTGGGGCGTCTGGCGAATGATGTAGAGCCCTGCCATACCCCCGGCTAAGGCTGCCATCACCGCAGGCATGGCCGCCGCCGTAAAGGCTCCAGTGCTGTCGCTGCCGGTCATGACGCCGGCCAGCACCGCAAGAATGGCATTGGCTACCACAGCCAGACGATTGTTGAGGAGCACCGCCGTGAGCAGCACCCCGGTGGTGGAGAGCAACAGCGTACCCATGCCCGGCACCTGCCCAGCCAGGTACATCAAAGCCATCGTAAACACCAGAATGGTGTTGAAGAGGAACAACCGCCGCGTGCTTCGGAAGAGCTCGTTGTCAAAAAGGATCAGGTAGCACCACAGAAGCGCCATCAGTACCGCCGTAAAAAGCCCCATGCCAAGGTAGGCCTGCAGGTGGATGCTGTCATCGTCCAGCAACCCCAGGTCGCTGAGCATCTTAATCTGGGCCTCGGTGACGGGGTATCCCTCGCGCACGATGTACTGCCCGCGCTTGTAGATCTCCTCCTGCACCTCGTCGGCGGCCTTCTGCCGGGCGGCTTCGGTGGCCTCGGCGTCGTAGATGAAGTTCGCCTTGAGATAGGTGGACACGAGGTTCATGCCGAGCTTCTGTGCCCCATCGTCAAAGCCGTTGAGGGGGCTGATGAGCTCCTGATTGACGGAAGAAATCTGCTCGGTGAGCACCTCGGTCTTGATACCGCCCTTGAGCGCCTGCTTGACCAGGGACATCACCGTGTCCTGCAGATGGGTCAGCATCTTTTCCTCAGCCAGGAGGATGTAACGCACATCGTCGTTGGTGTAGCTGCCGGAGAGCTTGTCGTGGCACTGTTGCAGGAACCACTCGTTGAACTGCAGGTCGCCGTTACTGTCGCGGTAGGCGGCCGAAGACGTACTGTTCTGAAGCTTTGCCACCTCCGCCGCGCCATCGGTGCGGATCTCGTCCATCGCGGCGTAGCTATCCTCCAGCTTGCCCACAACCTCGGTGGTGATGGTGTCATCCTGCTTGTACTTGTCCGTCACATTTTCGATGGCGGACAGCTTCTTTTTCTCCGTCGTAATTTTGTCGACGATGTCGCGGCTGGCTTTGATGCTGACGCTGGCAATCTCCCCGGCGGTCAGGGCCTGCTTCTGGGGCATCACCTGCAGCATCACCAGCGCAGCCACCATGACCCATGCAACAAGAGCCATCGCCACACGAACGATCGTTGCGCGGACGGTGAGCCGCTCCCGAAGGGGTGCCTGCGTCGACAGGGTCATTTGTGACGTACCTCCCGGTGCTGGGTGCGCTTGTTGTGGGTATCGTATGCCTTGATGATGTTCTGCACCAGCTCGTGGCGCACCACATCGCGGTGGGTCAGATTCACGATCTCAATGTCCGGCACATCCCGCAGTACCTCAGCAGCGTCGGTGAGGCCGCTCTTCTTGCCCACCGGCAGGTCAATCTGGGTGACGTCGCCGTTGATGATCATCTTGGAACCCTGGCCCAGGCGGGTCAGGAACATCTTCATCTGCTCCACAGTGGTGTTCTGTGCCTCATCCAGAATGACAAACGCGTCGTTCAGGGTGCGGCCGCGCATGTAGGCCATGGGTGCCACCTCGATGACGCCGCGCTCCAGCATCTTGGCATAGGCCTCGGTGCCGATCATCTCATAGAGGGCATCGTAGAGCGGCCGCAGGTAGGGGTCCACCTTGTTCTGCAGGTCGCCGGGCAGGAACCCCAGCTTCTCCCCGGCCTCCACCGCCGGGCGCGTCAGCACGATGCGGGAGATCTCCTTGTTCTTGAGCGCCACGACTGCCATGGCCATGGCCAGGTATGTCTTGCCGGTGCCGGCGGGGCCGATGGCAAACACCATGGTATTGCTGCGCACGGCGTTCACAAACTTCTTCTGCCCCACGGTCTTGCACTTAATCTGCTTGCCGCGGTGGGTCACCACCAGCACGTCGGTCATGATCTCGGTGATGAGGTTGGCGTTGCCTTCCTTCGCCAGCTCAATGGCGTACCGAATTCGGCCCTTGTCGATGGTCTCCTTCTTGCCGATCATGTCGTTGAGCTTGTCGATGACCTCGGCGGCAACCTCCACCCCCTGCTGGGCACCGCTAATGATAAGGTCGCTGTCCCGGGGGGTGACGCGCACATCAAGCTCGTCCTCCAGCGTACGCAGGTTCTGGTCAAAGCTTCCAAACAGTGCCGCCACATCCTCGGTCGTTCCCATGCGGATGCGCTTCTCTATGAGTTCTTCTGCCAAACGGTATTCCTCCCACGCCTACTTCATCGGCGTCTCCTGTGCGATGTTCACCAGTGTCTCCAAATACACGCGGGCGGTCAGTGTGCCGTCGTGTACGGCGTAAACCACCCGGCGCTCCACCACGTTGGCGTCGGCCGGCAATGCTTCGGCTGCCTGGGCGGCAGCCTGAGCCAGCACTTCCTCCCGAACGGTTTGGGGGTCCCTCTCCTGTACAAGGCGCAGCACATCGAGCGTTTCCGTCACCACGAGCTTCGGGCCCTTCTCCCCCCACCCTGGTAGATAGTATTCCCTCACCT
Organism: Bacillota bacterium; assembly: GCA_023409755.1. Classification (GTDB taxonomy): domain Bacteria; phylum Bacillota; class Clostridia; order Christensenellales; family UMGS416; genus JAEYRA01. The sequence continues at coordinate 12,434 of JAEYRA010000093.1, forward strand.
GGGTGTCGTAACGGGCAAAGGACGCATCCTGCCCACCCAGGGGCCAACACCAGGGACCTACCGTCAAATCCCACCGGCGTACGCTGCGGCCGGTGCGGACGCTATTCTCCTGCCAGAGGGGGGCATCACCCCGTCCCTCCGCCCAGACGCTGGCCAACACCTCGGCCCGCGCATGCACCTGGCGGACATGCTCCAACTCCTCCACCACGCCGGAAACCAAAAGCTCCCCGGCTCGCACCACGTCGCCCGGCTGCACCGCCGCCTGCCCCTCGTACACCGTGACCGTGCGCACCACGGCGTCTCGGCTGGCGGTGACGTTGGCGGGCTGACTCCTGTCCACAAGCTCAGGCGCGGGGTCGCCCTCGGCCACCTCCACCGTCGCCCGCACCCCCCGCACCCGGATGGACGCAAACGTCACCTGCGGGAAGCGCAGCATAAGCCGGGTCTCGGTCTCCGGCAGATTGAGCGTCCATTTGCCCACGCCGGGGTGAACGCCTTGTTCGGCCAGAAAGGTCTCAATCTGCCCGGCCAGTGCAGCGTCAGAACTGCCAATGACACACACCTGCAATACGTAAGCGTTGACCAACACCAGCGCCGCCAAACACAAACCTAACCCAAGCACAAAGGCCACGCGCTTCCGAGCCCGGCCAAGCACGACCGGCAGGCCCCACTGGCCCAGGAGCTTCACGCGCAGGGGTTCTTTGGCGGCCATGGCGCACAGCCGCGCATACCCTCTCCAAGTCGTTGTCGCCGTCATTTTGCTGTAGGAAAGGCGACGAACGTTGTCAAGCGGAATGCCGGCAGAAACGGCGCGATTGACCAACTCCAACAATTTCAGCCCTTCCAGTTGGATTGTAACACAACCGGCGATCAATTGCCATATCCACGCCATCATGGGCCCACCGCCCCACCCTGCCAAGTAAGTGACCGGATGCGGCCCGTGATGAGGATGTCGTCCCGGTTCATCGCCCGAACCAGAAGGTTCTCCCCGGCAATCTCCACCGTGCCCATGCTGCATTCCACGCGGATCTTCCGGCCGTCGTACTCCCGCAGGCTGACGTGGTTCTCCACCACCAACCGCTCATCACCGGTCAGGTGCAGCACTGGCAGGTTGAGCACCACGTCCCGCTGCAGATCCAGCGCCCCGGCCATCACTCTTCGGATGCCCATGCTTCGCCCCCGTCGTTTGTCTTGGCTATGTGTATGTGCACATGGGCCTGAAAATGTGGCGGGTACGGGCTGCGTTGCTGCAATGCCCGTGTACATGCAGGCAGGAAACGGAGAACGCTGACGGCAGGCTGCCCAGAAACGAAAAACCCGGTCCTTTCGGACCGGGCTTTGCATCAATACTTCTTGGTTTTTCTTCTGGCAGCCTGTGCTTTCTTCTTGCGGCGCACGCTGGGCTTTTCATAGTGCTCTCTCTTGCGCACCTCAGCCAGAACGCCAGCACGCTGGCACTTCCGCTTAAAACGCTTCAGAGCGTTCTCCAGGGATTCGTTTTCCCCCACGCGAATTTCAGACACAACCACTACCCCCCTTCGCTCTGAAGGTATATGCATCGCTTGCGCTTCAACAGCAAATACCAGCAAACCGGTACCACCATGGCGTGCACAAGCACGTTTTCATTATACTTCCGGTATTGGCTGCTGTCAATATGAAATCCCCTGGCAAGGCCGCAGCGACGTGTGTCGTTCGTTCCAGAGTTTCGCTCTTATGCCATTTTTTGCAGCTTCAACGCCCGGCGCAGCGCACGAAGCACCGGCACCGCCACCGCGCCGCCAAGGAGCGCCGTGACAAGTTGGGGCCAACTGAAGGAGAGCGACAGCGCGGTGGTCATGGCTTTGGTCTTCTCAGGCGGCAGACCCATGCCCGGCAGCATCACGCCCACAAAGAGCAGCACGATGAGCCCATAGAGCGCGATGGTCTTGAGCACCGAAGCCACTGCCACACCCGTCCACAGGCGTCCCTGGGTGTTGGCACCACGCTCCACCAGGGTGAAGGCCACCACCAATACGATGTTGCCCGCCGCCACAAACGGGATAAGCAACGGCAACGCCAAATGCCCTTGCAGGAAGGCAACAACCGGCGTCAGCAACCCCACCGCTGTGCCGCCGTACCAGCCGACGGTGCCCGCCGCCACAAAGAGCGTCAGATTGACGAGCGCCCCGATGACGATGGTGGCCGCGAGGCCCGTGCCAATGAGCAGCCGCAGGTTCTGAAAGAGTACGGCAATGGCCAGCAGCAGGGCCGTGCGTACAATGAGTTGCAGTGGCGTGTTGTTCTTCATATCAAAACTCCTCCTCTTCGGATACCTTCCCAACGCTACAACGGGGCCAGCATGCTGCGGACGGTGACGCTGGCGATGGCCCCGAGTTTCCCCGTCAATGCGCCAATTTCGTCGTTGGTACCGTCCACGATGACAGAAATGACGCTGAGCTCCCTCTCCCGATAAGGCACGCCGACCCGCGCCACAATGATGTGGCCATAGTCAGACAGCACCCGGTTGACCTGTTGGGCAGCTTCGTCCCGCTCCCGCACAAAGATGCCAATCATTCCAACGCGCTTCTGCATGCATCCTCCTGGGCCAAAAGGCCAATAAAAACGCCTTCCCGACGGACGGGAAGGCGTAATAAACCTCACAAACGGCGGCTCGGTGATGCCTGTGGGCGTCACGGTTGCCCCGTGTTTCCTTCACGTCCCTCCCCCGCAGGCAGTCCCTTGGTGTCAGGCTCTTGTGAAAAGAATATCAATTCTGACTTCCGCTGTCAAGGGTCAGCTTATCGGCCACCATGGCGATGAACTCACTGTTGGAGGGCTTCCCCTTGTTTTCGTCCAGGGAATAACCGAAGAACTCCTCCATCGTCTCCACCCGGCAACGGTCCCAGGCGTTCTCGATGGCATTGCGAATGGCCCGCTCCACCCGGCTGGGTGTGGTGTTAAACTCCTGCGCCACCGCCGGGTAAATGTGGTAGGTGATGCGTTCCAGCATGCCGCGATCCTGCGCCACGCACAGAATCGCATACTTGAGATACTGATATCCACGCAGATGGGGCGCAACGGCCAGCTGGTGCAGCATCTCCCCCACGCGCCGTTCCAGCTTTTCCTGGTATTGCAGCCGGTTCCGGTCATTGAGCGTCGCACGGGTCTCACCCATCAGCAGTCGTAAGCGCTTCACAAACAGGTCAAGATCAAAGGGTTTGACAAAAAAAGCATCCGCGCCCAGTGCCAAAGCCTGTTGGGTGATATAGTCCTTGCCCAGGGCAGAAATAATGACGACTTTTGGTCGGGCGGGGAACTCTATAAGCCGCTCCTGCACCCCAAGCCCGTCCACTTTGGGCATAATCAGGTCCAGTACCACGATGTCTGGATGAAGGTTCTCAATCGCAGTCAGTGCTTCAGCCCCATCCCGCGCGATGGCAACCACCTCAAACCCATCCTCCTGGTTGATGCGTTCTGCTAACATCTCCAGAAAGGCAGTGTTGTCGTCGGCAACCAGTACCGTCCATGGTTGCAAACTGTCTCACCCCCAATATGCGCCAACATGCCGCCAAATGGGCGGCATAGGCGAGATATTCTATGTAATTAATTCAGATATATAAATCATATCCTAGTCCCCAGCGGTTTGCAACATCCATTCGATAAAAATGCCGTGGCCCTTGGTGGGGTCGCTGATGAACACATGGGTGATGGCTCCTACGATGCACCCATCCTGCAAAATGGGGCTGCCGCTCATGCCCTGCACGATGCCGCCGGTCTTTTGCAGCAGTTCGGGGTCGGTGATCTGCACGACCATGCCTTTGGCCGCAGGGCTCGATTGTTGGTTCACCTTGATGATTTCGCAGTTATACTCCTTGACTCCCTCATCGTCCACCGTTGTCAAAATAGTGGCGTGGCCGGTGTGTACGGCACTCTGGCTGCCCACGGGCAGCGGCTTGGTGTACAGCTCATTGACCACAGGGGCATAGGTCTCCCCATAAATGCCAAACTGGGTATTGCGATCGATGCGGCCGATGCCAGTGCCGTTGCCGGTGAAGAGCCCATGCAACTCCCCCGGTGAGCCGCGCTCCCCAATCTTCACATCGATGATGCGGGAATTGACGATCTCCCCGTCCTTGACGGAGAGGGTCGTGCCGGTGTCCACATCGGTGATAGGGTGCCCCAGCGCACCAAACGTACCGTCGGACGGGTTGTAGAACGTGAGCGTGCCCACCCCGGCAGTGCTGTCGCGAATCCAAATGCCCAGGCGCAGCTGCCCGTCCTGCAGGTCGCGAACGGCGGTGATACGCAGGGACACGGGGTTACCCGCCCGCAGCACCTGCAGACGCAGCGGGCTCTGTCCGTATTCGGCCACCACATCGGCCAGTTGGGCGCTGTTCTCAATTTCGATGTCATTGATTGCCACGATGACGTCGCCCGGACGCAGATCCGCCTCCTTGGCGGGGTTCACCTCGCCGGTGGCTGTCACGATGTCGGAACGCCCGACCACCAGCGTGCCTTGGGTATAGAGCGAAACACCTATGGACTGGCCGCCGGGCACCAGCGTCTGCTGGGGAACCACGGTGACGCTGATGCGTTTCAGGGGGATCTTGCCAAAGAGTGACAGCTCCAGCGTGGAGGTTCCCACCGACTGGGGCTCCAGCTCCACCGTGCTGCCGTTTTGCCACACGCGGGTGGTGCTCAGGCTCTCGCCCTCCACCCGCAGCACGTCGGCGTCGCTGGCAAGAAGAGGCAGCGGCAAGCCGACATTGAGCTGCTGCGCCTGTCCCTGCAGAAGGTTCAGTTGGTCGGGCAGCTGGAAGAAACTGCGCACCGGGGGCGAAAAGTTGAGGGCCAGCACCAAGGCGCTCAACAGATAACCCACCTTGCATTTGAATTGATTGCCCATCCCGACCGGTTTCGACATCACACACTTCTCCCATTCGTCGTTCGACGCGCTTTTTGTCGGTCTAGTGTTTGATGGTCGAAGCGGCGGCATACGGCGGCCGTCGGTGGCAAATTGTCACTCAACTGCTAACGCGTCTGCTGGCAAGGTATGAAAAAGGCGGGTGATGTGCCAAAGACTTACAAACAAAAAAGCCGTCGTCACGGCTTTCAAAGGTAGACATGAGGTGCACGTAAGCACGAGACAGTTGGCCGGATAGCAGGCCACCCACAGGTCGCTTCGCCCGCCGCCTACGCTCGCCGCCTCCTGCATAGACGTCCAAAGTCGCTGTGTCACGGGCAAACCAGATTCACAACCCGGCTTTGAACTTCTCGCTCCAAGCGAGCATTTCGCTGGCGTGCTGGCGGCTGAGCGAACTTACATCACCGCCGACCAGCCGACCGATTTCGTCCACACGCCTGGCAGAGTCCAGCGGCTGCACGCGGGTCGTGGTGTGCTGACCGTCGGTGGATTTCTCAATAAAGAAATGCTGGTTACCCATGGCGGCAATCTGCGCGGTGTGGGTGACGCACAGCACCTGGTGCGTGAGGCCGATGTGCGCCAGTTTCTCCGCCACCACGCGGGACATGTTGCCACTGATGCCGGTATCAATCTCATCAAAGATCAAGGTTGGGATGCTGTCGCTGTCAGCGGCAATGTTCTTGAGCGCCAGCATGATGCGGCTCATCTCACCGCCGGAGGCGATCTTCGCCAGAGGTTTGAGCGGTTCGCCGGGGTTGGGGCTTAAGAGGAAACGCAGCCGGTCGCTGCCCTTGGGGCCGGCCAGCTCCGCCACCGCACCGGGCCGCTCCTCAAACTCCACAGAGAAACGTGCGTGCTCCATCCCCAGATCCCCCAACTGCCCCACCACCGCCTGCTCAAAGCGGGATGCCGCCGCCCGGCGCAGGGCCGTCAGGGCCTGGCAGGTGGCCGTTAGCTCCCGCTCCAGCGCGTCGCGTTCGGCGGTCAGCTGTTGCAGGCGCTCGTCGGCGTTTTCCAGGTCATTGAGCTCCTGCTCCATCGCCCGGCTCGTGTCCAGGATGCCGGGGATGTCGGCGCCGTACTTTCGCTTAAGCTGCCGGATGAGATCGAGCCGTTCCTCCAGCTCGTTGAGGTCCTCTTCGTCAAACTCGAAGCTGCCGTTGAGGCCGCGAAGCTCGCCGGAGAGATCCTCCAGTTCCAGCAGAGCTTGCTCCAACCGGGTCTTCAGCGCGGCGAACTGCTCGCCATATCCCTCGATGCGGGTAAGTTCGTGAAGGGCAACGCCCACACTGTCCACCGCCGAACGGCCCCGTTCCCCGCCGTCATACAGGCGATCGTAGGCCTCCCGCACAGCGGCGGCGATGGTCTCGGCATTCTGTAGCATCTGCAACTGGGTGGAGAGTTCCTCTTCCTCCCCCGGCACAAGTTTCGCACTTTGTATTTCTTTGATCTGATAACGCAGGATGTCGGCGCGGCGCGCCCGATCCCGTTCGTTGCCGTAGAGACGCTCAATCTCCCCCCGCAGGGCGTGGACGCGGCGGTACACGTCGGCAACAGCGGCGCGGCGGGCCAGCAGTCCCTCCCCGCCGAAGCCGTCCAACAGTTCCAGGTGGTTGGCTTCGTTCAAAAGGGACTGGTGCTCGTGCTGGCCGTGGATGTCGATGAGCAAGCCCGTCAGCTGGCGCAGCTGGGCCACGGTGGCCAACGCCCCGTTGACGCGGCAGAGGTTGCGTCCAGCGGTGTTGATCTGCCGGCTGATGACCAGCAGGTCATCGTCACTCTCCAACCCCATATCAGCGAGAAGCGCACGCACCGTCTCGTTCCCGGTGATGTCAAAAGCCATCTCCACCCGTGCTTCGGGGCTCCCGGTCTGGATGAGTTCGCGGTCACCCCGGGCCCCCAGCGCCAGGTTGATGGAATCGATGACGATGGACTTACCCGCACCGGTCTCCCCGGTCAGCACGTTGAGACCGGGGCCGAACTCCAGCTCCACCGATTCGATGAGTGCAATATGTCGGATGCGCAATTGTACCAGCATATGGAACCTCTTCTTTTGCGGAAGGGTGCTATTTGACCAGCGCGCGCAGCCGGTCGGTCACCTCGGCTGACGAGTAACCCTGGCGCACAATGGCCATGAGCGTGTTGTCACCGGCGATGGTACCCAAAATTTCAGGCAGACGCATGGTGTCCAGGGCCTCAGCGGCGGCGTTGGCACTGCCGCTCAGCGTGCGGATGACGATGATGTTCTCCGAATAGTCAATGCCCAGCACCGTGTCGGCAAACACCCGGCTCAGGCGGCTGGACATACCGCCCCCCTGCTCGGCCACAGCGGCATAGCGGCTTCGGCCGGTCTCATCAGCCACTTTGACGAGCTTCATCTCCTTGATATCACGCGATACGGTCGCCTGTGTCACGTCCTCGCCCATGTCCTTCAAGCGCTGTGCCAGTTCCTCCTGGGTGTAGATGTCCTCCCGGGAGATGAGTTCCATGATTCGCATGTGTCGTTTGTTCTTCATGTGTCAACCTCCCCGTGTCTTCTGTATCATTCGGTGAACTTATCGCGGAGCAGGCCATAAAAATCGCGCTGGCCCAAGCGCATGAAACGGGCATCCCGCCCGGCGCGGGCCACCTCGATGCGCCATCCCTCCCGCACGCGGATGCTCTCCTCCCCATCGGCGCTCAGGCGCACCTCCTTAGTCGGTCCGTCGGTGCGCAGCACGACCGTCTCCTCCGCACTGATGACGACGGGCACCGCCCGCAGCGAGTGAGCGCAGACGGGTGTGATGAGCATACAGGGTACATCCGGCGATACCACCGGCCCCCCGGCCGAAAGCGAATAACCGGTGGACCCGGTGGGGCTGGCGACCAGCACCCCATCGGCGGCATACCGCCCCACCACCCGGCCTCGGATGCGAGCCTCGAGGTGCACCAGGCGCGCCATGGTGCCCGAGGCATACATGTCATTCAACGCCAGCGTGCGGCAGCGCTCTGCCCCAGTTTCGTCATACACGATGGCCTGCAGCATCAGCCGCCGCTCCACCGTGTAACGCCCGGCGGCAGCGCAGCGCAGCGCCTCGTCCAGGTCACCCACCTCCACCTCAGTGAGGAACCCCTTGCGCCCCAGGTTGATGCCCAGCACCGGGGACGACTCGGCAGCCTCTCGCGCGGCGGCGAGAATTGTACCGTCGCCTCCCAGCGTCACGATGAAATCGCAAGTGTAGAGCTCAGGCAGCAGGGAGGTCTGCACGCCCTCGGGCAGGGCGGCGCAGGCCTCCGGCAGGGCACAGACGGTGACACCGGCGTCCATGAGCACGCGGACAGCTCGGCTGCTGACCTCATACCCCTGGTCCTTCATTGGATTGGTGATGATTGCGGCTCTCAATACTCCGGCTCCCATCCTGTTCCAATTGTTGTTTTTTATACATTATACAGTGAAAAATGAATAAAAACAATGGGACATGCATAAATCACCCGGCGGCCGGGGCCGTCGGGCGGCAAGGGAGCGCGATCGGTGTCACATCAGAAAACGGTCGATCTCGTCGATGGTGACGCCCTTGTGCAGCAGCAGATTGAGACCGATGGAGATGGTACGGGCCACATCGTTCACCAGCGCGTCAATTTCTTTGGGGGTCACGATGAGCTCGCCGAGGCTCTCGGTCACGACCTGCTGAATCATTCTCTCAGCCCGGTCGCCAGCCTGGGGGCCGTCGATGAGTTCGATGATGTCCCTGGCAATGGTACCGGCGTAGACGACCAGCGGCACACCAATGGAGATGACCGGTACACCCAGCGTGCGGCTGTTGAGCTCCATACGGTGGTTGCCCACACCCGAGCCTGGATTGATGCCCGCGTCGCTGATCTGGATGGTCGTGCCGAGCCTGGACGTGCTGCGGGAGGCCAGCGCGTCAATGGCAACGACAGCAACTGGTTTCACCTTATCCACAACGCCCAATATGATTTCACCCGTCTCAATACCGGTGATCCCAAGCACACCCGGTGACAAGGCGCAGACCGACCGCACACGTTCGTCCACCTTGTCGGGGATGAGCTCCAGCAGGTGCCTCGTCACCATCATCTTCGACACCACCCGCGGCCCAAGCGCATCGGGCGTGATGTTCCAGTTGCCCAGGCCAATGATGAGCACCGTGTCACGGCCTTTGAGCGAAGGGAGCATGGGTTCCATCTCCTGCGCCATGCGGCGGCTGACGCGCTCCGAAAGCTCGGGGTCGCGGTTTCTCAAGTCCGCCGCGTCAATGTTTACATAAACACCCGGAGGTTTGCCAATGGCCCTTGCGCCGTCATCGTTGAGCACCCGCACCGTCGTCACAGCAATCTGCCTGTCCTCATTGTGAATGATCGATTCCACCCCCGGAATCGATGCTCCCTGCAATTGGCTGGCCTCGGCGGCCAGGTCGGTTCGCACGCTTCTCATCGGTCACCCACCTTGTCATACGGGCAAACGCCCGTCACTGGGTATAGCAATGCCCCAAATTTCACAGTTTTATGAAGAAGCAGCCGCCGTTTTCCGTGTGTATCTTCCGGTTTGAGCGCTCCCTGCCATGCTGCCACATTCCGTCAACGGCTCGCGGTCTTATACAATACGCCGGTATGTGCTATAATACATGTACAGATTGAACGAGGAGATGTTTCATGCCACAGATCCACCGACGCCGCTCGGTACAACAGCGGCGTTCAGCGGGAATCACATATGGAAACAACCTACCGGCGCTGCGCCCCCGCCGGGGCTTGATGGCCATGGGCGGGCGCAGAGTCTCCCGCCGCAAACTGCTGGCAGGTACGGCGGCCGTCGTCGTGGTGGGGCTGCTCATCACCGGCGGTGTGCTGCTTGGCCGCAATGGCAGCCTGCCCACCGGCATACAGGCCGCCGCTACGGCTCTCGTCAAGGCCACCGATAAGTTTGAAAGCCTGGCCCCCCGCGCCACCCCGCTGGCGGTGCCCGCCGTGACGCCGGAAGTGTTCCCCTACCGCGACATCAGCTTCGGTACCATGAACGTGCAGTTCACCGATCGCCAGATCAACATTCCGTCCATCGCCGGCAAGGAACTGCTGTTCTCTTCGGGTACCGGGAGCCTGGACTCCGGTTCAGTGCTCAAGAACCTCTACGTGTACAACCTGAACACCGACAAGGAGGAGAAGGTCGCCACCGCCAAGATGAAGAAGGGTGAAATCTACGAGACGGTGCTCAACGAGGACTGGATCGTATGGGCGGAGACCGATCACCACACCTACAACTACATCTATGTGAAGGACCGGCGCAAGGGCAAGGAC
>JAEYRA010000104.1 GCA_023409755.1 Bacillota bacterium
CACCATTGGCGGGCTCGTCCGGCCTTGCTTTGATGGCGTCCCACAGGCCATATTGGTCGGTGTTCTTAATGGCCATGAAGATGTGGTTGTGGGCATCGGGGCATAGGGTGCCCAGGTGGGCCAGCAGGTCCTTCATTTCCTGCCGCTTGGTGTTGCCGCTGGCGGGGCAGGGGTTCTTGCAGGTGGGCAGGGAAAGCCTGCGGCAGACAGAGGCGATGTGGGCCTCGGGCAGGTAGATCATCGGGCGGATTTGCACTATGTCGGCCCGGTCCAGCCATGTGATGGGAGAGAAGGTGCGCAGCCGGCTCTCGTAGAGCATACTCATGAGGAGCGTTTCGGTCAGGTCGTCACGATGGTGGCCCAGGGCTACCTTGTTGCAGCCGTGGCGCTGGGCCAGTTCGTTCAGCGACCCCCGGCGCATCTTGGCGCACAGGGCACAGGGGTTGGACTCCTTTCGGGTTTCAAACACGATGGGCCCGATGCGGGTATCCTTGAAATAAAGGGGCACGTCAATGGTGCGGCAGTATTCCTCCAACTCGGTGGTGTCAAAATCCGGGAACCCCATGCGCACCATTCCCGCGCACAGGGTGAATGGCTCGTCGGAGAAATTGCGGTAGGTAGCAAGCGCCGTCATCAGCACCATGCTGTCCTTGCCGCCCGAAAGGCCCACCATCACCCGGTCGCCGGACCGAAAGAGCTTGAAGTCCTGGTCGGCCCGCCGGATGCGGCCCAGCACCTGTTTCATGTGCCCACCCCCAATCTGCATGGATGATACCATGCCCCAGGCTGCGGCGCAATTGGCAGTTTACCGTCCGTCCAGCCCGGCCTATAATGAGGGAGAGGTGAATGCATGCAGAAGCGAATGGTGGTGGCGGTGCTGGCGGCGCTTGTGTGCGCTTTGTTTCCAGCGGGGGCCCGGGCAGCGGTGACGGGGGCATACATCCCCGATGACAACCTGAAGGCCGCTCTTCTGGACGAGGGGCTGGATGCCAACAAAGACGGCACGCTGACGGACGACGAACTGGCGGCCTACCGTGGGGAGCTGTACCTGAGCGCCCGGGACATCGCTGACCTCACAGGCATAGAGAAGTGCACGGGGCTGACCGGGTTGGATGTGAGCCACAACGCTGTGACCGACCTTGAGCCACTGCGGGGATTGACGAAGCTCACCAACCTCGACCTTTCTTACAACGGCATTGACAACCTGGGGCCGCTGGGGGGCCTGACGGCGTTGCGTACGCTGGTGGTGACGGGCAACCCCCTGCCCAGTTTTGCCAAAATCGAGGGCCTGACCGGTTTGACGTCGCTTGACGCGGCGCAGGTGGGCGTAGCGGACCTGTCACCGCTCAAGGGCATGGTGGGGCTGACGCAGCTGGACCTGACCGGCAACGGGGTTTCTGACATCGCTACGCTGGCGGCCTTCCCAGCGCTGGAGCAGCTTTGGCTGGCCGACAATGAGGTGGCTGACCTGGCGCCCCTGCGCAATCTGAGACAATTGACGCTGCTGGACCTGACCGGCAACAAGGTGACCGACGCCGCGCCGCTCGCCGCGCATGGGGCGCTGCAGAAGCTGTCGCTGGCACACACCGGCATCACCGTGCTGCCGACGGGGCTCGATGGCCTTGCCTATCTGGATGTTTCAGGCACAGAGGTCTCTGACCTTGCACCGGTGGCCCCGCTTGCGAAGCTGGAGACGCTGCTGCTGGACGACACCAAGGTTGCCGATTTGGCACCGGTGGCAAGCCTCCTGGCGTTGGAGACGCTGTCGGTCAGCAACACCGAGGTGACCGACCTGACGCCGGTCAAGGCGCTCACTACCCTGCAGGAGTTATCCTGCGCCGGTTGCGGATTGGGGGATCTGACCGCCCTGTCAGGCTTGACGGCGCTGACTTATCTGGACGCAGCAGATAACAATGTGACCGACCTTGCACCGCTCCGGGGCCTGGAGGCTCTCGACGCCCTGAACCTCGACGGCAATGGGGTAGCAGACCTGGCACCTCTGGCGAGCTGCAAGGCGCTTTCAGCGTTGAGCGCGCAGAACAACGCTGTGGCAGACATTTCCCCCCTTTCGGGGCTTGTGTCGCTCAATGCCCTGAACATCGCGGGCAACCGCGTGGCCGATCTTGCGCCGCTCAAGGGCCTGCCGCTGCAATCGCTGGTGTGCTCCGGCAATGAGGTGACGAGTCTGGTGGCGCTCCAGGACATGACCGACCTGGAGCAGCTGCTGGCAGACAAAAACAACGTGACCGATCTTGCACCGCTCAGCGGCTGCACAGCCCTTCGCCAGCTTTCGTTGGCCGGGAACCCGGTGGAGAATCTCGCAGCCCTGAAAGGTCTGGCGGCGTTGACGGATCTGGATGTCAACGAAACCGGCGTGGCCGATCTCACGCCCTTAAAAGGGTGTGGGGAGCTGACGGTGCTGCGGGCGCGGGGCAATGCCATCGCTGATTTGACGCCGTTGCGCGGGCTGAAAAAGTTGTATTATCTGGATGTGGGCCACAACCGCATTGTCGACATTGCGCCCATCGTGCGGGAGGGCCTGGTGGCGTTGGATGTGAGCTACAACGGCCTGCGAACGCTGGGGCCGCTGACCGCTCTGTATTTTGACACAGCGGGGTTGTTCTACTTCAACGCCGCCCACAACCGCCTGGACACCGACGCCCAGGACGGGCCCATCGTCATCCTGCACGACCTGGAGTCGGTACAAGGCGCCTACCCGGTGCAGGCCGCCGAAGCCGCTGCCGTGGAGGGGTACGACGTCGTCTACGCCGCCTATGACGACAGCACGGTGGCCGACAACCTGCCCGACGGCAATGAAGTCTGCTATGTGGTGCTGACGCCCCAGGGGAACCCCGACTGGAGTGAGCCTGCCGGGCACGACGGTTGGTGGCTCTGGGTGGTGGGGGGCGGAGCCGCTGCGGCTGTTGCAGCGGCTGGTGTGCTGTTCGGGCGGCGCAGGCGTGCAGGCTCGGTCAGCCGCAAGTAGCCAGCTGGCGGGAAGCCTTGCTGCACAGCTTGCTGGCCACCCTTGGTATCGGTTTGCTTGGCGCATTGGGTATGCCGCGGGGCATTCCCTGCGCTCTGTTCAGTATTTGGGCAAATGAAAAAGGGCAACCCAAATGGCGCCCTTTCCGGTTGGCAGAGTGTCCCTCGCCGGGGAGGTGGTTTCTCAGTCAAACAGCGAGTGGATCAGGTCCTTGGAATCATCGTCCACAACCTCGTAGTAGATCTCCTGTCCGCTGCGGTGCCCCTCAATGATGCCGGCGGTCTTGAGCTTGGCCAAATGGGCCGACACGCTGGGCTGCGGGATGCCCAACGACTCCTGGATGGTCGTCACATTGCGGGACTGGGCCATCAGATCCTGCACAATGCGCAGCCGATGGGGATGGGACAACGCCTTCAGCTTGTCAGATAGAATTACAACTCTGTCCATTTCCTTTGTCATTGCTTTCACCTCTTATGAAGTCTTACGCACAGGCATATGTCAGCATTGTTGCGTGCTTATAAGTAATATTGCGCATTCTGCGGTGTTTCATACATCTGGAGGAAGAAGTTCTTGCGCCAAAATTCCCCACATAATATATACCACATCAGCCCGGTAAATTCAATGCATCCAGCAGCATATTTTGATATCCAGATACTAGGGGGAGTAAAGTGCGCCATTTGGGTTTGGAAACGTTACCAGCATACCCCCAAACGGTGCGGCGCGCAAGGAACAGAGTTGGGAAAATTCCATTTCAATCCACGAATTTGTGGAAATCTATTGAAATTCCAAGGGTCGCTTTGTAATATGAAACCAATACCCGGCGGGCCCGTCTGTGCCCCTTGCGGTTGGCACAGACGGTTCTTGGCGTGTGTGCCCCGCCGTTGGAGAGGAGTCCTCATGAGCAAATTTGTGTTGTCGGCCTTTGCCGATGAAATCTGTGACGACCTCACCGGCCAGATGGACGAGTTGGAGCGCCACGGCATCCGGTATGTGGAACTGCGCAACGCCGACGGGCGCAACATCGTCGATTTTACCCCCCAGCAGGCCGCGCAGGCAGAGCAGATGCTCGCCAGCCGCGGCTTTGCTGTTTCCGCCCTGGGTTCGCCCATCGGCAAGGTGCAAATCACAGACCCCTTTGCCCCGCACTTTGAGGCATTCCGCCGGGTGGTGGAGCTGGCCCACACCCTGAACACCTCCTACATCCGGGTGTTCAGTTTCTTCCTGCCGCCCCAGGATGACCCGGCCGCCTGGCGGGGTGAAGTGCTGGAGCGTATGGCCGCCTTCGCCGACTATGCCCGCCGCAACAACGTCGTGCTGCTGCACGAGAATGAGAAGCACATCTACGGCGACACCGCCGCCCGCTGCCTCGACCTCTTGGACACCATTGACAGCCCGGCGCTGTGGGCGACCTACGACCCGTCGAACTTCGTGCAGTGCGGCGAGCGTAACTGGCCCGACGCCTACCGCCTGCTGCGCCATCGCATCCGCTACCTGCACATGAAGGACTCGGTCTACACCAACGGCGCAGCCCAGGCCGACCGCGGGTTTGAGGTAGCGGTCGTCTCCGACGCCCACCGGCCGGTGGGGCAGGGCGACGGCAACTGCCGGGAGATCTTGCGTGACCTGTGGGCCGGCGGGTATGAGGGGTTCCTGAGCATCGAGCCGCACCTCACCAACAACGACGCCATCCCCGGCACCGGGGCAGAGAAATTCACCGTTGCCGCCAACGCGCTGAAGGCGCTGATTGCCGAAGTGACCGCCTGAGAGCGGAGAAGCTATGAGAACACGGGAGGAATGATCATGAGCAAGAAGGTACGCTGTGCCGTCGTGGGGTTGGGCGCCATCGGCCCCACCCATGTGGAATCTTTGGGCCGCATTGACAACGCGGAACTCGTCGCCGTGTGCGACGTGGTGCGCGAGAAGGCCGACGCCGTGGCCCAGGCCCAGGGCTGCAAGGCCTATTATGACTTCGACGAGATGTTAAAGGACGGCGACATCGACCTGGTGCACCTGTGCGTGCCCAGCGGCATGCACGCCGATCTCGGCGTGCGGGCGGCCAAGGCTGGCAAGCACGTGCTGACTGAGAAGCCCATCGACGTGACGCTGGAGGCTGCTGACCGGCTCATTGCAGCCTGCCACGAGGCGGGGGTCGTGCTTTCCTGCATCAGCCAGCACCGTTTTGACGACGCCATGCTGGAAGCCCGCGAGGCGCTTGAACAGGGCCTTTTTGGCAAGCTGACCTTCGGCGGCTCCCACACCAAGTGGTACCGCTCGCAGGAGTATTACGACAGCGGCGACTGGCGCGGCACCTGGGCGCTCGATGGCGGCGGGGCGCTGATGAACCAGAGCGTGCACTACGTGGACCTGCTGCAATACATGATGGGCCCGGCCGAGGAGGTTTCGGCCTACTGTGCCACCCTGGCGCATGAGCGCATTGAGGTGGAGGATGTGGCCGCCGCGACGATCAAATTCCAGAACGGCGCGCTGGGGCTGCTGGAGGGCAACACCGCTGCCTTCCCTGGCTACTGCACGCGGCTCGATATCTACGGCACCGACGGCGGCATCATCATTGAGAACGACCAGATTCGCGACCGGCGCTTCCGGGCCGAGGGCGAGGGTGGCGGGGCGTTCTATGGCTCCATCAGCCACACGCCCAAGGGCGGGGCTGCCGCAGGCAAGACCGGCGCGTCCAGCGCCGCCATCGGAGCCAGCAGCCACCAGCGGCAGATTCAGGACGTGGTGGATGCCATCCTCGAGGGCCGCGCCCCCAAGGTCACCGGCGAGGAGGCCCGCAGCCCGCTGGCCATCATCCTGGCGGTGTACGAGTCTGCCCGCACTGGCGCACCTGTCAAGGTGAAGTAAGACCATGGAGATCCCCATTTCCTATCGTCAGGGTTATGACAACCTGGCCCAGCGGATGGTCGGCGCTTACGTTGGTACGCTGCCGCTCTTTCACCCAGCCCCCGACGGGCCGGCTGACGAGGAGAGCCAGCGCCAGTTCTACAACTTTGTAGCCGGCGTCTATCTGCACGCCTGGCGGGAGCCTGCCGTGCTGGGCCTGCCCGAGGAGCCGGATGATTTCTTCGGGGAGTGGGAGCTCAACAACAGGAAGCCCGACCTGTCCCATTCGATGCAGGCGGCACGCAAGGCCATCGACGGGTTCTTCGGGTTTTTTAACGACTTGGGCCAGGCGGCTGAGCTCCACCCGGAGGGGTTCTTCGTGCCCAAGGGGGCGCTGCGCGTGGCCGGCAAGCATCTGACTGCGCTGGAGGCGATGGGGATTGCCCACCGCAAAACCGCCGAGGGCACGTTGTTTGCCGCCCCGGGGTACTCCGCCATGTTCCCGGCGTGGAAGATGCTCTGCGGCGTCGTGCGCGAGA
The DNA here is from genome assembly GCA_023409755.1 of Bacillota bacterium. Taxonomy (GTDB): domain Bacteria; phylum Bacillota; class Clostridia; order Christensenellales; family UMGS416; genus JAEYRA01. Next base: position 6,367 of record JAEYRA010000104.1, read on the forward strand.
CGGGCGCCGATCCGGTGCTGGTGTTCTCCCGCTGCCTCTTTGACCGGGAGTATGACTATGCCGCCGCGGTCTACCGCAGGCTTTGCCCCCAGCCAGAGTTCTTCGACGCGCTGACCACCTATCTTCAGGAGAACGGTTATACCCGTGAGGACATGCCGGGCCAGCCGGGCATGGCACTGCGCTGGCGGCGCAGTCTCAACCACAAGGATGAGCAGGCTCTGTCCGTCTGGTTTGACCACCGTAAGCTCTACCCGGTGAAGTTCGAGCTCAAGGTGCCGCGCTTCCGGGAGCTGCTGTATCGGTTTGACCGCATGGGGGTGCGCCTGCAGGCCCTTTCGCTGCTGCGCACCAAGCGGTGCGACGGCTGCGGTTACTGCATTCAGACCAACCGGGAGAAGCGGCAGATGCTGACCTTCCCGGTGCAGCACGGCGGGCAGCAGCACAATCTTTGCCCGCTGTTCCCGTGGCTCGTGTGGAACGGGCTGGACGAGGAAGCAATTCTGGACATGACCACACTGCTGGATTTCGCCCAGAGCGAGCTGGCAGAAGACTAGCAGCGGGGATGCCCGCCATACAGGAGGAAACATGAAAACGCTCAACGTCGCCGTCATTGGCTGCGGCAACATTCACCACGTTCACACCGCCGTGCTGGCGGACATCCAACGGGTTCGCATTGCCGCGGTGTGTGACATCAAGCCCGAGCGGGCGCGTCTCTCCGGGGAGGAGAACCACTGCAGCTGGTATACCGACTACCGCCAGATGCTGCGGGAGGCCAACGTGGACGCCGTGCACATCTGCACGCCCCACTACCTGCACGCCGAAATGGCGCTGGAGGCCCTGCGTTTGGGCAAGTATGTGCTGGTGGAGAAGCCCATGGCGACCTCGGTGGCCGATGCCCAGGCCATGATTGCCGAGGACGAACGGCAAGGCGGCGGGCACCTGTGTGTGGTGTTCCAGAACCGCTACAACGCCGCCAGCCGGATGATGAAAGAGCTCATCGACGGCGGCAACTATGGCGCGCTCAAGTGCCTGCGGGGCATGGTGGCCTGGCGGCGGGGTGAGGACTATTACAGCGACGACTGGCACGGCAGGCAGGCACTGGAGTGCGGCGGCGTGATGATCAACCAAGCCATCCACACCCTGGACCTGGTGCAGTGGTTGGGCGGCGGGGCCATTTCGGTCAAGGGAGCGGTCAGCACCGACGCACTCACCGGGGTCATTGAGGTGGAGGACAGCGCCCACCTGCGCATGAAACTGGCCAGCGGCGCCACGGCGGTGTTCTATGCCACTGTTGGCTATGGCGTGGACGCCCCGGTGGAGGTGGAGGCCGTACTGGATGGTGCCACGCTGCTGCTGCGGGGTGATGAGCTCTACCGGGTGGACAACGGCTTTGAGCCGCTGTGCACCCCCCACAATGCGCCCATCGGCAGCCGCGGCTACTGGGGCAGCGGCCACCGCGCCCAGGTGGAGGATTTCTACCGCAGCGTGCAGGAGGGCCGGCCCTTCGCCATCGACGGGCGGCAGGGCATTGAGGCCGTGAAGCTGGTGTTTGGGCTGTACGAATCGTCCCGCACGGGGAGGGAAGTGCGTGTGGCGGGAGGCGATTGCCCATGCTGAGGGAGGTCTCGGCCCGGGCCATTGAGGAGAAGGTCTACGACTTGTGCCTGGAGGCCGGGCGGCGGCTGGAGGAACCGGCGGCCGAGGCGCTGCGCCGAGCGGCGGAGGAGGAGCAATCCCCCCACGGGCGGGAGATGCTGCGCCAGCTGGTGGAGAACGTGACCGCGGCGGCGGAACTCAACCTGCCCCTGTGCCAGGATACCGGCATGGCTGTGGTGTTTGTGGATGTGGGGCAGGACGCGCACATCGTGGATGGCCTGCTGGGAGACGCGGTGAACGCCGGCGTGCGCCGCGCCTACCGCGATGGGCACTTCCGTGCGTCGGTGCTGACACCCCTTGCACGGGTGAACACCGGCGACAACACCCCGGCAGTGCTGCACACGCGCCTGGTGGCCGGCGCTCGTGTCACCATCACCGTGGCCCCCAAAGGCTTCGGCAGCGAGAACATGAGCCGCCTTGCCATGTTGACGCCATCGGCGGGCATCGAGGGGGTCAAGGACTTCGTGGTGGAGACGGTGCGTCTGGCCGGGGGCAACCCCTGCCCGCCGGTCGTGGTGGGCGTGGGCATCGGCGGTACCTTCGAGGGCTGCGCCGAGCTTGCCAAGCGGTCGTTGCTGCGGCCGTTGGGGCAGCCCTCGCCGGAGGATGAACTGGCCGCGCTGGAGCGGGAACTGCTTGCGCGCGTCAATGCGCTGGGCATCGGGCCCATGGGCCTGGGCGGGCGGGTCACGGCATTGGCCGTGCAAATCACCGCCGCCCACACCCACATTGCAGGCCTTCCCGTGGCCGTCAACATGCAGTGCCATTGTGCCCGTCATGCGGCGGGGGAGGTGTGAGATGGTCCATCACCTGCACACGCCACTGACGGACGAGGCCATCGCGGCCATCCACGCCGGGGACACGGTCTATCTCACCGGCACCATCCTCACCGCACGGGACGCCGCCCACAAGCGGCTCATTGCCCTGCTGGAGAACGGTGAGCCGCTGCCGTATGACCTGCGGGACACCATCGTGTATTACGCCGGGCCCTGCCCCGCGCCCGATGGACTGCCCATCGGTTCCTGCGGGCCCACCACATCGAGCCGCATGGATCGGTATGCCCCGCGGCTCATTGGCTTGGGCCAACGGGTCATGATTGGCAAGGGCCAGCGCTCGGCTGAGGTGAAGGCGGCCATCGTGTGCCACGGCGGGTTGTACCTCAGCGCCACGGGCGGCGCGGGGGCCCTCATTGCCCGGTGCGTGCGCTCGGCCCGGGTGCTGGCCTTTGCAGACCTGGGCACCGAGGCCGTTCGGGAGCTTAGCGTGGAGAACATGCCCCTCGTCGCGGCCATTGACTGCCGGGGCGACGACCTGTATGAGACCGGCCCGGCGGCCTTCCGCAGCCAATGAGGGCGGAGATGGACATCCGCCCGTTGGAGCAGGGTGATGCCGGGGCCGCCATGGCGCTGTACGCCGCCACGGTGGCGGCCATGCGTGCCGATGGGCACTTCCAGTGGAACGACACCTACCCCAACCGTGAAACGCTGGAGCGGGACATCGCGGCGGGAACGGCCTTTGGGGCCTGGCTGGTCGGTGAACTGGCCGGGCTCATTTCCGTGGACAGCAACCAGTCGCCGGAGTACGAACCCATTCCCTTCGCCTTTGGCGAGCCCATCCGGGTCGTGCACCGGCTGGCCATCCACCCGGCCTATCAACGGCAGGGCCTGTCATCGGCGCTCATGGATTTTGCCGAGGAGCGGGCACGGGCGGCGGGCTGCCGGGCCATGCGGCTGGACACCTGTGAGGACAACGGCCCGGCCCTGGCACTCTATCAGAACCGTGGCTATGTGGTGCGGGGTACCTGTCACTTCCTGCCCCGGCCTTTTACGTTCATCGTCATGGAGAAGCAGCTGTACTAGAACACATCACGGGACCAACCGACGGGAGGAACCGGCATGGCAGACTGTGAGCGCTTTATACGAATGGCGGACGACGGAACGGAGATACAGTGCTGCCACTGGCCGCTGGAGGAGCCGCGTGCGGTAGTGGTGCTGGTGCATGGTATGGCCGAGCATGCCCTGCGCTACGACGCCTTTGCCCGGCGGTTGAATGAGGAGGGCTTTGCCGCGGCGGCCCTCAATCTGCGGGGCCATGGGCCCTTAGGGCAGGGTATCCGCGGCGATTTTGGCCCCGGCGGCTGGCGTGCGGTGGTGGAGGATGTGCACGGCCTGTGCCGCTGGGCGGGGGAGCGTTACCCCGGCCGACCGGTGGCGCTCTTCGGCCACTCCATGGGCGCCGTCGTCGCCATCGCGGCCATGGAGAGCTTTGGCAGTGAGCTGAGCGCGGTGGCTCTGTGCGGGGTCACGGTGGATCTGCCGGTGCGCCGCGTGGTGGCCCCCGCCATCGCCCGGATGTTGGGTGCACTGCAGGGCAGGCAGAAGCCATCGGCGGCGCTGAACGCCATGACCTTCGGTGCGTTCAACAAGCCGTTTTGCCCCGCTCGCACGCCCTTTGACTGGCTGAGCCGCGACCCGGCGGAGGTGGACAGTTATGCCGCTGACCCAGACTGCGGCTATGCCTGCACCCCGGCCCTCTACGAGCAGGTTGCCCGGATGCTGCTCTTCACCCTCCGGGGTGCCAATGTGGAGCGCATCCCCCGGGCGTTGCCCATTCTGCTCGTGTCCGGCGAGGAGGACCCCGTGGGCAACTTCGGCGACGCTGGCCGCGCCCTGCTGCGCCAGTACCAGCAGATGGGGCTGTGTGCAAGGCTCATTCTGTACCCCCAGGCCCGTCACGTGCTGCTGGGGGAGACCAACCGCGAAACGGTGATGAGCGATCTCATCGATTTTTTCCAGGACGCATTGTAGCTCAATTACATAATTCGTACTGCCCCCGCGCACACTGTGTTGCGGGGTTGTTTGTGTCGCCGTGGGTGACGCCAGCATGTTGGGTACGCTCCCCACTGTGACGGATCCGTTGAAATGTCAACAAATCTCTAATTCCGAGTATACATTTGGGGGCTCAATCATGAGTATGAACTTATACAACGCCATCGAACACCGCCGGTCCCACTACGCACTGGGGCGGGAGAAGGTCGTGGACATAGCTCGAGTGAAGGAGATTGTCGAGTTTGCCGTCAAACACGTGCCCTCGCCCTTCAACAGCCAGAGCGCACGGGTGGTGGTGCTGTTTGATGGTCAGTCCAACCGCCTGTGGGACATCACCAAGGAGACCCTGCGGCCCCTGGTGGCCGCCGAGGCCTTTGGTACCACCGAAGAGAAACTGAGAGGCTTTGCCGCCGGCTACGGTACCGTGCTGTTCTTTGAGGACCAGACTGTGGTGGAGAGCCTGCAGCGGGAGTTTGCCCTGTACAAGGATCACTTCCCCATCTGGTCGCTGCAATCCAACGGCATGCTGGAGTTCGCGGTGTGGACGGCGTTGGAAGCCGAGGGTCTGGGCGCGTCACTGCAGCATTACAACCCGCTCATTGACGACGCCGTACGGCGGGAGTGGAACCTGCCGGAGAGCTGGAAGCTGCTGGCTGAGATGCCCTTTGGCAAGCCCCTGGCCAACCCCGGCCCCAAGGACTTCCGTCCGGTGGCAGAGAGGGTGCTCTATTTCGGTTGATGCTGGACGCCCGCAAGGCAGTTCTTATACATGGCACGAAGTCCCGCTGATGGTACGTCCGCGGGACTTCTGCTGCATGGCGACGCTGCTGGGCGCGTGCGAATCCGGAAGGTTCGGTGTGTGCTAACGATCGCTTGACAATCCGATCGGATTAGCGTTATCCTGTGTTTCCTTTCGCCAACAGGCGAGGAGAGGAGGATCCCCATGGTAACCGTTCGTATGGAAAATCGCCCGGCATTTGCCGCCGTCGGGCGCAGTGTGTGGATCAGCGGGCAGGACAATGAGCAGTTTAGTGCGTTTTGGCAGCGGGCCGGGCAGGAGGGGTGGCTGGAGGAGCTGCAGGCGCTTGGCGGCGTGGGCCCTGCCACCGGCAGCGCGGTGTTCGGCGTCTCCCGGGTGGAGGACGACCCGGCCAACCGCGCCTTCCACTTCTTTATCGCCGCCGAGTGGGATGGCGACTGCCCCGCGGGGTTTGAGCGCTTCGTGGTGCCGGCGGCTCGCTGGGCGGTGTTTGCCAACAAGGGACCGCTGCCCCAGGCCCTGATTGACGCCGAAATGCACTGCTTCCTGGAGTGGCTGCCGGCCTCAGGCCTTGTGCATGCCGCCGCGCCCGAGTTGGAGGTCTACCCGCCCGATGGCTCGGTGGAGTTCTGGCTGCCAGTGGCCGCCGCTCATGTCGCCGACTGATCATAGACTGCAGCTCTTATGCGGGTTCCAAGGATACGTTGTGCCTGAGGGCGGGAGTGTGCTGTGAGCGTTCACATTCACCATTGTTTCCTCCCGCCGGATGAACCGGCGCTCGGCTCGCTTACTAACTTTCTGGTTTGACCTTTGACAAGCTGAGAACGCCGGTGGCAGCCGGCGTTCTCTTTTAGGCAGAGGTGGGTCAATTGCGCGGCAGGGTGACGCGGAAGACGCTGCCCTGACCGGGCACACTCTCCGCCGTGATGGTGCCATGGTGTGCCTCCACGATGGAGCGGGCAATTGAGAGGCCGATGCCAGAGCCGCCGGTGGCCCGGCTGCGGGATTGGTCGGTGCGGTAGAACCGCTCAAAGATGAGGGGCAGGTCTTCCACCGCAATGCCGCAGCCGGTGTCTCGCACGGTGACGGCGGAGTCCCCATCCGCTTCCAGCGTGACGGAGCCGCCAGTGGGCGTGTGCTGCAGGGCGTTGGCGATGAGGTTGACAAGCACCTGGCTCATCTTGTCCTCGTCGGCTGTCACCCACGTCTCCTTCGGGTCAAAACGCAACTCCACCCCGGCGGCTTGGAACGCCCCCTCGAAGTTGGCGGCCAAGCGGCCCAACAGGGCAGAAAGGTTGACGCGGCCCAGCTTGAGCGTCAGCCCCTGGCTCTCGACTTGTGTCAGTCGTTCTAAATCACCCACCAGGGTGGAGAGCCGCAGCAACTCCTCGTGGCAGCTGCGCAGCCGGGCCGGCTCGGGCTGCCAGACGCCGTCAATCATGGCCTCCAGGTGGCTCTGCACGGTGGCCAGGGGGGTGCGCAGCTCGTGGGCTACATCGGCGGTCAGCCGCCGGCGCAGCGCTTCCTGCCGCCCCAGCGTCTCGGCCAAGCGGTTGATCGTTTCGGTCAGCTCCGCCGTCTCCCGGGTGGTGGCGGGTTCCTGCACCCGCACATCGAGATGCCCGGAGGCGATTTGTTGGGCAGCGGCGCTGACCTGCCGCAGGGGGCGGGACAGGCGCCGTGCCATCCAGATGCCCAGGGCGGCCGACCCCAACAGGGCCGCCAGCGCCACCCAGCCCAGCAGGGCGTTGAGGGTGTCGAGGAAGGCCACGTCGCTGTCGCTGAAGTAGTAGGGGCCGTAATACCCCACCACGGCCGTGCCCACCGTTTGGCCATCCACCGCCAGGGGGGAGCGCTGCTCGGTGTACCCGCCCTGGAAGATGGGGGAGCGGCCCGCCATGTTCTGGGCCATATTGCGAAGCAGGGCGGCACACATGCCGCTGTTGTGCTGCTGGGCATCCCATACGGCGTGGCCGGCGGTGTCCTCCACCCGCAGGATGAGCCCTTGCTCCAGCGCACTCATGCCGATGGACTCCAGCGTCACCGTGTCCCACCCGCCGTTCCAGGCGTGGTAATTGGCCGCCAGAAGATTCAGCGTCTGGTCGATGGTTCGCTGCTGCTTTGCCATCACATAGTTGGTAAACTGCCGGTTGAGCAGCACATTGGCGAGCCCGGCCACCAGCAGCAGCACCAGCAAGGTGTTGAGCAGGAAGGCAGCGGTCAGCTTGCTTCTCAGGCTGTGGGTGTGCGTCATGGGTTTTCCCCCACAAACTTGTAGCCCGCTCCATACACCGTCAGCAGGTAACGCGGGTTCTTTGGGTCATTCTCCAGCTTTTGCCGCAGGTTTTTGATGTGGGTGTCAATCACACGGTCATAGCCTTCCGACTCGCCCCCCAGGGCAAAGGTGAGCAGTTCATCACGCGTGAACACGCGGGAGGGCCGCCGCGCCAGCGTCACCAGGAGGCTAAACTCGGCGGGGGTCAGCGGCACGGCCATGCCGGCCTTGCGCACCTCGTGCCGGGCGCTGTCGATGGTGAGGTCGCCGCCGGCGCACACGATGATGGGGGCGTCGGGGGACAAGCCCCCGGCGGAACGGCGGAGCACCGCCTCCACCCTGGCCACCAGCTGCCGGGGGCTGAAGGGCTTGGTCACATAGTCATCCGCACCCAGCGACAAGCCGCGCAGCACGCTTTCTTCCTCCGCCCGGGCCGTCAGCAGGATGACAGGCGTGTCGGACTGTCGGCGGATGGCGCGGCAGACCTCCTCGCCGGAGAGATCGGGCAGCATCAGATCCAGCACGACCAACAACGGCGTGTGGCGCTGGATTTGTTCCAACGCCTGCCTGCCGGTGGATGCGGCCACTACCTGGTAGCCCGCACGCTCCAGGTAGGAGGCAACCACCTCGATGATCTTCGGCTCATCATCCACGACGAGTATGGTGGGGGATGGGGTCATGTCAGCACTCCTTTGCCGGGCAGCTGGTTGGGGACGGCACTATCGTTCCCCGCTGCCTTCCATTATACAGGAGATGGCTTAGCCGCAGCAGCCCCCTTCGCTGGCTGCCGGCTCCCAGGCGGCCACTTCCCGGCGCACCTCGTCGAGGTTGACCGCATCCAAGTCGTCCACAACCTTCACATAGCCGTGCAGCATTCCCATTCCGCATTCAAAGGTGAAATCCGCATCAGGGGTAAGCACCGGCGTCACCAACTCCCCGTCGGAGAGGTCCAGCGCCCCGCCCAGCTCCGGGAAGGAGACGTAGCTGTTGCAGACGTTCAGGGACTCTGCCTCAAACCGGATTTGGAGCGGTTTGCCTCGCTCCACCACGGCGACGGCGGGCCCGTATCCTTGGTCGCTCACGGCAATGGCGACCACCTGCGTGCCGCCCGATTCCTGCGCCAGGGCGATGTCGTCGGTGGGGATGTTGCCGTTGGCGAAGGCGGGAGACAGCGCCGCTGACGCGCAGCAGCTGGCCCCGGCTTGTGCCGACAGGCCAATGGGTTCCGATTGATCGTCGGTGGCGGCGGCCACAGCCGTCTGGGCCGGCGCGGCACTGTCTGCCGCGACCACGGTGATGGTGCTGGTGATCATGCCCATCCAACAGGAGTAGGACACGGTGCCCTCCTTGGTGGGCGTGAACTCGATGACGTTGTCGCCGGGCTGCAGGGTCACCTGTTTGTCATAGGCTGGGATGATGAGCGTGCGGTTGCAGCCGTTCAGCGTGTTGGCCTCGGCGTGCAGCGTCCACCGCACCGGGGTGGCCGCCTGCACGGTGATGGCGGGGTAGCCGGAGGACGTGAGCTCCGACGAGATTGTCTGCACACCGTCGGCGCTGTTCATTGTGGTACTGGCGGTTGCGGCGGCCGCCTGCGGCACGCCGGCAGAACCGGGCAGCAGGTTGACCCCTGAGAGCGCCAGCCCCCGGTTGACCATGACCAGACCCAGCAGCAGCACCAGCGCCGCGCTGGCTTTCATCATCACGCCGGTGAAGCGGTGGCTGAGGAGGGAGCTCAAAGCCCCCAGCCCCAGCATCAGCGGCACCGTGCCCAGGCTGAAAACGAACATCGACAGCGCGCCAGCCGCTGGGCTGCCCGTGCCCAGGGCGTAGAGCTGCATGGCCTGCAGCGGCCCGCAGGGCATCAGGCCGTTGAGCAGGCCCACGACGAACGGCCCCTTGCCCTGCCTTGCCTCGCCGGCCCTGGCCCGCAAGGCCCGGGGCAGCCGGGGGATGAGTCGGTTGACCCAGGGGAAAATGCCCAGCATGGAGATGCCCATGACCAGCAGGAACAGCCCGGACACCACCGCCACCAGCCCCCTGGCCCAGCCGGTCAGGGAGACCACCGAGCCCAGGGCCCCGACGAGCCCGCCCAATGCCGTGTAGGACACCACCCGCCCGGCGTTGTAGAGCAGGGCGGGCCGCAAGCGTGCCTTGGGGCCATCGGCCGCCAAGGGCGGTGCCACACACTGGGACAAGTTGATGCCCCCGCACATGGCCACGCAATGGACGCCCGTGAGCAACCCCACCAGAAAGAGCATGCCATAGCCCATGTTGGCATTGACCTCCGGCAGGAAGTTGCCCACGCGGGTCGTCAGCACCCAGGCCGCCAGCAGCAGCAGCGCCAGGCCGATCCATCGGTCCACCCGCAGGCGGTGCTGCCCTTGCGGGTTGGCATTGGCTCTCACTTTCTCTTGCCCGTCACCCAGGGTGTAGCCCTCTGCCTCCAGTGCGGCGGCCAACACCAGTGTGCCGGCGACCGATGGGTCGTACTCCACCTTCACCGTATTGTTGGCGAAACTGGCCTTTGCCGCCGTCACCCCATTGAGCTGTGTCAAAGTCCGCTCAATCGTACGTTCGCAGCCCACGCAGGTCATACCTTTCACGCGAAACGATCGACTGGTGCTGTGCTTTGCCATGCGAACACTCCTTCCAACCGCAGTTGTGTTCACCATACGCCAAAATTGTGTGGATTTTATGGAGTAATTTCATAAGGACACGCAGCGCTTTTTCGCACCGGAAGAAATCATTGCCGCCGCCATCTGGTTTGCCATTCCCTGTTTGTCCATCAATTGCCATCGTCATGCCATTGCCGCGCGAACATACTAAGGACGATCAAAAAAAGGAAGTGGAAGCGATGGGCAAGGGATGGAAGACGGCGGCAGTGTTGTTGGCGGTGCTGCTGGCAGGGTGTGGCAGCCCCGCCAACAGCGGTGCGACCGCATCGCCTACGGCGACGGTGGAACAGAACCTCGACACGGAGCCGGAGCGTGTCAGCACCATTCTGCCGGCCTCCGGCATCCCCTCGGTGGTGGAGAAGGTGTCCCCCGCTGTGGTGGGGTTGGCGGTCACCGTGGCCTCAGCACAAAGCGGCCAGACGGTGGAGGGCCTGGGTTCCGGCGTCATTGTGGACAGCAAGGGGTACATCCTGACGAACAACCACGTGGTGGGCAATGCTGACACCATCACCGTCGTCATGGAGGACGGCAGCCAGCTGCCGGGCCGCAACCTGTGGACCGACGCGGCTCTTGACCTGGCGGTGGTCAAGGTGGACGCCGATGGCGCCTTGCCCTATGCCCAAATGGGTTCCTCCCAGAGCCTGAGGGTGGGGGACACCGTCGTTGCCATCGGCACGCCGCTGACACTCAACTTCCAGCACACGGTGACGGCGGGTATCGTGTCGGCCCTGCGCCGCACACTGAAGGTGCCCACCGACGGCGGGCTCTCGTTTATGGAGGAGCTCATCCAATCCGACGCGCCCATCAACCCCGGTAACTCCGGCGGGCCCCTGTGTGACAGCGCCGGCAGGGTCGTTGGCATCAACACCCTGAAGGTGACCGAAGCCGAGGGCATTGGCTTTGCCATTCCCATTGAGGTGGCCGAACCCATTGTGGAGCGCATTAAGAAAGACGGCACATACACTACACCCTACGTGGGGCTCTTTACCATTGATGGCGAGATCGCCCGCTACTACGGCGAGACGGCGGTGACCGGGGGGGTGCTCGTCATCAACGTGGATCCCGATGGGCCCGGGGCAGCGGCGGGCTTCCAGCAGGGTGACCTGCTGACCCATCTCGACGGCCAGACGGTGGATACCGTGCTCAAGATGCGCCAGGTGCTTTACGCCCATAAACCCGGTGAGCAGATTGCCGCGCGATGGGAGCGAAACGGCAGGGTGAACGAGACTGCCATTGCCCTTACCAGCAAGCCGGTGGAATAGGTTGCCCTGGATGGGCAACCAATCGAACACGCCGTGGGTGCATTGCGCCAGCAATGCACCAGCCACGTGAGGTGGCGTAAGGCGTGTTCGGCACCCAACGAAGGAAAAAACGGTACAGCCCTGGATTGATTGCCAATGGACACGCCGTGAGGGCGACGCCAAGCGTCGCCCTCACTTAGGTTATCAACATTCCCATTTCCTTGAGCCTTTCACGTTTTTCCGTCCTTTGGCCATACACTTCCGGGTGAGCATCGCTGCCTTGACAGAAAAAAGACACCGCGTCTATACTCAATCATTATGCGCCAGTGACGGCGCGGACGAGGGAGGGGCATTATGCGCGGCAGGGCTTACGGGGCGGCAGCGGCTTCGGCGTTGATTTGGGGGTTGTCGTTCCTGTTTACCAAGCGGGCGCTGGGGGTGCTCACCACGTTCCAATTGCTGGGCGGACGGTTTCTGCTGGCGGCGGGCACGATGGTGTTGCTGGCGGCACTGCGGGTCATTCGGGTCAACCTCACCTGGCCGAAGCTCAAACTGCTGCTGCCGGTGGCGTTGCTGCAGCCCATTGTCTACTTCCTGTGCGAGACGGCCGGCGTGCGCCTGGTGACCACTGCCGAGGCCGGCATCATGATCGCCCTGGTACCGGTGGCGGTGTCGCTGTGCGCGGCGCTGCTGCTGGGGGAGCGCCTGCGGCCCCTGCATTGGGCGTCGGTGCTGCTTTCGGTGGCCGGCGCGGCGGTGATGGCCGCCCAGGGCCTGGGCGGGCAGGGCGGCAACCGGCTGCTGGGATACTTGGCGCTGTTGGGCGCGGTGGTGGCGGCGGGTCTTTTCAATCCCCTGGTCAAGCGCGCCTCTGCGCTGGCCTCCTCGGTGGAGACGACCTTCGTCATGATGGCCGTGGGGGCGGTGGTGTTCCCCGTGGTGGGCGTGGTGCAGGCGGCCGCGGCGGGGGAGGTTGGTGCGTTTTTCACCGGCATGTTCCCGCGGGAGGCCATTGGCAGCCTGCTGTACCTGGGTGTGGTGTCGTCGGTGCTGGCGTTCCTGTGCCAGAACTGGGCCATCGCCCGGCTGTCGCCCAGCGTGGTGGGCACCTTCGTCAACCTGACGCCGGTGGTGACGGTGCTGGCCGGCGTGCTGGCCAACGGCGAGCGATTGGCTGGCTTGCAGTACGTGGGTGCAGCGCTCATCTTTGTGGGCATCTGGGGAGCCACCCGGGGCCACAGCAAGACAGCCGCTGCGCAGACCGGTGACGGGGGGCCGGATGCCGCGCTGCAGGGTTAAAGTCTCCATCGCCCACTGACTGGCGCTTGCGACCATTTGCACGAGGGAACACATTTCGATCCGTCTGTGGCCTTGGAGAGTGACAGTTGCGACCGCCTTGATTCCGGCCCCAGGATAGGGTATACTACATCGGATGAATGGTTATGGGAGGAATGAAACGTGAAGCATATCGTGACTGTTGCCAAGGGATGCCTGAAGGACACCGCCGGCCGCGGCTGCGGACAGTGCCAGGCCAGCTGCCAGTCGGCCTGCAAGACGTCCTGCACGGTGGGCAACCAGAGCTGCGAGAAGAAGTAGTTCGACCGCAAACGAGGAACCCCAGGCAGCAGCAGCCGATGGGCTGGTGCTGCTTTTGTGTTGAGGAGGAGAGGGGACAGGAATGGTTCATACCTTTGCCTATGAAGACCTGTGGCTGGCGCTGGACGAGTACAGCGGCGCGGTGCATGTGCTGGATGACAACGCCCACCGGGCGGTGACACGCCTGGCCGAAGGCGTGCCCGCCAGCGAAGTGGCTGACGAGCTCGCCGCCACCATCGGCCGGCAGGACGCCGACGAGCTGCTGGCGGAAATTGAGGCCCTGCGGGCCGACGGCCAGCTCTTTGCGCCGGAGCCGGAGCTCACGCTGCCCCATGTGGAGGGCGAAATTAAGGCGCTGTGCCTGCACGCGGCGCACGACTGTGACCTGCGGTGCACCTATTGCTTTGCCGCCACCGGCAGCTTCCACGGCGGCCGGTCGCTCATGACGGCGGAGGTGGGCCGTGCGGCTCTCGATTTCCTCTTTGCGCGCAGCGGCAGCCGGAACGTGCTGGAAGTGGACTTCTTCGGCGGGGAACCGCTGCTCAACTTCCCCATGGTGAAGGAAACGGTGGCTTACGGCCGCGAGCTGGAGCGCAAAACCGGCAAGCGGGTGCGCTTCACGCTGACGACCAACGGCATGGGCCTGACTGACGAGGTGGGCGAGTTCCTGAACCGCGAGATGTACAACGTCGTCATCTCCATCGATGGCCGGCCCGAGGTGCACGACGCCCTGCGCAAAACCGTATCAGGCGATGGCAGCCATGCCACCATCCTGGCGAACGCCAAGCGCTTCGTTGCCACCCGTGGTGACAAAAGCTATTATGTGCGTGGCACCTTCACCAACCGCAACCTTGATTTTGCCGACGACGTGCTGTACCTGGCCGACCAAGGCTTTGGCAACGTCTCGGTGGAGCCGGCGGTGCTGGACAGCCGCTCGCCTCTGGCGCTGGGCACCGAGCATCTGGACGCCATCCTGGTGGAGTATGGCCGGCTGGCCCAGCTGATGGCCACCCGCCGGCGGGAGGGCAGGAACTTCCTGTTCTTCCACTTCAACATCGATTTCGGCGGCGGCCCCTGCGTGTACAAACGCCTTTCGGGCTGCGGGGCCGGCAGCGAATACCTGGCCGTCACCCCCCAGGGGGATCTCTACCCCTGCCATCAGTTCGTGGGGGAGCCGCAGTTCCTTCTGGGTAACGTCATGACCGGCGAACTCGACACCACGCGGATGAAGCCCTTCCGCCGGGACCCGGCGGTGGAGCTGGAGAAGTGCCGCAGCTGCTGGGCCAAGATGTACTGCGGCGGCGGGTGTGCCGCCAACGCCTGGCATCAAAACGGCAATCTCAACGAACCCTATGACCTGGAGTGCCGCATGGAGCGCCGCCGGGTCGAGTGCGCCGCCGGCCTGTGGGCACAGCAGGCCATGGAGCAAAACACCGGAAAGGAATAGCAGATGAGCAAGGTACGCATCCATCCCTCCGCCGTCGTCATGGGCGATGTCAAGTTTGCCGACGGCGTCAACGTGTGGCCCAATGCTGTCATTCGCGCCGACCTCGCGCCGGTGGAGATGGGCGAGGGCAGTAACCTCCAGGACTGTGCGGTCATCCACGTCAGCCCCGGGGTGCCCACCGTCATTGGTCGGGGGGTCACCATCGGCCACAACGCCACCGTGCACGCCTGCACCATCGGTGACAATACCCTCATCGGCATGGGCGCTACGATTCTCGACGGGGCAGTCATCGGGGCCAATTCCATCGTGGGGGCCGGTGCGGTCGTCTCCCCCAACACCCAGGTGCCGGAGGGCAGCCTGGTGCTGGGCGTGCCTGCGCTGGTGAAGCGCCCCACCCGGCCCGAGGAGCACGCCGCCAACCGCCAGAACGCCGAGGAATACCTGGAGCTGGCCGCCAAGTGGCTGCCAGAAGAAGACCGGTAAGTACCCCCGCCCAAGAAAGCAGACAACAAACGGCCAGCGCAACCAGCGCTGGCCGTTTCAGAATATCAACAAACCTCCGGAACGGACTAAGGGGGATGAACCTCCCGACGATTCATTCGTCGGGAGGACAGGCGAAGTCAGCGCGAGTAGAAGAGAAAGTCCCGCCCGAAGGCGCAACGTATCTTTAGAAACCCGTATGAAAACTATAGCCTGAGATCGGTCGGCGACATGTGCGGCGACCGATCTGGCCACAACGAGAACAAGCTGTCAGAATCGCGGCTGTCGCAATAGCGGCAGACGCGAAAGGCTGTCCAAATCGCGAACGTCGCCGTAGCGGCGTACGCGAATCTTACGCGTACATCGCCGCGATCTGCGCCTGCACTTTCTCGTTCTCCAGGAATTCGTTGAACTCCCCGGTGTAGTCGTAGGCGCCCTGGGGGGTGATCTCGATCACGCGGTTGGCGATGGTCTCGATGAACTTGTGGTCGTGGCTCGAAAAGAGCATGGTGCCCCGGAAGGCCATGAGTCCGTCGTTGACCGCTGTGATGGACTCGAGGTCCAGGTGGTTGGTCGGGTCATCCAGCAGCAGGACGTTGGCGGTGGAGAGCATGAGCCGCGCCAGCATGCAGCGCACCTTCTCCCCGCCGGAGAGCACCGACGAGCTCTTCAGCGGTTCATCGCCGGAGAAGCGCATCCGCCCCAGGAAGCCCCGCACGAAGGTCTCGCTCTGGTCGGGCGAGTATTGCCTCAGCCAGTCGATCATGTTGAGGTCGGGCCGCTGGAAGAACTCTGTGTTGTCCTTGGGCAGGTAGGCCTGGCTGGTGGTGATGCCCCAGCGGAAGGTGCCCGCGTCGGGCTCCAGGTTCCCGGTCAGGATCTCAAAGAGCGTCGTCATTGCCAGCTTGTTGCGGCTGAGGAACACGATCTTGTCGTCGCGGTTCACGATAAAATTGAGGTTTTGCAGTACCGGCTCGCCTCCGATGGTTTTGCTGAGACCCTCCACGATGAGGATGTCCTTGCCGGCCTCCCGCTCGGGGGCGAAGGCCACAAAGGGATATTTGCGGGTGGAGGGACGGATGTCGTCGAGGGTGATCTTCTCCAGCAGCTTCTTGCGGCTGGTGGCCTGCCGGGCCTTGGAGGCATTGGAGCTGAACCGCTCGATGAACGTCTGCAGCTCGCGGATCTTCTCTTCCTTCTTCTTGTTCTGGTCGGCCAGCATGCGCTGGGCCAGTTGGCTCGACTCGTACCAGAAGTCGTAGTTGCCCACGACCATGCTGATACGGCCATAGTCGATGTCCACCATGTGGGTGCACACCTGGTTGAGGAAATGGCGGTCGTGGCTCACTACGATGACGGTGTTGGGGTACTCCAGCAGGAAGTCCTCCAGCCAGCGCACAGCGTGGAAATCCAGGTGGTTGGTTGGCTCATCCAGCAGCAGGATGTGCGGGTTGCCAAAAAGCGCCTGTGCCAGCAGCACCTTGACCTTCTCATCGCCGGTCAGCTCACCCATGAGCCGGTCATGCAGCTCGCGACCGATGCCCAGGCCCATCAGCAGCCGCTCGGCGTCGCTCTCAGCATCCCAGCCGTTGAGCTCGGCAAACTCATGCTCCAGCTCACCGGCCCGCACGCCGTCCTCCTCGGTGAAGTCGGCCTTGGCGTAGAGCTCATCCTTCTCCTGGATGATCTCGTAAAGCCGCTTGTGACCCATGATGACCGTGTTGAGCACGGTGTGGGCGTCGAACTTGAACTGGTCCTGCTCCAAGATCGCGAGTCGCTCGCCGGGGGTCAGGGCAACCTCGCCGGTGGTGGGCTCCAACTCGCCGGAGAGGATGCGGGTGAAGGTGGTCTTGCCGGCACCGTTGGCGCCAATGACCCCGTAGCAGTTGCCGGGGGTGAACTTCAGGTTGACGTCGTCAAAGAGCTTTCGGCCGTTGAATTGCAGGCTGACATCGGTTACGGTAATCAAGGTTTGCGGTTTCCTCCCAAATGGTTTTCCAAACAAAAAGGCGCTGCCAGCGCGGTGCAGTGCCCATGGTGAACGATCAACACAAAATACTATTATACAGGATTACGGGGGCAACGCAAGCCCGCCCGGCTTGACTTGCCCGGCGTGCTCGCCTATAGTATTGTGGATACGCGAAGACAAAAGGAGTGGGCGAAATGGCCAATGTGCTCGATACCCTGCGGGAGCGTGGTTTCCTGCAGCAGATCACCTTTGAGGAGGACCTCTACAAGCTGCTGGAGCAGGAAAGTGTGACGTTCTACGTGGGTTTTGACCCCACGGCAGACAGCCTGCACATCGGGCACTACATCCCCGTGATGGCCATGGCCCACATGCAGCGGGCCGGGCACCGGCCCATCGCCCTGGTGGGCGGCGGCACGGCCATGGTGGGCGACCCCAGTGGCAAGACCGATATGCGGAAGATGCTGACGGCTGCCGACATCGCCGCCAATGTGGATTCGATCAAAGGCCAGTTCTCCCGGTTCTTTGACTTTGCCGACGGCAAAGCCCTGCTGGAGAACAACGCCGACTGGCTGATGAATTTGAACTACGTCGAGTTCCTGCGGGACATCGGCGTTCATTTCTCGGTCAACCGGATGCTGACCGCGGACTGCTACAAGCTGCGCATGGAGAAGGGCCTCAGCTTCCTGGAGTTCAACTACATGCTCATGCAGGGCTACGACTTCCTGATGCTGCACAACAAGCACAACTGCGTGCTGCAGATGGGTGGCGACGACCAGTGGAGCAACATGCTGGCCGGGGCCGACCTCATCCGCCGCAAGGAGGGCAAGCCCGCCTATGTCTGCACGTTCTCGCTGCTCACCAACAGCGAGGGCAAGAAGATGGGCAAGACCGAGAAAGGCGCGCTGTGGCTCTCGCCGGAGCGCACTTCGCCCTATGAGTTCTATCAGTATTGGCGCAACATTGAGGACAGCGGCGTGCGCAACGCTCTCGCCATGCTGACCTTCCTTCCCATGGACGAAGTCAACCGCCTGGGGGCGCTGAAGGACGAGCGCATCAACGAGGCCAAAAAGGTGCTGGCTTGGGAGGTCACCAAGCTCATCCATGGCGAGGAGGAGGCCAACCGCGTCCGCGCGGCGGCTGAGGCACTCTTCGGCCAGGGCAGTGACGACAGCAACATGCCCACCACCACGCTGACCCGTGCCCAACTCACCGAGCATGGCCGGGTGGCCGAGGTACTGCTGGCTTGCGGGCTCACCGCCAGCAACGGCGAGGGCATCCGCCTCATCCGTGAGGGCGGCGTGTCCATCGACGGGCGCAAGGTGACCGACACCGCCGAGCGCATTGACCCAGCGACCCTGGAGGGGAGCTCCTTCGTCATCCGCAAGGGCAAGAAGGTGTACCACCGGGTCGTCGTGGAGGACTGATGCCAGCCCCGGGGGATGGCGGGCGCACGCCCATTGAGCCCGATGCCTACCGCACGCTGGCGCGGGAGGGGATGAGCGACTTTACCGAGAAGAAGTCACGTTTCATCGGCATTGCCGCCCCCGCCCTGTGGGAGGCCGACGCCCTCGCCTTCCTGGAGGGCGTGCGGGCGCGCTACCCCGATTGCTCGGCGGTGCTGTTTGCCTACCTCTGCGGGTGGGGCGGCGAGGTGCAGCGGTACCACGACGCCCACGAGCCGTCAGGCGGGCTCCTGATGCTGGAAGCCCTGAAGCGCCAGAATGTGACCGGTGCGGCGGTGGCCGTGGTGCGGTACTTTGGCGGTGTGCACCTGGGGGCCGGCCCGCTGGGCCGTGCCTTCGGCCGTGCGGCGGCCGAGGCCGTGGCCGCAGCCGGGCCCTGTACGCTGGAGCGAAGCCTGCGCTACCGGGTCGACCTGGATTACAGCCTTTCGGGCCGGGTGGAGCGGTTCTTTGAGCGCTCGCCCCACCGGCTGCTGGGCCTGCAGTATGGCGCAGCCCTGACGGTGGAGGCGCTGGTGCGAGCGGGGGAGGAATCGCGCTTCCTGCGGGAGATGGCCGACCTCACAGGAGGGCAGGCCGCGCCGGCCCTGGTGGAGCAAACCTATTCCCAGTGGGAGTAATTCCGACTCGTTATCTTTTTGTCAACCAAGCGGAACTCAACCACAAAATAACACTGGACACCACCGGCCCCCTGTGGTAAAAATAAGTAATTTAGAGAGAGTGGGAGGGGATACCCCATGGGCAAATTTGAGTTTGTGCCCGGCACAACCTTGAAGGAGAAGTTTGCCGACGCCAATCAACTGAAGTTCGGCAAGACCTTCACCGACTACATGCTGACAATGGAGTATGAGACCGGAAAGGGCTGGCACAAGCGCCAGATTCGGCCCTACGCCAACTTTGAGATGGACCCGGCGTCCATGGTGCTGCACTACGGTCAGGCCATGTTTGAGGGCTTGAAGGCCTACAAGTCGCCGGAGGGCAAGACGCTTCTCTTCCGCGCGAAGGACAACTTTGTGCGCATGAACAGCTCGGCTCGGCGCCTCAGCATGCCGGAGATCGACGTGGACGAGGCCTACGAGGGGCTTTGCGAACTCCTGAAGGTGGAGGAAGGCTGGATCCCGAAGGAGCCCGGCACATCGCTCTACGTCCGCCCGACAATGATTGCCACCGACCCCTATTTGGGTGTCAAGGCGTCGGACACCTACCTCTTTTACATCATTCTGAGCCCCGTGGGGCCATACTACCCCGAGGGGTTCAACCCGGTCAAGATCTATGTGGAGAACGAGTACGTCCGCGCCGTCAAGGGCGGCATGGGCTTCACCAAGGCCGCGGCCAACTACGCCGCCAGCCTGAAGGCCGGTGAGGAAGCCAAGAAGCTCGGGTACACCCAGGTGCTGTGGCTCGATGGCGTTCATCGCCGTTACATTGAGGAAGTGGGTGCGATGAACATCTTCTTCGTCATCGGCGACGAATTGGTGACGCCGGAGCTGGGCGGCAGCATTCTGCCGGGCCTGACCCGTGACTCCATCCTGACGCTGGCCCGCGACCGCGGCCTGAAAACCGCCGAGCGCAAGGTGGACATCCACGAGCTGGTGGACGCCCACGCCAAGGGGCAGCTCAAGGAAGTCTTTGGCACCGGCACGGCGGCCGTGGTGTCGCCGGTGGGTGAGCTCAACTGGGACGGCCACATCATGAGCATCAACGGCGGAAAGACCGGCCCGCTGGCCCAGGGTCTGTATGATACCCTGACGGGCATCCAGTTTGGGCGGCTGCCCGACCCCCACGGCTGGGTGACGACGGTGGAGTAACAACCCCCGCCGCCCAGTGGCATAGACTGAAACAACGACACCCGAAAGGATGATGGGATGGACAGGAAATACCGCGTGGCCATTGCCGGGGGTACCGGCATGGTGGGCCAGCGCTTCGCAATCCTTCTGGAGAATCACCCCTGGTTTGAGGTGACGACCATCGCAGCCAGCCCCCGCTCGGCGGGCAAAACGTACGCCGAAGCCACGGCGGGCCGTTGGTTCATGCCCAAGCCCCTGCCGGCCTCCATGGCGGGCATCGTGGTCAAGGACGCCTCCGACGTGGCGGCGGTCACCGCTGAGGTGGACTTCGTGTTCTGCGCGGTGGATATGGACAAGGCTGCCACCAAGAAGCTGGAGGAGGACTACGCCCGGGCGGAGACGCCGGTCATCTCCAACAACTCGGCCAACCGTATGGCGGCTGACGTGCCCATGCTGATCCCGGAAATCAACCACGGGCACACCGCCGTCATCGCCACCCAGCGCCAGCGTTTGGGCACCAAGGTCGGCTTCATCGCCGTCAAGCCCAACTGCTCCATCCAGAGCTACGTACCGCCGCTGCAGGCGCTGCTGGATTTTGAGCCCACCAAAGTGCTGGCCTGCACCTATCAGGCCATTTCCGGCGCGGGCAAGACCTTTGACTCCTGGCCTGAGATGATGGACAACGTCATTCCCTTCATCGGCGGGGAGGAGCAGAAGAGCGAGCAGGAACCCCTGAAGATCTGGGGACGGGTGGAAAACGGCGTGGTTGTGCCGGCCGTGGCGCCCGACATCACGACCCAATGCATCCGCGTGCCGGTGACCGACGGCCACCTGGCGGCGGTGTTTGTCAGCTTTGCCAAGAAGCCCAGCAAGGACGAGATCATCGCGCGGTGGCGCGGGTTCAAGAGTGTTGCGGCCGAGCTTGGCCTGCCCAGCGCGCCCGACCCGTTCCTCGTCTACTGCGATGAGGACAACCGCCCCCAGACCAAGCTGGACCGCGACCTGGGCAACGGCATGACCGTCTCCATGGGCCGCCTGCGGGAGGATACCCACTACGACTACAAGTTCGTGGGCCTCTCCCACAACACGCTGCGCGGCGCGGCCGGCGGCGGCGTGCTGATGGCCGAGCTGCTGTGCAAGCAGGGCTTTATCCCCAAGAAGTAGCAGCAATCAAAACCCCGCCCAAGTGAACTGAACAGAACCCCACAAAACGGACAGTGCTAAAAAAGACCTCCTGTTGTAGGATCAATACAGCAGGAGGTCTTTCATGTCGCTGGAGAAAAAGCGGATCTAGCATGGAGAATTTCTTTGGCATTCTGAAGAGCGAGTGTCTCGATATTGCCAAGCCAGTTACTCACCAGGAGGCTTGCGACTTGATTCATGATTACATCCATTTCTATAACAACCACAGACTTTGTTTGAAAACAAAACTGACACCGTTTGAAAAACGGTGCCAGTCTGCGTAATCTTTCGATTCCCTACGGCTGGGGGCTTTTTCCACTGTCTATAAACCAGGGGGCAGTTCACAAAAGGCGGGGTTTGGTTTACTGTAAAACAGCGCGGTCTGCCAGATAGTCTGTTACCATTTGACGAAGCACCGTTTGCTTGATGTAGGGCATCCCGTAATACTCTGTGTACTCCGCTGGATCGCCTCCCTCCACATGCTCACTGAAGAAGTTTGTGACGTCCTCATCGCTCACTGTGAGGCCAGCGTCCTCCGCAACGGCCTGCACAATCAGACAATCGTTTGCGTATTGCGTGTTTTCCTCCTGGTAGCTTGCCAAAAGGTCCTCCACCGAGGACATGCTCAGGTAGGAGGTTATGAATTCCTCTAACCCCACGCCATAAGAGTCCGCCATATCCTGATAGTAGGAGACCAGCGAATTTTCCTGATAGGTCATGAGCGCATCAGGAAGGGATTTGACCGTGGAGTTTGCAGCCATGTACTCATCCAGATAACTTTGGATTGCGGAGTTCTTCAGATCCTCAGAAATGCTCTTCCTCATCTCGTCGATCGTAGACCAGTCGTATTCTAATTTCAAGTTTTCGGCAACAAATGCGTCTGTAAGCTCCGGTGCGGTTGTTTCGGTAATGTAGTTGATCGTGGTCTTGAACACGGCGTCCTTGCCGTTCAGGTCTTCCACGCCATAGTCCGCGGGGAACGTCACATTCACATCGAACGTTTCGCCGGGCTTGTGGCCGATCAACTGTTCCAGAAAGTCATCGATGTACTGCGTTGTTCCGATGGTAATATCCGTTCCCTCTCCGTTTGTGGAGCCGGAGTCAAACGCAACGCCGTCGATGCTCCCGACATAATCAATGTTGACCGTGTCGCCGTCTTTCACCGCGCGGTTTGTTACTTGCTCCTGGGTGGAATAGGAAGACACGATGGAATCCACCTGGCTGTCAATGTCGGCTTCGGACACGGCATATTCCTCGCGGGGGATGGAAATGGATGTGTACTCACACAGATCCACGTAGTCCAGGGCGGTGATCCCGGCCCACAGACCGTTCTCATCAATCCCGTCGCTGTAGGAAAACTCGGAAGTATTGGCGGCGCTTGCGCCTGTGCTGGGGCTTTCGGTTGCGCTGGGGCTTGCGGATGCGCTTGCCGTTGCGGTGACGGACGGATTGGCATTGCCGGAACACCCAACAAGCGAGACCGTGACGACACCAAGCGCAAGTATGACGCGGAGTGTTTTAAAATTCTGCATTGGCACTTCTCCAGACTTCATCATTCGATATACCATACTCATTTTGCATATGGATCGCGTGATGAGCAAGTGAAAGTTTTATGAAACATCGGATGGATCAGGAAACATGACACTTTCAGGCCGCTGAGAAACACAATGCCTGCTTGCTATTTTCATCTCCTCAGTGCATGCTACAAATGTCTGGCAGACTTTGCGGCGACCTGTAAAACGGGTCGGCAAGCTGTTTTGTGGGGCGGCGGACCATTGACGTGCGCAGGAAGGACGGGGATAACACGTTCATTTCGTTAACATTGTTGTTCGTCCGTTTCCTTTGTGTGGCGTTTGGTCATTTGCATCCATAAAGGTTGACGGCAATCTTTGCTGTTGGTGAACCTTTTGGCGTCACTGTGCGACAAACTCAATGGAAGGAGGGGAGCGAGGCATGGAGGACCGGGAGGCAGCGCTACTGCGGCGCGTGGCCGGCGGCGAGTCGGCTGCGATGGAAGAGCTCTACCACGCTTGTGCCGGTCGCGTGCTCGCCTACCTTCTCTCCCGCGGGTTGGGCCAGCAAGAGGCCGCCGATGTGCTGCAGGAGACCTTCCTGGCGGCGTGGCGCGGGGCGGGGCGGTACCAGGGCGGCAGCCGGCCGCTGACCTGGCTCATCGGCATCGCCCGGCACAAGCTGGCCGACTGGCACCGCCGACGGCCTGAAGAAGCACCCCTACCCGAGGGTGGGCCTGAGCCGGCCTGGGACCCGATGCGCCAGACGGCCGAGCAGGTGACACTGCGGCAGGCTGTGGCCTCCTTGGGGGATGAGCAGCGGGAATTGCTAGACCTGATCTTTCAGCAGGGGCTCAACTATAATGAGGCCGCCGAGGTGCTCGGCGTGCCGGAGGGAACGATCAAATCACGCATGCACCGGCTCAAACGTGAGTTGGCCGAGCGTATGGCGTAGGGAGGGACGACGATGGAGTGCATGGACATGGAGGACAGGCTCCCCGGGTTGCTGGCGGGCACGCTGCCGCCGGCGGAGGAACAGCAGGTGCTGGCCCACCTGGCTGCCTGTGCCCACTGCCGGGCCGAGCTGGCCTTCTGGGTGCGGGTGTCCGACGCTGTGACGGCAGAGGCTCCGCAACCGGCCCCCCAGACGCTGGCACAGGTGCGTGACGCACTCTTTGGCCGGCCCGAGCCGGCGGCTGACTGGCTGACGGTGACGCGGGACTCACTCAATTTGGTTCGGATGGTGTGCCACACCGCATTGCGGTTGGCGACCCACCCGGTGTGATGACGCAGAAAGAGAAGGAGGAAATGATCATGACCGTACACGATGACAACGCCGAGAACAAGGAAAGAGGAAACAAGGAGATTCCGGTCAAGGAGATCGCCGAACTGCTGGACGCGGTGTCCGACAAGGTGCCCAAGCTCTTGGACGGCATCCAGAAGTCCTACTACTCCCAGGAGAACGGGGCCAACACCGGCCGGGCTGTCGGAGCCTTCTACAAAGAGCTCATTGGGGCTGGCATCCCCAATGACTTGGCACTGAAGCTGACGGAGAACTACATGATCTCCTTCAAGGACATCGTCAACGTCACCAACAACGGCAAGTAGGCGGGAAGTGCCATGGGGACGAAACGAAGAGCACCCAACGCGGCATTGGGCGTGTTGAAGGGCCTGGGTTGGCTGCTGGCGCTGCCTGTGGTGCTGGTGGTGTGGGCTTGCCGGGGTGCCGCTGCCCGGCGGCGCCTGTGCCGGCAGCTCATTCTGGAAGGGATACCGGAAGAAGCCGCTCGCCGGCTGGCCGGCCGCTACAAACTGGAACTGCTGCGTATGGTTCGTACGCGCAGCGCATGAGGGAAAGGCTGTCGACAAAGCGACAGCCTTTCGCGTCTGGCCGGTTGTGTGCTAGGCACTCGTGGTCGTGCGCAGCGCGCACTGCCCGCCCCTGCAGCCTGGCTGCTCGCCCCTGCAGCCTGGCCGCTGTTGTGACTTCCACGAATCGGACATCTTGTCCCCGTTATGGCCAAATCCCGTTCACACCTTACGCGCCATCCCGGTTGAAAGGGCGAGCAGTGGGCAAAGGCCACGACCAGCGCTAAGGCATTGCAGGGCAATGCCTTCCGGGATGCTTGGGCGAGCAGCAATCCGAAGGATTGCGACCAGCCCTGCGTGTCTGATTCGCCGCGCATGTCGCCGACTCTCAGTCCCGCCCGGTGCTTGAGTTGGACGCCCTTCCGCGTCTGACGTTGCGGCAGACGATTCTTCAGAATCGTTGAGAGCAACGCGAGCAATCCAAGGCGCAGGGTGCGCGTAAGGCCGACGGCACTGGGTCACATTCCGCAGGGTTGTGACAAGCCCGCACGATGCGGGCGAGGTGCCGGAAAAGGCACGAAGTATTGCGATGGACCGATCAAAAACTGCAGCTCTTGTGCGGGTTACTAAGGATACGTTGCGCCTGCGGGCGAGCTTTTGCATCCTGCTCGCGATCCTCTCTCCATTCCTCCCGCCGAATGAATCGTCGGGAGGTTCATCCCCCTTATGCCCGTTTTTGGGGTATGCAGACACTCTGAGCCTCTGACAGGTCCGGCGCGTCTGCTCCGGGTTTGGGCGGTTGGGCGAACGTTCGCGTCGGGCTGCGGAGCTTCATGCATTCACGGTTCACCGTGATAAAACGTTCGTTTGATTGTTGCGTTCCCGGTCAATTTTTGCCAATTACTCTTCGTCAGAGCCAAAAACACGAACATTAAATCCGTATAGCGGATAATTGTTGCGGAAAATGACTTGAACGGGTGCTTCCTTTCTGCTATGCTGTTGCCAACAAATTGCGGCAGCACAACGGAGGAAACGACATGCCAAAGGTGGCGCTTGTGATGGGCAGCGGTTCGGATCTGCCCGTGTTGGAGTCGGCACTCAATCGACTGGAGTCCTTCGGAATCGAAGCTGAGGTGCGCATTTTATCGGCCCACCGCACGCCTGACGAAGCGGCGGCCTTCGCACGGAGCGCCGCGGCTAACGGCATCGACGTCATCTTGGCGGCTGCCGGCAAGGCGGCCCACCTGCCCGGCGTGCTGGCGGCATTCACCACCCTGCCGGTCATCGGCATTCCCATCAAATCCTCCTTTATGGACGGCTTGGATTCCCTCCTGTCCATCGTGCAGATGCCCGCCGGTGTGCCGGTGGCCACCGTGGGCGTGGACGGGGCCGAGAACGCCGCCATCCTGGCCGCGCAGATGCTTGCCCTGAAGTACCCTGCGTTGACGGAGAAACTGACGGCCTTCAAGGCCGACATGACCCGCCGCGTGCGGGAGAGTGACGAAAAGCTCGAGAGGAGAGGCTGAAATGGTACAAAAGACGGAGCAGCTTTACGAAGGCAAGGCCAAGAAGGTGTTTGCCACCGACAACCCGGATTATGTGATCGTCTCCTATAAGGACGACGCCACCGCTTTCAACGGCGTCAAGCGCGGCACCATCGTGGGCAAGGGCGTGGTCAACAACGTCGTGTCCAACCATCTGTTCCAGCTGCTGGAGCAGAACGGCGTGCCCACCCACCTGGTGGAGGAGATCAGCGAGCGCGAGACAATCGTGAAGCGCGTGCAGATCGTGCCGGTGGAGGTCATCGTCCGCAACATCGCCGCCGGGTCGCTCTCCAAGCGTCTGGGCCTTGAGGAAGGCACCAAGCTCCAGACCACGGTACTGGAGTATTGCTACAAGGATGACGCGCTGGGTGACCCCATGATCAACGACTACCACATCGCGGCCATGGGCTTGGCCACGGCTGAGGAGATGGCCCAGATCGCCGCCTATTCCTTCCGCGTCAATGACGTGCTGACCGCCTACCTCAAGGATCTCAACATCGAGCTCATCGACTTCAAGCTGGAGTTTGGCCGCTTCCAGGGCAAGATCATTCTGGCGGACGAAATCTCCCCCGATACCTGCCGCTTCTGGGACAGCCGCACCGGTCAGAAGCTCGATAAGGACCGCTTCCGCCGGGACCTGGGCGATGTGGAAGAGGCCTACCAGGAAGTGCTGCACCGCCTGATGGGGGGCAAAGCCTGATGAGACCCGCGGGCTGCCCCTACCTGCGCCTGAAGCCCTGGACCGACACCATGCCCGAGGAATGCGGCATCGTCGGTTACTACGACGGTAACGGAGAAAACGTGGCTGAATCGCTCTATTACTCCCTGTATGCCCTGCAGCACCGCGGGCAGGAGAGTGCCGGCATCGCGTTGGCCGATGGCCGGGAGCTGCGCAACTACAAGGCCATGGGCCTGGTCAATGAAGTCTTCGGCGACGAGGAGACGATGGCGCGGCTGGGCGCCGGCCACGTGGGCATCGGTCACGTGCGGTACTCGACCTCCGGCGCCAGCGAGCTCACGAACTCACAGCCGTTGGTGGTGCGCTACAGCGAGGGCACCATCGCCCTGGCCCACAACGGCAACCTCGTCAATGCTGAGAGCATCCGTGCCGACCTGGAGCGGCAGGGCAACATCTTTCAGACAACCCTCGATACCGAGGTCATCGCCTCGCTCATCGCCCGCCACGGCGGCGAACTCACCGAGGCCATCAAGTACGCCATGGGGCTCATTCGCGGCTCCTACGCGCTGGTCGTGATGACCCGCGACAAATTGATTGGCGTGCGCGACCCGCTGGGCATTCGCCCGCTGGCCCTGGGCCGGGTGGACGACGCCTATGTACTGGCCAGCGAGTCCTGCGCCTTCGACGCCGCCGGGGCTGAGTTCATCCGCGATGTGCGGCCCGGCGAGCTCATCGTGATCGACAAGGACGGCCTGTCCTCCCAGCGGACCGAAACCCCGCTGGAGAGCAAGCTGTGCATTTTTGAGTTTGTCTACTTCGCCCGTACCGACAGCGTCATCGACGGCATCAGCGTCTACCAGGCGCGGGAGAATGCCGGGCGTCTGCTGGCCAAGCGCTTCCCCGCCCATGCCGACCTCGTGTCCGGCGTGCCCGATTCGGCCATCACCTCGGCCATCGGCTTTGCCAAGGAGAGCGGCATTCCCTTTGGCGAGAGCCTGGCCAAGAACCGCTATGTGGGCCGCACCTTCATACAACCCCAGCAGGTGAAGCGTGAGGAGGGCGTCAAGATCAAGCTGAACGCCCTGCGGCGCAATGTTCAGGGCAAGCGTATCGTGCTGCTGGATGACTCCATTGTGCGCGGCACCACCAGCCGTAAGATTGTGGAGATGCTGCGCATGGCTGGCGCGCGGGAGGTGCACATGCGAGTCAGTTCCCCGCCGGTCACGCACCCATGCTATTTCGGCATTGACACCCCCAACACCGCCCAACTCATCGGTGCGAACCACAGCATTGAAGAAATCCGCAAGCTCATCGGGGCAGACAGCCTGGAGTTCCTCCCCATGGCCGACCTCCTGAAGACCGTGGAAGGCTCGGGCTGCGGCTTCTGCCGGGGCTGCTTTGATGGCAACTACCCCGTGCCGGTGGAGGAACTGGAAGCCAAGGCGTAACGCCTCGGTCATTGACAGGTTGACAGACCATACCCGGAGGCCGCGAGGCGGTTCATCCGCCCGCGGCACACAGCAAACGGCACGGAGCATTCGGCCATCCCCGCCGCAGCGGCGTCCCCTACGTAAAACGATGGTATGAACCGATTGGCCTGACGCCGTGTGACGACATGTGCGTCACGCGGCAAACAACCCCCAGAACAAGTACTTCTAAACTCGCCTGCGTTGCGAAGCAGCGCAGGCGAACCACCCGGAGGGCATGATGGACTACAAGCAGGCAGGTGTGGACGTCGAGGCCGGTTATGAGGCCGTGTCCCGCTACAAGCAGCACATTCGGCGCACGCTGACCGAGGGCGTGCTGGGTGACGTGGGTTCCTTTGGCGGGTTCTTCTCGCTCAAAGCCTTCGCCGGTATGGAGGAACCGGTGCTGGTCTCCGGCACCGACGGCGTGGGCACCAAGCTCAAGATTGCCTTTGCCACCGACCGGCACGACACCGTGGGCATCGACGCGGTGGCCATGTGCGTCAACGACATCGTCTGCCAGGGGGCCAAGCCCCTGTTCTTCCTGGATTACCTGGCCACCGGCAAGCTTGACCCCGAGCGTGCCGCCCAGATTGTGGCTGGTGTGGCCGAAGGGTGTGTGCAGTCCGGCTGCGCGCTCATCGGTGGCGAGACGGCCGAGATGCCCGGCTTCTACCCCGAGGGGGAGTACGATCTGGCGGGTTTCGCTGTGGGCATTGTGGACCGGAAAAAGTCCATCACCGGCGCGACCATCGTGCCGGGCGACAAGCTGGTGGGCCTGGCCTCCAGCGGAGTTCACAGCAACGGCTTCTCGCTCACCCGCAAGCTCATGGGCGACACGCCCGAGGCCCTGGCGCAGTTCGTGCCGGCGTTTGGGCGCACCGCTGGGGAGGAGCTGCTCGCTCCCACCCGCATCTACGTCAATACCATCCTGCAACTGACGCAGGAGTTTGTCCTCAAGGGCATTGCCCACATCACCGGCGGTGGGTTTATTGAGAACATCCCGCGCATTCTGCCGGCGGGCTGCACCGCTGTCATTCGCGGCGGCACCTGGCCGGTTCCGGCGGTGTTCTCCCATCTGCAGGTGCTGGGCGGGGTGGCCGAACGCGCCATGTACAACACCTACAACATGGGCATCGGCATGGTGCTGGCTGTGTCTGCCAGTGAGGCCGAAGCCGTGGCCGCACGCGCCACCGCCCTGGGCGACAAGGCCTGGGTCATCGGCGAGGTGGCCGAGGGCGAGGAGGGCATCCGCCTGTGTCTGTGAAGAACATCGCGGTGCTGGCCTCCGGCGGGGGGACGAACTTCCAGGCCATTCTGGACGCCATCGCCCGGGGGGAGATTGACGGTCGTGTCTGCGTGTTGGTCTACAACCGCAAGGCGGCCTTTGCCGCCCAGCGCGCGCGGGACGCCGGCATTCCCGCGGTCTACGTTAACCGTAAAACCCTGGGCGACGAGGCCTTTGGGGCTGCCGTCCACCAGACTTTGGTGGAGTATGGGGCCGAGGTCGTGGTGCTGGCCGGCTGGCTGGAGATTCTGACCGCCGAGACCGTCGCCCGCTTCCCGCACCGCATCCTCAACACTCACCCGGCGCTCATCCCGGCCTTCTGCGGCAAGGGGATGTATGGTCACCACGTGCACCAGGCCGTGCTGGATTACGGCGCGAAGGTGTCGGGCTGCACGGTGCACTTTGCCGAGGAGGGCGTGGACACCGGGCCCATTGTGGCCCAGCAGGCCGTGGAGGTGCTGCCCGGCGACACCGCCGACACCCTGGCCGCGCGCATCCTGCCCCACGAACACCGCCTGCTGGCCGAAGCCGTGGCGCTCCTCTGCGCTGACCGCCTGCGGGTGGTGGGACGGCAGGTCATCGTCCAACCGAAACAGGATTGAGTGGTCGACTGACAAAAGTCAGTGCTGGATATTGATTTGCCGGGAGCTTCCCGTCAACCCGGAGGAAGCACAGGGCGCGTGGTATGAGCGGCCTTGCCCGGCCCAAACTCGTCATCAATTTTATGGAGGGACAATCCATGCGTGCAATCCTATCCGTTTTTGACAAGACCGGCGTGGTGGACTTCGCCCGGTCACTCCATGGACTTGGGGTGGAGCTCATCTCCACCGGCGGCACGGCGACCGCCATCCGTGCGGCGGGCCTGCCCGTGGTGGAGGTCAGCGACCTCACCGGCTTTCCCGAGTGCCTGGACGGCCGGGTCAAGACCCTGCACCCGATGATCCACGCCGGCATCCTCGCCATGCGCAGCAATGGGGAGCACATGGCGCAGATCGCCGAACTGGGTGTGGCACCCATCGACATCGTGGCCATCAACCTTTATCCCTTCCAACAGACGATCGCCAAGCCCGGCGTGACCTTTGAGGAAGCGGTGGAGAACATCGACATCGGCGGGCCCACCATGCTGCGGGCCGCCGCCAAGAACTGGCAGGACGTGGCCGTCGCCATTGACCCGGCGGACTACCCGGCCATTGTGGAGGAGCTCACCGCCAACGGTGAAGTGAGCCGCGCTACCAAGGCTCGCCTGCAGTGCAAGGTGTTTGAGCACACTGCCAACTACGACGCGATGATCTTCGACTATCTGCGCCGCCGCCAGGGCGGGGAATTCCCCCAGCGGCTGACGCTGACCTTTGAAAAGCAGCAGGAGCTGCGCTACGGCGAGAACCCCCACCAGAAGGCCGTGTTCTACCGCGAGCCCAAGGTGCCGGCGGCGTCGCTGGCCGCTGCCCGGCAGCTGCATGGCAAGGAGCTCTCCTACAACAACATCGGCGATGCCAACGGCGCGCTGGAACTGCTGCGGGAGTTCACTGGCACCACGGTCGTGGCCGTCAAGCACGCCAACCCCTGCGGTGTGGGCACGGCCCCCACGCTGCTGGAAGCCTGGCGCAAAGCCTATGAGGCCGACCCGGTGTCCATCTTCGGCGGCATCGTGGTGACGAACGTGCCCGTGGACGAGCCCACCGCCAAGGAAATGAGCAAGATCTTCCTGGAGATTGTGGTGGCCCCTTCCTTCACGCCCGAAGCGCTGACCGTACTCACCAAAAAGAAGAACGTGCGCCTGCTGGAGTTGCCGGGCATCACCACCCCCGTGGCCCGCGGCACCTGGGACATGAAGAAGGTGCTGGGCGGCCTGCTGGTGCAGGATCAGAACCTTGACCTGCTGCCCGAGGGAGACCTGACGGTGGTGACCAAGCGCTCACCGACTGAGCAGGAGATGGCCGACCTACTCTTCGCCTGGCGGGTCGTCAAGCACACCAAATCCAACGGCATCGCCATTGCCAAGGACGGCCAGTCCCTGGGCATCGGGCCAGGGCAGGTCAACCGTATCTGGGCCACCGAGCAGGCGCTGGACCGCTCCGGCGAGAAGGTACGCGGCGCGGCTCTTGCTTCCGACTCCTTCTTCCCCTTCGACGATTGTGTCAAGGCCGCCGCGGCTGCCGGCATCACCGCCATCATTCAACCCGGCGGGTCGGTCAACGACGCTGACAGCGTGAAGGCTGCCGACGAAGCCGGTATCGCCATGGTTGTCACCGGCATGAGGCATTTCAAGCACAACTAACCGGAGTCGCGGGCGTCGCTTTGCGCCGACCGCGAGTGGGAGACGGGGCT
>JAEYRA010000116.1 GCA_023409755.1 Bacillota bacterium
CGCGGCACGCACCCTCGCCCGCAGCAGCGGCGTCCTGCCCGGAATAAACTCGCACGAGCCAGAATAGCATGAGGCCCGCCGGCGGCGTGTACGTCGGCGGGCCCCTCTGCAGTTGTGTCGAGCACTCCCCTCTCGCGGCCGTCGCGTCAGCGGCGGCCGCGAAAGCGAAGCGAACGCGAAGCGTAAGCGAAGCGTTTGCCTGGGCAAGCTAATTCATGTAGAATACAGTGGAACCGGACTTGGAGGTCATTTTGATCAGAATTTCAGAACTCCGACTGCCGCTGGAGGCGGAGGAGAGACAACTGCGTGAGGAGGCCGCCCGCTTGCTGGGCTGCCGCCCCTGGGAGATAGACGAACTCACAGTGCTGCGCCAGGCGGTGGATGCCCGCCACCGGGGCAACATCCGCCTGAACTACACCGTGGCCATTCGCATGGCCGATGAGGAAACCATTTTGCGCTCGGCTCCGTCCAACCGGGTGGAGCGCTACGAACCGCCGGTGTGGACACTGCCCGCGCCGGGCGGCCAACCGCTGACAACCCGCCCGGTGGTGGTGGGGGCGGGCCCGGCGGGGCTGCTGGCGGCCTGGGTGCTGGCGAGAGCCGGCTACCGCCCGCTGGTGCTGGAGCGCGGCGCGGCCATGGACGAGCGCCGCCTGGCGGTGCAGGCGTTCCTGGCGGGCGGGGCCCTCAACGAGGACAGCAACGTGCAGTTTGGCGAGGGCGGCGCTGGCACCTTCTCGGACGGGAAGCTGACGACCCGCATCCGCGACCCCCGCTGCCCTGAGATACTGCGCCTGCTGGTGCGCAGCGGCGCGCCGGAGGACATCCTCTGGTCGGCCCGGCCCCATGTGGGCACCGACCGCTTGTGGCAGGTGCTGCCCGCCGTGCGGCGGGAGATTGAGAGCCTGGGCGGCGAGGTGCGCTTCGGCTGCCGGGTGGAGTCGCTGGTGCTGGCGGAGGGCCGCCTCACCGGTCTGCGGCTCACCGGCGGCGAGGTGGTGGATACCCAAGCCGCTGTGCTGGCCGTGGGCCACAGCGCGCGGGATACCCTGCAGACCCTGCTGACCCAGGGGGTCGTGATGGAAGCCAAGCCCTTTGCGGTGGGCTTCCGCGCCGAGCACCCCCAGGCCTTTGTGGACCGGCTGGGCTGGGGCCCGGCGGCGGGCCACCCCAAGCTGGGAGCGGCCGACTACCACCTGACGGCGCAGATTGCCGGGCGGCCGGTGTACTCCTTCTGCATGTGCCCCGGCGGGCAGGTCGTCAACGCCAGCAGCGAGCGGGGGCGGGTGGCCGTCAACGGCATGAGCCTGCGCGCCCGCGACGGAGCCAACGCCAACGCGGCCATCGTGGCCGCCGTGCGGCCCGAGGAGCTGGAGGGCACCGGCCCCCTGGCCGGTGTGGCGTTCCAGCGCACGCTGGAGGAAGCGGCCTTCGCCCTCACCGGCGGGGAAGGCGCGCCGGCCCAGCGGCTGGAGGACTTCCTGGCCGGGCGGGCAACCAAGCATTTTGGCGCGGTGCAGCCCACCGTGCGGCCCCAGGCCGTGCCGGCCCGCCTCAATGGTCTGCTGCCCCCGGCGCTGGAGAATGCCCTGCGCGGCGCATTTGGAGCCTTTGGCCGGC
Source organism: Bacillota bacterium (assembly GCA_023409755.1). GTDB lineage: Bacteria > Bacillota > Clostridia > Christensenellales > UMGS416 > JAEYRA01. The sequence continues at coordinate 1,621 of JAEYRA010000116.1, forward strand.
AGATGCCGGGGTATGTAATGGGCGACGCGGTGCTCACCGGGGTGGAGAGCCGAACGTCGTCGCCGGTGCGTCTCACCCGGGGCGAAGACCTGCAGGCCGAGGGCATTGCGGGGCTGTACCCGGCGGGGGAAGGCGCTGGCTATGCGGGGGGCATTCTCTCCGCCGCCGCTGACGGGATGCGTGCCGCAGAGGCACTGGTTGCGCATTGGAGGATGGAGCAATGACACAGCTGATTGAGCTCATGGACAAGCTGAAGGATCTGGGTATTGTCCGCTTCTTCTCGGGCATCTTTACCGAGGAGCGGATGGCAGAGGCGTTCCAGTGGTTCCGCAGCGCCGCCGGCGGCGAGCGCAGCGCTTCCGCCACCGCGCGGGATCTCCTGCTGCTGGCGGTACTGCTGGCGCTCATCACCTTTGTGGTGGACCAGGTGTTCTACTGGACGAACCCCGACATGGTGACCCGCAGCCGCCGCACGCTGGCCGCGGTCAACCACGGCGTCCACTCCCTGGGGGAGAATGTACGTTACCTGGTGGGGCGGGTGCGGGGGCGGCGATGAACCGGCCCTTCCTCATCTACATCGGCCATTATGGCAGCGGAAAGACCGAGCTCGCCCTGCACGAGGCGCTGACCGCCGCGGCCCAGGGGCAGAAGGTGGCGCTGGTCGACCTGGACATCGTCAACCCCTTCTTCCGCTCGGGCGAGCACCGGGAGCTGCTGGAGGGGGCCGGTGTGCGGCTCATCGCACCGCTCTTTGTGGGCACGGGGGTGGACATCCCCGCGCTGCCGGCCGAGGTGCAGTCGGTCTTCACCGGGCGGTATGACCTGGTGGTGCTCGATGTGGGCGGTGACCCGGCGGGGGCCACGGCCCTGGGCCGCTACCACCGGGAGCTGACCGCCGCAAAGCCCTGGGTGCGCTGCGTGGTCAACACCCTGCGGCCGCTCACGACGACCGCCGAGGAGATCGTGACCCTGGTGCGGGAGATGGAAGAAACCGCCCGCCTGCCGGTCAGCGCCCTCCTCAACAACACCAACCTCGCCAACGAGAGTACGGCCCAGGCCCTTGCCGACGGCGAACCGGTGGTTCAGGCCGCGGCGGACGCGCTGGGTGTGCCGCTGGAATACAACGTGGTGCGTCAGGATCTGCTGGCACAGGCCCAGCGCCTGTGCCGGGGGCCGGTGGCGGCGGTGGAGCTGCACACCCGGCTCATCTGGGACGCATAGAGGGATTTGCATCTGATCGGAACGATTTGGGAATGGATTGCCATCCTTTGCATGGGAGCCGGCGCGGCGGCGTGGGTACTCCATTGCCGTGCGCCTGAACCGGCGCTGCCGGTGTTGGGCCCGGCCCCCCGGGGGCTGGTGTGGCGCAGGGCAGCGCTGTGGGCACTGGGCTCCCGGCTGGCGCTGGTTGCCTTCGGCTGGGTCTGCGTGCGGCTGCTGGGGTTGGAGACTTCCCTTGCCGACACGTGGAACCGCTGGGATGCGCCTCACTACATCGACATCATCCAGTATGGCTACACCGCCGACCAAAGCCGGGGCGACCTGTGGCTGTTCATCGTGTTCTATCCCCTCTACCCGCTGGCGAGCTGGCTGGTGAAGCCGCTCTTGGGCGGCAGCGCGCTGGCGGCGGCCATGGCCGTGAGCTGGGTAAGCCTGGTGGGGGCCAGTGTGGGGCTCTACCGTCTGGGCGAGGCCGACGGCGGCCCCGAGCAGGGCTGGCGGGCGGTGCGGCTGCTGCTGCTGATGCCGGCGGCGGTGTTCCTGGGCGCGCCCTACACCGAGAGCCTCTTCCTGCTCCTCTCCGTAGGCTGCCTGTGGTGCCTGCGGCGGGGGCGGTGGGCCTGGGCGGGGCTGCTGGGCTTCCTGGCGGCGCTCACGCGCAACATGGGCGTGCTGTTGGCTGTGCCCTTCGTGGTGGAGGTGCTGGCCAAACAAGATGCCCTGCGCCACCCCCGGCGGGTGTTCACCCGTGCCTTCTGGCGGGTGGCGGGCCCGGCGCTGCCCTGGGTACTGGCCATGCCCCTGGGCCTGGGGGTCTACCTGCTGCTCAACTGGCGGGTGTATGGCGACCCGTTGATGTTCCTGACCATTCAGGACGGCCACTGGGGCCAGCACATGCAGTTCTTCTGGCAGACGGTGCGCACCACCTGGGATAACGTGCTCACCGAGACCAGCGGGCAAACCAACGCCTTCCTGTGGATCCCCCAGATGATTGGAATGGTGGGGGCGCTGGCGCTGCTGCCGGTGCTGGTGCGCCGCCTTCGCCCGGCTGAGGGCGCCTATCTCATCGTCTACCTTTTCGTGGCACTGTCCCCCTCGTGGCTCCTGAGCTTCCACCGCTACTGGATGGGAGCGGTACCGATGCTGCTGGCACTGGCGGCCCTCACGCGCCGTTCCTGGGTCGACATCCTGGTGAGCTCGGTGCTGGGCGCGTTCATGCTCTACCTGGCTTATGGGTATCTCACTGGGTTTATGGTCGTTTAGGCGGGCTGGCGCCCGCCTTTCGCGTCGGGCGCTTGCGCGACCGCCGCGAGTTTGGAGCACATGGCACGAGTGATTGATTGCCGCCCGCCGCGCATGTCGCCGAGCGGCTTTCGTTTGTGCAGCACATGCCGGGTTTTACGAGAGGATACGCCGCTCTCGCGGGAAGGCTGCGTGCCTCGAACAAGTTGCGTGCTGCCGCTGCCGGATGAACCGGCGACGCGGCTACGCGGTGAGGTGCTCATGCGAGGTGCGTTCACCCTTTCGCGTCTACCGCTATGGCGACAGCCGCGATTTAGAGTGCTCGTGCAGTTGGTCTGTTTGCCGTGTGCCGTACACGCCGTCACACGGCTTCTACTTTTTATTCTCGTTCTGGCTTACTCGGAGGATACGCCGCTCTCACGGGAAGGCTGCGTGCCTCGAACCTGCTGTGTGCTGCCGCTGCCGGATAAACCGGCGACGCGGCTGAGGAGCGAAGAACTCGCCCGAAGGGAACGTCGCTGCGGCGGGAAGAAGGCTCAGACTGTTGCGTGCCTTGGGCGGATGAACCGCCCGGCGGCTGTTATATTCAGCAAACACAACTTTTTGACTATGTAATACCCCTCTTTTGTTTGTGCCCAAAGTTACAGTTTACTGTACCGGCGGCTGTTACAATGGCGGCAAAACCGCCGATGGCGCGTCGCCCGCACCGCTGGTTACACAGGAGGAAAATCGAAAATGTTTGCATTCCGCGCCAGAAACACTGCCGCCGTGCCGTCCATCACCCCGAAGGAGGCTCGGGAGCGCTTGCAGAACGAACCGGGCATCGTCGTCCTCGACGTGCGCACGCCCGAAGAATACGCCGACGGCCACCTGCCTGGGAGCACGCTGCTGCCCCTAACCGTGGTGCCCCTGCGCGCCGCCGAGGTGCTGCCCGACCGTGACGCCACGATCTTTGTCTACTGCCACAGCGGCGCGCGCAGCACCCAGGCCGCCGCCCTGCTGGCCCGCATGGGCTACACCCGGGTGTGGAACCTCGGTGGCATCGTCCACTGGCCTTTTGAAACCGAGCGCTGATCGCTTCGCCAGTCGCGCCGGCCGCTGACGCGACCCGCGCGAGTTGGAAACGGTTCACGCATTGGTTGTTTGCTCGCCACGCGACGCACAAGCCGCCCGTTGGGCCCAACTCTGGCTGCATGGGCGAGCAGCCAGGATGCAGGGCCGAGCAGCACGCAATGCGTGCGGCCAGGCAACCGAAGGTTGCGACCAGCCCTGCGGCAGAGCGGGGATACCCCGCTTGAGAGCAGGGTTGCAATCCAAGGCGCCGGCTGGTCGCACACTTCGTGTGCTGCTCGCCCCTGCGACCTGGGATGCGCCTAAGGCCGGCGGTACCGGGTCACAACCCAGAGGTTGTGACAACCCGCACGATGCGGGCGAGGTGCCGGTAAGGTGCGCAGCAATGTGAAGGGCCGAGTGGCCTTTGTCTGTCGCGGGTTTACCCCGTAGCGGCACGAAACAGCTTGCCCGTAGCACTCGCCCCTCCCGCCCTCAGCGCGTTCCCTCGTAAAAACCCACACGAGCCACAACAGCAGGAAGCCCGCCAGCGACATGCGCGGTGGCGGGCTCCCCTATCATCGTGTCGAGTGCTCCAAACTCGTGGCTGTCGCATCAGCGGCAGCGGCGAAAGCGAAGCGTAAACGTAGCGTCGATAGACCTCCGTACCTACTCCCCTCGCATGGCGCAAACCGGAATGTTCACCCCCGTCGCAAGCACCCCTCGCCCCGCAGCCGCGTCGCGGGTTTACCCCGCAGCGGCACTATACAGCTTGCCCGTAGCACTCACCCCACCCGCGTGAGCGTGTCCCCAGGTAAAACCCCGCACGAGCGAAGCGATGTGCCCCCCCATGCGTGCCCCCTCGCCCTTCAGCCG
>JAEYRA010000043.1 GCA_023409755.1 Bacillota bacterium
ATGCGCCAGGATGGCGCTAAGGCCGAGGGCCGTGAGTGCGATGCTTGCATCGCACTAGCCGCACGATGCGGCGTAAGGCCCGTAGGCGGCACTTTTGGATGGCGCCAAAAGTGCCCAAAAACGCCTAGGGCGCGGACGAGTTTCCTAGACCGGATGACCGGCACACAGTTTGGTGGCAGAGGGCGGTAACTCGCCTTTCCTTATGCTCCGCAACGGAAAGACTCAAACATCCCGCCCCTCTGAGTCAAGCCAAGTGCCGCCGATCATCCGGGAGAAACTCGAACGCGCCCGAAGGGACGGCACACCCAGCCCCCGCTACGAAAGCCAAACCGCGCCGCCTCTCACCAGTTTTTGGGGGGTGGGGTGAGGGTTCGGTCGCATCTGTGATGCGACCGAGCCGAGTACCACCCTAACTTCGCGCCACCGGCAAAGGCTTGACGCGCAACACATTTGGTTTGTGAGGTAAATCCATGCAGCGACACATCCGCAACTCTGGCAAAGCGCTCCTACTGCGGGAAGGGCGGCTGCTGGCCGTGCGCATTGAAGACCCCGACGAAACCTACTATGTGCTGCCGGGTGGCGGGCAGGAGCCCGAGGAACCGCTGACCGAGACGGTGCGCCGGGAGTGCGCCGAGGAGCTGGCCCGCGACGTGCGAGTAGGCGACCTGGCTTTTGTGGTGGAGATTGCCCGTGACAGCCACTATCACCGGGTGGACTTGGTGTTCCACTGCGAGGACCTGGGGCCGCTGCCGGGCATCATGGCGGTGGGCGACAGCGCCCAGACCGGCGTGGAATGGCTACCGGTGGATGAACTACACCGCCTGCCCCTCTACCCCGCCCGGCTGCGACGGGCCATCCAGCGGCTGGCGCGGGGCGAGCGGGGGCCGGTCTACCTGGGCAATGAGGAACTGGGCGACCAGGAGTAGGCTCCCACCATGAGAACCATGGCCCGTTCTGGCCCGTCCCACAGCAAACGCAGGAAGAACGGGAATCCGGCGGCGTGGTGTGCTTCCCGGTATCCCCTTGGGAAGGAGAGCAAGGAATGATCCCCTGCTCCCCCACTATCGCCGATGGATGTGAATGGCACAACGTGAAGTTTTCAGCTCCCAGATATGGTTTGTTTTTCGATGATTTCTCCGGTGGCCGCATCAATTTGATAACTGACGATGTAGTTGAAGAGGCTGTCCACCTCACCCCAACTGGTGTTGATTTGCACCTTGACACTCCAGACCACCACATCGTCGTTCACCGATTGTGCCACCTTCAGGAACTTGATATCATCCGGGGTGTCCACATAGATCTCAAATTCCGGCGTTTCCACATGCTTTTTTCCGATTTGCTCGTCATCCGGGTTCCCCTCCCCTTCTTTGAGAGGCGGATCCGTTTTCTGCGTGACTTCGTCCTTGCCAGTCTCCCCGCTGGTGTTCCGTTTGGCTTCCATCGCGTCATTTTTCAGGTCTTGGAACACGATGTCCCGAACGGCATCCTCCGATAGAACGGCGGTGTCCTTTGTCTTCGACACAGCATTGCGGGTTTGGGAGAACAACACCAGTGTTCCGTCGATGGCAAAGCTCATCGTTGCTCTGTTCTGCTCCCGGTCGCCCACCTTGTTACCAATTTCGAACGTCGCATATTCGACGGGATTCTCTTTGTTATACTGCGCTTCCACCGTCATATCGCCGGAGGCCATATCCCCGGCCAGAGCCTCCAGATAGGAGGTTGCCAAGGCCTTGTAGTCCACCTGGCTTGACGCCGCCACCGGGAGTGTCAATATTTTTTCCAACTCTTCTTCACGCAGGGCCAGCGTAACAACCTCTGCAGTTTCGGCATTCACATAATACCGATATTTATCATCCTTCCATATGTTCAGCGTCTCACCGGAGGCATTTTTCATGGCAGAATCAAAAGAAATGTCTCCCTTTGCCAAATTGAGGGCCTTTACTTCCTCAATCACGTCCTGCGTTGCGGTGGGTAACAGGGCTTGCGCATTGTTTTGAGAGAAGACGGTAATCGCCCCAAAGACAGCGCCGCACGCCAAAAGCACAGCGGTAAAACACGCACAGATTGCCTTTGTCACACGTTTACTCATGCGAAACACCCTTCCTGTTTGCGCCTTTCCATTGGAATCAACTCTAATGTGCACGTTATCGTCTTCTATGTCAATGGAACGAAATGTAGATCGTTGTCGAATTTCACCGTGACGATGGGTATGATCAAATCAATGGGAAAACATGAAGGGCGCCTGCGATTGATGAACGTGCACGGTGGTGCCGCGCCACCATAGGAACCAACGACCGACTCCACCCGTCCCATAGGAAATGCAGGAAGGGGACGAAGCCAATGAAACGAGTGATGGCAGCAGCGCTGTGCCTGCTGCTGGTGGGCTGCGGCGCACCGGGGGCGGCGAACCCAACGAACGCGGCAACGCCCACCCCCACAGCAGGCGCGGGAACGGTATCGCTTGGAGCGACCAGCCCAGCGGGGGCCGAATCGGCTACGCCGGGGTTCATTGCTGCGCTGGATGTGGTGGCCAACGGGGAGGCACGGCTGACCGAGGTTGCCTTTGCCGACGCGCCCGACGAGGAGGAAGCGGCCTTTGCCGCCACGCTGGGGTTTGATGCTGCGATAACCGGGCGGAAGAGCGACGGCATTGTCTACTTCCTGGTGTCTGTCGGCGACGAGCCCTTTCCACAGGGTGTGGATAACCAGCTGCAGCAAGCCGCCCAGTCCTGGGCCGACGCCCGGGAGGAGGAGGTAGCCTGGGCCGTGGGCGGCCTGCACGGCGCGGCGGTGTTTGCGCTGGAGCGGGAGGCCTGCGACACCGTGTGCCAGGCACTCGAGGCCGCGTGGCAGAAGCAGCCCCTGCCAGGCGGGGAGTGACGGAAAAAAAAGAAGCACGCCGACCTTTGGGCGTGCTTCTTTGTGATGGACGGTGAATGAGAGGTCGGACTCGGCGTTGGGGTACCGCCAAAACGCCTCGTTTATCCCTGTGCTGTGGCCAGCGTTTCGGCCACGATGCGAGGGAATGTCTCCCGTATCACACTACGGCGGTATTCGAGTTCTTCCCCGGTGCGACCGGCGACCAATGATTTGTTGGCGATGGTGTTGTCGGACACGCTGAACAGCGCCGCCATGGGAATGCCCGCCAACGCCGCCGCCCGGAAAGCTGCCGCGGTTTCCATTTCGATCGTGTCACAGCCCAGGGCCAAGATGGCATCGAGGTGGGCGAACTGGGCAAAGATGGTGTCAATGCTGAACGTATGCCCCACATGCCAACCCACGCCCCGTTCGCCGCAAATCCGTTCTGTCACTTCTGTAAGCCGTGCAAGAAGGCTGGGATCCGGATATGCCTTCTGCCCGATCGTATCGTCGCCGCCAAGCGGGTCAGCGAGTAGGTAGCGGCTGGCCCCATCGCCACAGATCGAATGCGCAGGCACCACGATGTCACCGATGTTCATCCGCCCATCCAACGCACCGACAGAACCGACAAACAGCAGGCGGCGGCAACCCGTCACACCCAACGTCAGCAGAGCGTCCATCAGCACCGGAGCACCGATGCCCGTTTTTACCCACGTCATCCGCACCCCGGACAGGGTAACGCTCCATACCTGTATGGGTAACCCTGGCGCACGGCTCAGCAGCGTTTCCTCCAGCCCCCCGAAGGCCGAAGGAGACCACCAGGGAGCAAGGATGACGGTTTCACAAATGTCACTGGACGGCACCCCAAGGCCCCATTGGCAGACGTCCTGTCGGGCCGCGCCGTAACGCGCCATCCCTGCAAGAAAATCTTGGTATACCATGCGACCCCTCCACACGCCAGTTAAGAATTACTTCCCCAGATACGCCGTGACCCGCGTGCGCAGACCGGCCTCTTCGGCAGTATAGTTGCGCCACTCCTGCTGCAGGGGGCCTTCGATGTCACGGATGATGTCCTCCAGCACGCCCTCCCTCGCCATGCTGAGGGCCTCCTCCCCGCTGACGATGATGTGATCCACGACGTCCACGCCGATGGAATGGAGCGAGAAGATGAGCCGCCGGGTGTAGGTGATGTCATTGGGTGAGGGCTGCAGGTCCCCTTTGGGGTGGTTGTGCATCAGGATCACCTGGGTGGCATTGCTGCGGATGGCGGCCTCCACCACGGTGCGGGGGTGCACCGTCACCTCGTTGACCGTACCCTCCTGCAGCAACTGGCAGCGCAGCACCCGGCAGCCCGGGTCCATACACAGGAGGTAGAACGCCTCGTTGACCCGCCCGGTGAAGAGCGACACCGCAAAACTGCTGGCAGTGCGGTAATTGTCAATGACTCGAGTGTTGTCATCCAGGCTTTGGCGGCGGTAGAGCCGCCACAACGGGTTCATCAGCGCCAGCAGCACAGCGGCGTTGCACCCCACGCCCGGCACGGCCATCAAGTCATCAGGGTGGGCGTCCAGAACCGCGGCCAGCGACCCAAAATGGTCGATGAGGGTGTGGGCCAGTTCGTTGGTATCCCTCCGAGGGATGGCATAACAGAGCAGCAGCTCCAGCGCTTGGTGCGGCTCGAAGGACTCCAGCCCTTCGGTCAGGAACCGCTCACGCAGGCGCTGACGATGATCTTCGTGCAAATCTAGTGCCGTCCTTCCAGTATTCTTTGTCGATTATTGTACCATAATAGGGAAAAAATTGCATTGAACCCATGGGGATGCATTGAAAATGACTGGCCTGTCTATACCCTCGTTGGCCGCAGCACCCGAATCAACGGCGTTCTGTGACCGTGGGCACCGAGGACAGCTCACTGGGGTGGTATCCTCGGTTCATCAAGAATTCGGAGGATTGCCCCATGGCTGTCACCATCCAAGTTGCCCGCTGCCCCCAAAACCACGTCTGCCCCTCCCTGGCCGTGTGACCCACCGGCGCGCTGGTGCAGAAGGGCTTCGCCGCGCCCACGGTGGACGCGGACAAGTGCATCGACTGCGGCCGCTGCGTGCGGTACTGCCCGATGGGGGCGTTCCAGAAGAAGAAAGTAGGCTGACGGCGGGAATTATCTCCCGTCTGTAGCCAAATGCCCCATGTTTCACGGGAAACGTGGGGCGGCGAGCGATACCGACGCGAGATGCGTCGGCGTTGGAGTGTGCGGGGTGCAGAACGGCATCCCCGGACCTTCAGCGGAACACGCAGGTGAACAGCAGCAGTTCCTCGTAGCCGCCGAGCTTGTCCTCATCGGCGTAGACGGCGGGCGCAAACATCTGCGTCGTCGCGGCCTTGTCGGTGGATACGGCCGCCAGCCACAGCGTGTCGCCGGCTGCGGCGGTCATTTCCCCTTGGGGGAGGGAGGTGTGAAAGTCCGACGACAGGCCGGCGTTGTCCACCTTGGCCGTCAGGGTGGTGCGGGTCGTCGTGACGCCCGCACCGGCGGTTGTGGCCATGCCCTCGTGATGGAAGAACACGACGTTGCCCTCCCACCGTGGCACGACCCAAAAGCTGCCTTCACCCTCCACAGGGATTGTGGCTTCCCCCGAGGCGACCTGCTGACCCTTGGCAACCCGAACCCAGCGAAGGGTGGCTTGCCTGCTATTGGTCCGATAAGTGAAGGCCAGGTCTTGCCCCCCGAGGTGGATGCCTCGCAGCAACTCATCCTCAGTGGAGGGCAGGACGGGCATGACGGTGGTGCCGGCTTGTGTCCCCTGGGTTGCCTGCACCCCACAGCCGGATAACAGGGCCAGCAGCAGGACGATGATGCAAGCGCGAAGCATATGGTTTTGGGTACGCAGCATTCGCTGATACCTCCCTGATAAAGAAAATGCCAGTTAATATCGTAGGTGATAATAAAATACCCCGTAATACACCGCTAGCATCGTCATGACACTTTTCCGCAGTCTCATGAGGCAATCTTTATTGTTATTGAGCTTAATCATAATATGTATGGTCAATAATATCAATATGTTTGTTTCTCTTATTGGAGCGGTCTCTCTCGTTGGCGGGCGACCACAATCTCCTACGGCCCCTTTCAGTTCTTGTTTCCATTCATTTACGAAGTGATTTTCTTATAAGCTGGCCGGCTCTTGGGCACCACGACGGTCATCTCTACAAACTGGTCGGAATCGTGGATGGTGAACTGGGCGTCCAGGCCGGAGGATTTGAGCTCACCCACGGCGGTACGCATGGTGTTGGCGAAGAGCCGCC
>JAEYRA010000045.1 GCA_023409755.1 Bacillota bacterium
TTCATTCGGCGGGAGGTCAGCCAAAATCAGCGCAAGAAGCAAACAAAATCCCGCCTGTAGGCGCGTACTCCCCGAAAGCCCGCACGACCCACATAAACGGTAGCCGCATCGCCGGTTCATCCGGCCAAGGCACGAAGCAGCTCGTTTGTAGCACTTGGCCTTCCCGCCGAAGCGACGTCTCCCCCGGAAAAGACAAGTACGGACAACGCAGATGAAAGCCGCCCGGCGACCTGCGCGTCGGGTGGCAATAATTGGCTGTGACGAGCACTCCTGACTCGCGGCGGTCGCCGAAGGCGGCCGACGTGAAGGGTCTAGCGCCGCCGCACCAGCATCTCCAGCGGTTGGCGGGGGCGCGCTTTGTGGGACACCGCGGGGATGCCCAGCGGCGTCAGCGCCACCGGCTCTTCATCGGGCAGCAGGCCAAAGAGTTCGCGCGCCGCCGCCGCCCGGAACGCGCCGATCCAGCAGGTGCCCAGGCCCTGGGCCGCCGCCGCCAGGATGACATGGTCGGCCACGATGGCCGCGTCCACGTCGGCGTAGCTCTTGCCGTCGCTGCGCTTCCACGCCACCCCGGGTTGGGATGCCACGCACAGCACCAGCGGGGCCTGTGCCAGCCACGCCCCGCCATACACCCGGCGCAGTTCCTGTTCCCGCCCGGCGGTCTCCAGCACCACAATGCGCCAGGGCTGCAGGTTGCAGGCCGTGGGGGCCAGCTGGGCCGCCCGCAACACCCGTTGCAGTTTGTCCTCCGGCACGGGGTCGGCCTTGTAGGCCCGCACGCTGCGGCGGGCTTCCAGCACCTCAAAGAAGTCCATGTCCTCGCCTCCCGTTCGTTTTGCCCCCAGTATAGCGCACGGCCCACCCCGGGGCAATGCAGCCTTTCGCGTCTGCCGCTGTGGCGACAGCATTGAGAGCACTTGTCCCCACTTCGTCGTATCGGTCGCCGCACATGTCGCCGACCGATATCAAAAGTTAGCGCTCCTGCTGGTTTTTGGGGAGTACGATTCGCCTGGGGGCCGATTTCGCTGTCGCTGCTCCCACCTGTGCCGTTCCCTCCCGCCGGACAAACCGGCGCTCGGCCTACTCATTTCATCCTGTACCTACTTTTTGACAAACTGAAACGCCCCGCTGATGCGAGGCGTTTATGGTGCAGCGTGTCTTTCGGGCGTTACTTGCCGGCATCAAAGAGCGTGGGCAGCAGGGCCGCAAGAGCTACGCACTGCTGGCTCGACAGCGCAACGCGGGCATCGCCCACCACCAGCGTGTTGGGGTCCGCCAGCGAGAGGGTCAGCGTCGTGTTCCCGTCAGCATCGGTGTAGCTGACGCTCCACAGCCAACCAGCCGCCGGGGTGGCCTCGGCGTCCACGGCCGCGGGTAGGAACGTCCAGCCCGCCAGCAGGTCGTTGAGTTCCTTGGCCTGGTCGGCGGTCAGCGTGCGGGTCTCCCCATCCTGTCCATTGGTCACTTCCACCACGTCGGCCTTCAGCACCATCGGGTTCAGCGCGATGGCGTCACCCGTGTGCAGCAAGGCCGCGCTCATCTCCTCCTTGGGCTCCTTGCCGTTGGGCCCCACCTTGCCGGCGTCGGGGGGCAGCGTGGCAATGCTGGGGCTGATGGGCAGAGGCGTGGTGGGCCGCCGCAGCGACGTGCCCTCGGTCTGCGTTGGCGTGGAGGTTGCCGCATCCCCAGCGACGGCCGCGGTGGCCTGGGGGGTGTCAACGGCATCGGTCGGGGCAGCGGCGGCACAACCCGCCAGCAGCAGCCCCACGAGTATGGTGCACAGCGCGGCGAAATGCTTCCCGTTCATGGCCGCGCCTCCTTTCCTGTCTTTCTGCCCCATTGGACGAGCGGAGATGGCCCGCTGGTTCCCGGGCTCTCCGGTGGGGCTCAGATGCGCCCGAACCGCAGCGTCTGCGCGTCGGCATCCAGCACCGCCGGCACGCCGATGGGCAGCACGCCGTGGTGCACGCCATGGCCGAAATCATCGCAATACACGACCGGCACCCCGTACTTGGCCCCGAAACGCTCCAGCCGGCGCAGAAGCTCCGGCGGTACGGTCTGGGCATAGTGGCCGAAGAGCAGGCCCGACACGCAGCCGATGAGTGCGCTCTGCTCCAGATGCGAGAGGTAAGCGCTGACCGCCCCGACATCGCTGAACTTCTCATGATCCTCCAAGAAAAGGAGGTACCGCTGCCCGGCGTCAAAGGCGAAGTACGGGCCGCCCTGCAGCATGGCAAAGTTGCGGGTGTACCCGCCGGTCAGCAGGCCCTCACCTCGGCCGGGGTGCAGGGTGCGCCACCGCTCGGCCGGCGCAAACTCCCGCCGCCCCTCCACAAAGGCGGCCATGAACTGCCGCCAGTCGTAGTAGCGCAGGTCAAAGAAGATGCCGGGGGCCTGGCCGTAGTAGGTCACCAGGCCCGTGCGGGCGTGGATGGCGTTGAGGATGGTGGTGCCGTCGCTGTAGCTCACAAAAAGTTTGGGGTGCTGGCGGATGGCATCGTAATCCAGCAGGGGCAGCACCTCGTTGCCGCCCTCCCCCCCGCCAAAGAGCACCATCTTAACCTCGTCGTCCCGCACCATGGCGTTGAGGTCGTCGGCCCGCTCCTGCTCCGACGCGAGGTAGCCATAGGTGTCCCGGTAAAGGTTCTCACCGCACTTCACCCGGAACCCCAGGGATTCCAGCACGGCAATGCCCTTGGCATAGCGCTCGGCTTCGGCCACATGGCTGGGGCTCACAATGCCGATGGTGTCGCCGGGTTTGAGCTTCTCTGCAATCATGGCCTTGGCCCTCCTCCCACTCATTGCCAAGAGTATAGCACGGGGGTGGGGCGGGCACCAATGGGAGTTTGGATGGGGTGGCGGGTGCAATGGCGCGGATGTGCGCCTTCACGTGTGGGAACACAACGTCCGTTTTTATCTTGTCTTTCTATTGGGTGACGCGCTGCCGCTGGGCGGCACTTTTGGATGGCGCCAAAAGTGCCCAAAAACGCCTAGGGCGCGGACGAGTTTCCTAGACCGGGCGACCGGCACCGACTATGGAGGCAACGGCGGTAACTCGCGGGCACATTGTTTCACAATGTACCCGCTCAAACATCCCGCCCGTTGTCACCAGCTAAGTGCCACCGATCACCCTGGGGAAACTCGAACGCGCCCCGGAAGGGGACGAAAGTCGCACAAAGAAAACAACTGCTATGAAACGAGTTGTTCAACAATGCTGGAAAAAGGGCGGAAGTGCAGCTATATCCCTTTCACTCGCTGAGTTCGATAATAGTCATGGCTTCACGATGACCTCCCAGAGGTGCTTTTCGCCGCCGTATTTCGTCGTGATCCCTTCAGAGCACCCAATGATTGAGTGGCCGTCAAACAGCTTGCGAATGTCCGCTTCGTCAAAGAACCGTTTGGAATGATCGCCGACAAAATAATAGTGCGGCTCAATTTCCACTTCATCCTTGCTTGCCCGGTGTTCTGCCAGCGCATTCAACCGGCACAGGAGAACGCCGTTCTTTGTCAGTGTTCTGAATACCTCAGACACGAGGAAGCACGTGGTCTGCCAGTGAAAATAGTGGAGCGACAAGTCAGCAATCACCACGTCTGCCGAATCCGATTCAAACGGTAGGCCTTCCCGCATGTCAAAATGGAGGACCTTTGCTTCTGGCAGTATGTCCTTTAGTTGCTTGAGCGCGGCTTGAGAGAAATCGCACGCAATTGTCAGAATTCCCTGGTTCGATAAGTAAACGGTGTCTGCCCCATTTCCACAGCCGAGGTCAACCACGAAGCTGGCTTCACGCAAGACGGCGAGATGTTTCTCCAGCCATTGGTCATATTGGGGAAAGCGCATTTTCCCCTCAGAGTACACTGCTTCCCAATGGTTCCTTTGAATATCACTCATTTCACACCTGTTCCTCTGATTGCTCAGATTCTATAACACAACACGAAGTAAAACAATATCGGCCGTCTGCATTACGTTATGGGTTGTCAACAATGTGTTAAGTTGTTCGTACACTTGACTTACGGATTTGCAAAGGATACCATTGCCCCGAACCATCATGCATCGTTATTAGTGGCAACTTGGGGTGATTT
>JAEYRA010000130.1 GCA_023409755.1 Bacillota bacterium
AAACCATCGCCCGGCGAATGAACGCCGGGCGATGGTGTTGCAAATTACGTTTCGCTGTGCCGTCATTTGCGGCGGCGAACGCCGGGGAGGTTGCGGCCGGGGGCTTTTGCCCCGCCGTTGTTACGTATGTAGAGGAGCAGCAAGGCAACAGCCGCCCCAACTGCCACCACACCCACCACGACAAGCACGATGGTACCCACGCGGCCGCCACCCTTGGCAGGGACACTGGTGGCCTTGGGGGATGCCGATGCTGTAGCCGACGTTGTAACGGTGGCCTTGGCCGTACTGGCGGCTCCGGTGGAAGCTGTCACCACCGAAGCCTCGGTCGCGGTGGCCTTGAGCGTCTTCACCGGCACGGTGACAAAGCTGCGGTGGGTGTATTTCTGCTCGCCCAGGGTCAGGGCGTACTCCACCCCCAGCAGGAACGTATAGCTCGTATCCTCCTTCAGATCGGTGACGACAAAGGAGGTGGCCAGCTTATCCGGCGCAGCCAGGCTCTTGAGCGAGTCACCGGACACGCGGTAAACATAGTATTTGTTGACCTTCCAGCTGCCGGTGCCGTTGCTGCCCTCGGTGCACAGCGGCCACGTCAGCGCCACCGTGGTGGAGGTCACCGTGGTCTTGCCCTGCTCTATGGGCAGCAACTGGTTGGAGAACAGCTTGTCCTTGGCGTTGATGCTCTCCATTACCTTGCGCGGGCCTGAGCCGCCGGACATGTCGAGGAAGTTCCACTCCACGCTGATGGCGTCAAAGCTCTTGCCCGAAAGGGAATCGGGCAGGGTACGCAGGCGGTTGATGTCCAGCCGCAGGGTCTTGAGCCTTCCGGCGGCCAGCGTGGGTTCCACTTCGGTCAGACGGTTGTCACTGACGTCCAGGCTCGTGAGGGCTGGCGCGCTGCCGATGCCCTCGGGCAGGGCCTCCAGAAGGTTGTTGCTCACGTCCAAGGCGGCGAGTTTAACAGCCTTGGTCGCATCCACCGGCAAAGACTTGATGAGGTTACCCGAAGCATCGAGCTTCTCCAGCGCGGGGAGTTGGAAGACCGCCTTGGGCAGCGCGCCGATGCGATTATCGGCCAGCGACAGCGTCCGCAGGGTTGTCAGCTTGCCCACCTTGCTGTTCACACTCTCCAGTTTGTTGCCGGTGAGGTCCAGCGATGTCACGGCCTTGAGCGACCCGATGGTGTCGGGCAGCTTGGAGATGCTGTTGCCCCGCAGGGAGATCGTCCCAAGCTTGGGGGCGGAGTAGAGCGCCGTGGGGAACGATGTGAACTTGTTGCCGTCCAGAACGATGGTATGGAGCGCCGTCAGCTTCTCCATCCCGCTGGGGAGTTTGGTCAGCTTGTTGCCCGAAAGGTCGATGGCCGTGACGTTGACGCACCACTGCAGCCCTTCGGCGCTGGCGATGCCCTTGCCAGAGAGATCAAGCCCGCCGCCCAGCCGTGCCAAGTCGGACCGGCGCAGAGGCGTGGCCTCGCCCACCCCGGCGGCGGCGTGCAGCGCAGCCCTCAGTTTGCTGTCGGACACGGTGACCACGTCCTCACTGGCAGCCCCCGGTGACACCACCGGAAGCAGCGTCGCCAATGGCATGGAGACCTGCGGGCTCCCAGTGGGGTCGGGCAGCGCACCCACCCCCACCGCCGTCATCCACAGCAGAGCCAATGCCAACATTGCTGCCAAACCCAACTTCCCACGGCTCTTCATTGCGGGTCACCTCCATCGTTCGATGTTTTCCCTGTCCATGCAGTGTTTTCCAGCGTTTTCCATAGTATAACACCGGCATATTTCCCACACAACCGCACTGTTTCGTTGCTCTTGGGACGCATGCCGGCGCAAACAAGTTCCTGTGGTCAGCTTCGGTCAGTCCTTTCCCTCCAGCGGCAGGGTGAAGGTGCTTTCGATGATGGACTCATCGTGCTCGCCGATGATCTCCACCGCAATCTCCCGGATGCAGGTGCGGAACTCCGTCTCCAACCCCCGCACATTCTGCCAGGCCCGGTCAAAGGCCTCGTCATCCTCCAATCGTCCAACGG
Organism: Bacillota bacterium; assembly: GCA_023409755.1. GTDB lineage: Bacteria > Bacillota > Clostridia > Christensenellales > UMGS416 > JAEYRA01. Next base: position 2,030 of record JAEYRA010000130.1, read on the forward strand.
TGATATGGGGGTCGAAACTCCTGCGCCACTGGGGCAGGTAGGGCGCGAGGACACCGGTGTAGAGCCGGCGGTGAATCTCAATGAGCTTGTTGCGGCCACGGTGGATATCGAGCAGCAGGTAGTTGCCGAAATGCTTGCGCACCGAGACCCCTTGCACGCTGAGCGCAACCGGCTCCACCCCCTGCAGTGCCGTTGTGACATGGCGGCGCACCGCCGCGGCGGAAAGGTCGCTTTCAAACGGGAACACCAGCGTGATGTGCGCCGGCACCGTGCGGGCAGCCGGGTCGTACCGCCGGCGGATGTCCTCAATCACGTCGGCGTTTTGAAATTGTGGAAAGATCAGGATGCAGCGTTTGGTCATGCCCGGCTCCTTTGGACTTCGCAAATGCCGCTGCGGCGGCATTCGCGATTTGGACAGCTTGTCTCAATGGCCTTAAATCGTTTGCCGCACAGGTCGCCAAACGATTTCAAACAGCAGCGCTCATGCGGTTTTTACGGATACGTTTCGCCGCGGGCGGGTTCTACTGTTTCGCATTGCACAAACGCAACGGTTCCTCCCGCCGAATGAATCGGCGATCGGCTCCTGGTTGCTTTGCCCATGCGTACTTATCTGGCAAGCTACTCCATCCATTGTGCCACAAGGGGCGCAATCATACAATGCCGCCATGCTTGCGGCCGATGTCCCGGCGGTAGTGGGCGTCCTGAAAGTGCACACGCTCCACCCCGGCGTAGGCCCGGTCGATGGCGGCGGCCAAGTTGTCAGCGGTGGCCGTCACACCCAGCACCCGGCCGCCGTTGGTCATAAGCTGGCCCTCCCGCAGGGCTGTGCCGCTGTGGAAGACGATGGTCCCGGTGGCCTCGGCCTCCGCTAACCCCGTGATGGGGTACCCCTTGGCATAGTCGCCCGGGTACCCGCCGGAGGCCACCACCACCACCGCCGCCGCACCCGCCTTCCAGCGGATGTCGAGGTCGGCCAGGCGCTGCTCACGTATCGCGAGTAGAATGTCGACGAGGTCCGTTTCCAGCAGGGGGAGGATGACCTGAGTCTCGGGGTCGCCAAAACGGGCGTTGAACTCCAACACCCGCACGCCGCGCTCGGTGAGCATGAGCCCGGCATACAGAATGCCCTGAAAAAGGCAGCCCTCTGCCGCCATGCCGCGCACCGCGGGCAGCAGGACCCTTCGGGTCATTTCATCGACTTGCTCCTGTGTCAGTGTCGTTGTGGGGGCGAAGGCCCCCATGCCGCCGGTGTTCGGCCCCTGGTCGCCGTCCAGCGCGCGCTTGTGGTCCTGGGCCGGGGGCATCACCGCCACCGTCTTGCCATCGGTGAAGCACAGCAGCGACACCTCGGGGCCCTGCAGGAATTCCTCCACCAGCACCGTGCCGCCGGACGAGCCGAAGGCCTGCTTGACCATGATGGTCTCGAGGGCATCCAGCGCTTCCTCCACGGTGGCGCAGAGGAAAACGCCTTTGCCCAGCGCCAGGCCATCGGCCTTCACCACGATGGGCGCACCCTGCTGCCGCACATAGGCGCAAGCCGCGTCGTAGTCGGCAAACGAGGCGCTGGCCCCGGTGGGGATGCCGTATTTCGCCATGATGTCCTTGGCGAAGGTCTTGCTGGCCTCAATGCGGGCAGCAGCCTTGCGCGGGCCGAACGCCGGGCAGCCAGCGGCCTCCAGCGCGTCCACCATGCCGTCGGCCAGCGGGTCATCGGGGGCCACGAAGGTCAGATCAATGGCATTCTCGCTGGCAAAGCGCACCATGCCGTCGATGTCCCGCGCGCCAATGTCCACACAGGTGGCCACCTGGGCGATGCCGCCGTTGCCCGGCGCGCAGTAGAGCTTGTCCACCCGGGGGCTCTGTCTCAGTTTCCAGGCGATGGCATGTTCGCGGCCGCCGCCGCCCACCAGCAGGATGTTCATGAGCACACCTCTTTAGAATAATAGGTCAGCGGGTTGCCAGCAGTTCCTCCACCCGCGCGAGGGTGGGCGGGTGCAGGGCCAGCGGGTAGCCCGTGCAGGCCACCGCCGCCGACGCCGCAGCAAACCGTACGATGTCAGGGTCACTCATGCCCTGAGCGAGCGCATAGACCGTCCCGGCCTTGAAGGTATCGCCGGCACCCAAGGTGCTGACAACGTCCACCCGGTAGGGCTGGAAGCGTTGAATGGGCTGCCCCCGGCGGCCAAAGAGGATGTCCCCCGTGCCGGAGGTGAAGATGGTCAGGCCATCGGTGTGCTCGGTGTAGCGGGCAAAGAGCTCCTCCCGGTCGGCGTCGGGGTACGCCCCGCGCAGGAATTCCCCCGCCAGCACGTTGACGGAGCAGAGCCGATGGGGTTCGCTGTCATACTTGCAGTCGATGGTCACAAAGGGTTTGCCCAACTCCCGGCAAAGCTGCGCGGCTTCGTCAGACTGGCCTGCGAAATAGGGGTCCACACCGGCAGCGCGGCAGGCGGTGATGGCCTCGCGGCTCGGCCGGTTCCACCGGGGCCCACCCTCAGTGTGGAAGCGCTCAAACATGCCGAAACCGTTGCGGGTGTGGCTGTCAAGAATCACCATGTCCTCCAGCCCGTCAAAGCCGTCGTCGTAGGTCATCAGGGATGTGTCCACCGGCGTGCCGCGGAAGTACTCGGTGATCGGCCCCCAGGTCTTGCGCCCCAGGTGGATGCCATCCAGGCGGATGTCGCAGCCCAGGCTCGCCAGCACGATGGCGCAGGAGCCCGTCTCGCCGCCGGGGAAGCTGTGGCTTTCGGCAATCTCCGAGTAGTCATCGGGCTTGGGGAACCGATCCCGCAGGCGGTGACTGGTGGTGATGAGAGTCATGCCATAGAGGTAGATCTGCGGTCGTTCGTTCATACGTTCTTCCTCCTATGCCGGGTTGGGAACGGCTTCGTCGGTGTGCAGGCGCACGCCGCCCGCACGCAGGGCCTGCTGCAGCGCCCCGATGGGCAAGGCTGGCAGGGCGGTGCCGCTGGCCGCGCCCTGGGCTGCGGCAATGCCGGCGGCCTCGCCGGTGGCCGAGCACACCGGGATAACCCGGGTGATGTCCCACATCGCCGTGGTCACCGAGATGCACCGGCCAGCGGTGATGAGGTTGGTGACGTTGGAGGCCACCAAACACCGGTAGGGGATCTCATACACAGGGCCGGCCTTGCGCCAATCGCAGGTGAGGCCGATGGAATCGTCAAAGTGCTGGAACTGCTCGGCGTCGTCCAGGGCGTAGGCTCCGGCCAAACGCCGCGTCATGCGGAAGGACGGCACCTGCGGCACATGAGCCGGGAAGAGCGTGTCGTCACCGATGCGCTTGCGCTCCTTGAGGAAGTGCTCCAGGATTTTCTCTCGCCCGTCAATCATCATGGCGTCCACGTCGGCCTGACAGGTGCCGTCGTAGAGCCGCTCGCCCGGCGCAACGGAGTAGAAGTTACGGGCCAGCTTATAGAGGTGGTACCCGCTGTCACTGGCGGCGTAATACCACATGGCCAGGTGGTTTTCCAAATGCTTAACCGTGGGCGCACCGGCCCAGGCGCAGAGATCGGCGTCGCCGGTGCCGTCCACAAAGGCCCGTCCGGCAATGGCCTGCCGGCCCTCCTTGCCCTCCACCACGAGGGCGGCGATGCGATCACCTTCCATAGCCACGTCGCAGGCGCGGGCATCATAATGAATGGTGACACCCAGGGAAAGCAGCAGCCGCTCGGCTTCGATGGCAAAGAGCGCCGGGTTGTACTGCACGTAGAACCGCTGTTGAATGCGCTCCTCCGCCGTGCCGCCGCCCAACCACCCCACCGGGAACTCGGCCTCCGCCCCGTGGCGGATGGAGAGCCGCAGCAGCTCCTCGGCCAGGCCGAACATCACCTGATGCCCCCGCCCGTCGCACAGCGGCAGGTAGATGGTGATGAGCCCCAGCGTGCCCAGACCGCCCAGCATACAGCCCTTCTCCACGAGGCATACCTTCGCCCCCTGGCGCGCCGCGGCGATGGCCGCCGCCATGCCGGCCAAGCCCCCGCCAGCCACTACCACGTCATATTCGCCGGCTACCGGCGTTCGCCGCGCCGCCTCGTCAATCGTCCGCATTGCCACCCTCCGGTTTTTTCTTATCAGTATACACCAGACCATGCAACAATTTCATCCCAAAG
>JAEYRA010000030.1 GCA_023409755.1 Bacillota bacterium
GGCGACGGTAGTAGGCAGTGGAGGGGAGGCACTCCCAATTCTCGCCGTAGTGTGTTTTCTTTATGAAAATCCTGTACGAGAGAGGAAAAGAAGAAGCCCGCCAGCGACATGCGCGGTGGCGGGCCCCAATTGTTGTGACGAGCAGGTACTCCCACTCGCTTTCGGCGCACTCTGAGAGTATCGTGATGGGACCCAATAACCCGCAGCTGCCAGCCGGTTCATCCGGCTGCGGCAGCAGATAGACAAGTGCGCAGTATGAATCCATTCCCGCCGCCGCGGCGTCTATTCGTGAAGGTTTGCGCGTACCCGAAAACAGAACGTCCCCTGACGACATGCGCGTCAGGGGACGAACCAATCAACGGAACGGGAATCCTCCCATTCGAGGCCGTCGCGTCAGCGGCGGAATCGACTCTTCTTAGTACATTCCACCCATGCCGCCAGCGCCGCCGGCGGGCATCGGGGCTTCAGGCTTCGGAATGTCGGTGACCAGGCTCTCGGTGGTCAGCACCATGGCGGCCACGCTGGCGGCGTTCTGCAGGGCGCTGCGGGTAACCTTGGTCGGGTCGATGATGCCCTTTTCGAACATATCGCCGTACACATTCTTCAACGCGTCAAAGCCGTAACCGACCTTGTCGGCGGTGACGATCTCGTTGACGATGACGGAGCCTTCGAGACCCGCGTTGATGGCGATCTGACGGACGGGCTCCTCCAGCGCACGGCGCACGATGCGCAGGCCGGTGCGGTAGTCGCCTTCGCTCGCCTCAATGAGGGCGTCCAGAGCCTTGACGGTGGAGAGCAGCGCCACGCCGCCGCCGGGCACCATGCCCTCTTCCACTGCGGCGCGGGTGGCCGACAGCGCGTCCTCGATGCGAAGCTTGCGCTCCTTCATCTCGATTTCGGTAGCGGCACCGACGTTGATGACAGCCACGCCGCCGGCGAGCTTCGCCAGGCGCTCCTGCAGCTTCTCACGGTCGTAGTCGCTGGTGGTCTCTTCCACCTGGGCCTTGATGGAGGAAATGCGGGCCTTGATCTCGGAGGGATCGCCGGAGCCTTCCACGATGGTGGTGTTCTCCTTGTCCACCTTGACCTGGCGGGCACGGCCCAGCTGGTTGATGGTGGCTTCCTTCAGGTCCAGACCGACCTTCTCAGAGATGACCTGGCCGCCGGTCAGGATGGCGATGTCCTGCAGCATGGCCTCACGACGGTCGCCGAAGCCAGGAGCCTTGACGGCCACGCAGGTGAACGTACCGCGCAGCTTATTGACCACGAGGGTGGAGAGCGCGTCGCCTTCCACGTCTTCCGCGATGATGAGGAGCTTGCGGCCCTGCTGCACCACCTGCTCGAGGACGGGCAGAATCTCCTGAATGCTGGAGATCTTCTTGTCGGTGATGAGGATCAGCGGATCGTCCAGCACGGCTTCCATCTTCTCGGTGTCGGTCACCATGTAGGCGGAGGCGTAGCCGCGGTCAAACTGCATACCTTCGACCAGCGTGAGCTCGGTCTTCATGGTCTTGCTCTCTTCCACGGTGATGACGCCGTCCTTGCCGACCTTCTCCATCGCGTCGGCGATGAGCTGGCCGATCTCCTCGTCATTGGCGGAGATGGACGCCACCTGGGCGATGGCGGTCTGGCTCTGTACGGGCTTGCTGATGGCCTGGAGGCCGGCAACCGAGCTGTCCACGGCAGCCTGGATGCCCTTCTTCAGGATCATCGGGTTGGCGCCGGCGGCCAGGTTCTTCAGACCTTCGCGCACGATGGCCTGGGCCAGCAGGGTGGCGGTGGTGGTGCCGTCGCCAGCCACGTCGTTGGTCTTGGTGGCGACTTCCTTCACCAGCTGGGCGCCCATGTTCTCAAAGGGGTCCTCCAGCTCGATTTCTTTGGCAATGGTCACGCCGTCGTTGGTGATGAGGGGAGCGCCGAACTTCTTGTCCAGCACCACGTTGCGGCCCTTCGGGCCCAGGGTGATCTTAACGGTATCTGCCAGGGCGTTGACGCCGCGCTCCAGAGCGGCACGGGCATCGTCGCCATACTTCAACTGCTTCGCCATAATGCTTTCCTCCTCCTAATTATTCCACGATCGCCAGAATATCGGACTGGCGGACGATGACGTACTCTTCCTTGTCCAGCTTGACCTCGGTGCCGGCGTACTTGGAGTAGATCACCTTGTCGCCGACCTTGACGTGCATGACGATTTCTTTGCCATCCACGTTGCCGCCGGGGCCCACGGCCAGCACTTCGGCCATCACAGGCTTTTCCTTGGCCGTACCGGGCAGCACGATGCCACTCTTGGTGGTTTCCTCCTGCTCTACACTCTTGATGACAACTCTGTCACCCAAAGGCTTAATGTTCATGAGTACCCTCCTTTAGTTTTGTTAGCACTCGTAACAGGTGAGTGCTAAAATCACATGACCTATCATATCGGCTTTGAGGCAGAAAATCAACAGGGAATTGGCAGCGAAATGTAAAAATTTTATAAAGATGGAGTGGAAAATCAGGCCGCCGCCCAATATCGAAAAGGGGATCACAACTGGCCGTAACCTCACCACCGATCAATGAGATGACCTCTCGGGCAATGCAAGATAATATTCAGCGATACTCGCAGACATCGCGCGGCAGTCCGTTGTGCCATCGACGGAAAGGAGCGGACACCGATACGCCAAGGCCCTTTGTTGAAGCAATGCAACATCCCGACTGGCAGCGAACTGTTTGAATTTCCGCTGCGATTCGTACAGGTCACCGCCCATGCAAACTCGGTCACCCCAACGCTCATACTCCCGGTGTTCTATTCGCTTGAGCCGGATGTCCGTGGGTACTGTAAGGAAGATCGCAAGATCAAACCGAGCCAGGAATTCATCGCCCCACCCGGAGACGTCTCCTGATACTACGTAAGCCCCACACTGCCTCATGTCGGCAAGCAACATCTCGTTCCGCTCTGCCTGCGGACGGACAGAGGTGTATGGTAAATGGGTTTGGTGGAACCAGTACTTCTCCACATCCAGGTGTGTGAAATTCAGAGCACGGGCGAGTTCCCGTCCGAGCGTCGATTTCCCGCTGCCGTTTGCGCCGAGTAAAACAATCCCGTGTGGCATTCAATCACCTTTCAAAACCCCGTGACTCATTCGCCCGCCAACCAAAGCATCTCATTCACACGGTTATTTTTCGCTGGACAGACTTTGCTCTTGTACTATCGATAGAAATACGTAAAATACTACATATAGTATATTGGAATGGGGGGCGCTACTATGGATAAGTGGGACAAACGTTTTATGGAGATGGCCGAGCTGGTGGCCAGTTGGTCCAGTTGCTTTCAGGAGAATCGGCAGGTCGGCGCGGTCATCGGCAAGGACAAGCGTATCCTCACGACCGGCTACAACGGTGCCCCAGCGGGCATCCGCAGCTGCAAGGAGCGTGGGGAGTGTATGCGCCGACGGTTGGGTATTCCGTCCGGCCAGCAGGGGCAGCTGTGTTACGCCATCCACGCTGAGCAGAATGCCGTCATCCAGGCCGCCCGTATGGGCATCGACATCAAGGACGGCACTCTCTATTGCACCCATCAGCCCTGTT
>JAEYRA010000095.1 GCA_023409755.1 Bacillota bacterium
CGCCCCGCCCGATGGTACCGCCGTAGTAGCCCTCCTCACTGCGCCAGCCATACTGTACGCCAGCACCCAGTGAGGTCAGCTCCTCGCGGGAGCTGCGGTATTGTGCCAGTTGGCGCTGCACCTCCTCCTCCCGGGCGGCATCCAAGTCATCCTGCAGCTGCAGGTTGCGTGCGGCGATCTTCTGGTCCCGCTCGCTCTCCAACCGCTTCACTTCCGCATCGCGCGAGTCCGCATCGTCATTGCTTTGGAACGCGTCGTTGATGTAATTTGCGTATTGCTCCCCGATGGACGTGATCTCAATTTGGGCTGAATCGGTGCGCCAAGTCACTTCGCTATCGTCCAGCGCCTTGTCCCGGTTCGCATCGGAGAGGATCTCCTCCTCACTGTCAAATGTCAGTTCAGCGCCCTCCACGGTGGAGAGCACACTGCCTACCCACTGGCGCAGGTCGCTGGTATAGAGGTAGTTGCCCGGCTCCAACGCCGTAGAAAGTCCCTCATAGCGCATGAGCCCGGCTGCCATCAGGAGCACGCCGCCCACCGCAAAGGCAAGGGCAAGCACCTTGAACCAGACGGAATATCTAGTATTTCTCAACTTTGTATCCAATGCCCCACACCACCTTCAAGTATTTGGGTTCCTTTGGGTTGATCTCGATCTTCTCCCGGATGCGGCGGATGTGCACGGCGACGGTGTTCTCCGGGCTGAAGGCCGGCTCCCGCCACACCTGCTCGTAGATTTGGTCGATGGAAAAGACGCGCCCGGCCTCTCGGGTCAGCAGGCACAGGATGCCGTACTCCACCGGCGTCAGACGCACGGGTTCGCCGTCCACCGTGACCTCCTTGCGCTCGTCGTCCACAGCGAGGCCCCCGGTGCGGTAAAGGTCGCTGCGAGCCACCACGCTCCCCAGCGCCGTGTAGCGCCGCAGCTGGCTCTTCACCCGGGCGATGAGCTCCAGCGGGCTAAAGGGCTTGGTCACGTAGTCGTCCGCGCCGATGTTGAGCCCCAGCACCTTGTCAGCCTCCTCACTCTTCGCCGTGAGCAGGATGACCGGCACGTTCCTGCGCCGCCGTAGCTCCATCAGCGCCCGCAAGCCGTCCATCACCGGCATCATCACGTCGAGCAGGAGGAGATGCACCTCGTGGGCCTCGAGCTTGCGCAGGGCTTCGGCGCCGTTGGCGGCGGTGAGTACGTCGTACCCCTCGCCTCTGAGGTAGATCTCCAGCGCCTCCACGATGTCACGGTCGTCGTCGCAAACCAGTATGGTCATACTCTCCTCCTCCGCAGGGCGGCCGCACGCCACCGACACACAGCATACCGCCCCGTTCTTACAAACGGGCGGCACAAAGCATTACAAATTTCTTAACAAACATAGACAACGGTATCAATGTAACACAAAAGAGGAGGAATTTCCTCCCCTCAGGCTGTTGACAAAGTCAACAGCCTTTCGCATCCGACGTAGCAGCGCCGGATGCGATTCAAACAGCTTGTACTCGTTGCCACCAATTCGGTCGCCGCACAGGTCGCCGGCCGATCACAAATTGTTGCTCACATACGGTTTGATTGGGACACGTTTCGCCTGCGGGCGGGCTTTTCTTTTCTGCTCACGCCAGCCTTCCCTTACCTCCAGCCGAATGAATCGGCGGTCGGTTCTTCCCACTTGCTCTTTCTCATGGTTCACAAACGTACTGAGGTGGCAAAATTCTCCCACTATCTTCGTCATCTATACAGACGCCAGCACAAAAACACAGGCAGGGATCACTTCCCTGCCCGTTGACATTTTAAAATCATTCCTCGGTTGTGATTTTATGCTCCTTGGCGTAGTCGTTGACGACCTTGGAGACCGCATCCACCGGCAGTGTTTTCTTCATCGCCTCCACATAGCCGGGCCAGTCCACCTCCACGTTTTGGGAGGTGGTGATGAGCGCCATCAGCGCCTGCTCCATCGTGCCGTTAGCGTCAAAGGTTTCCACCGACTCATCGAAGATGTAACGGGTGAAGAGTGGCTTGCGCCAGTTGTTTCCCCACCAGAATTTCCGCAGGGTGTCCATGTAGCGCAGGCGATAGTCGCTCTCCACCGCATCGGGCAGGAAGTCCTGCCCCTGGGTGCACAGCGTTCCCAGCCCCGCCCACGCACCGGCCAGCGTGCCGAAGGTGGCCGCATTGCCCTTGCTGTCCTTCAGCGTCGTCGTCGGCACGTTATCCTTCAGGGTGTAGTCGCGGCCCGCAGCGCCGTACTGGCAATAGCGCAGCCCCTCGTCGCCATAAAGCCAATCGAGCAGCGACAACACGCGGGTATACTCCCGGTCGTCCACGTTGGCGCTCACCAGCACTCCGCCGTTGTAGGACGTGTCATCGTTGTACGCCACGCCATATGGGTTCATGGGCTGAGCCAGCACCGACACACATTTGCGGATGTCGTGGCCATTCTGGGCGGCCACCCAGGCATCGTTGACCAATTGCGCCCCCACCGGCGAAGCGTCCATGATGAGCATGCCTGTCTTGCCGGAGCCAAACTTCTCCAGTGCCTCGGCCTGGCTCTGGGTGGTGAGGGCGGGGTCGATGATGCGCCCGCGATAGGCCTGCACCGCCCACTTGGTGGCTTCCTTCGCCCGGTCGGAGAGCAGGCCCGGCACCCAGGTGCCGTCCTGCAAAACCCAGTCGCGCACGCCAAACGTCATATAGAACACGGTCTCCAGCCCGCACAGGCCGCTCTTGCTGCCGGTGAGGGCGAAGGTGTCGTCCAGTTTGTTACCGTCGGGGTCCATGTGGCCGTAATAGTCCATCAGGGCGAAGAAGCTCTTCCAGTCAGACGCCTGCCCGGCAGTCAGCAACCCCGACTCCAGTGCCCAGTCCACCCGGTAATAGATGGCCTTGGATTGGCCATTGTTGAACTCATCCACCATGAAGGTGCGGGGCAGGAACCACAGTTTGCCATCCACACTCTCTGTGGCGCGGTAGCGGCGTACGACGCTGCCCAGGTTGGCGTATTGGTCGGTGGTCTCCTTGGGGAAGTCCCGCAGGTACCCGCCCTTGATGAGGGCCTGGAACGCCATGCGGTCATCAAAGACGCCGTTTGTGAACACGTCAGGCAAGGTACCGGAAGCCGCAGCGGTCAGCGCTGCGTCGCCATCGGCGGGCACCTCCGTCGGCACCAGCTTCACGCCGAAGCGCTGCTCAATGGCAGTCAGCAGGCGTGCGGCCGCAGACCCCTCTTCAGGCGTCTCCATCCCCTCCAGCGCCAGTGTGGTCTCCACCGTCTGTTTCTCGCTGTAGGTCGCGGTGGGTGTCGGCGCAGCCGTGGAACCGCCCCGCTTCCTGCCGCAGCCTGATACAGAAAGCAACACCAGCAGCGCCAGCAGCGCCGCCGCAATTCGTTTCGATGTTTTATTTGTCAAACACATGTTGATATTATAGCACAGCCCCCCCTTGTCGTAAACCTGACGACCCCGCGCGGCAGTTTACAGAGCGGACGGTTGGATGGTAGTATAGAGAAAACGTGAAACCGCACGAGATGGATGGAGGATACCGGGTGCGAAAGAAAAAAAACAGACTGGTCATGTATCCGCTCATCCTGGGGGCTGCGGCGCTGCTGGTGCTGACACTGTTTGTCGTCAACCGGGAGTACATCTTCCAGGAAGGCAATCCCATCCCCATCGTGAGCGGCATGGTGGAAGTCTCAATAAAGGATCGTGATTTCTCGATCATTCGGGACGATCCCATGACCTATCTCACCCCGGCCGGTGATTATGACGGACTCTTTTCCTTTGTGGAAAAGGAGTACGACGTCAGCTTCCAGGACCAGAGCGAAGGCAAGTACATCTTCGCTGGGGAGGGCAAAGAAATTGTACTGGAGGCACGGCAGTACACCAAATATTACCGCGTGTGGAACCTGACGGCCCAGGCCGTGGACGACGAGGGGTGACGGGAGGAACCCCGATGGACACGCTGGAAACGCCCCGCCTGTTGCTGCGTACCGTACGGCCCGATGACTGGCCGGCAGTGCAAACCATGGCGACCCAATACATGGGCTCCCCCATGGCTGCCTATGACCACCCCTGGCCCACCGACGAGGACGGAGTGCGTGCCGCCTGCGGTTGGTTTGCGGGCGAAGAGGGTTGGCGGGCCGTCTGCCGCCGAGCCGACGGACAACTCCTGGGGCTTGTGTGCCGCAACCGCGAAGAACCCCCGAACACCTACAACATTGGATACCTCTTTGACGAGCGCTTTCGCGGGCAGGGCTACGCCGCTGAAGCCTGCCGCGCCATCCTGGACGACGCCTTCACACACGGCGCGGTATGCTTCCACAGCGGCACCGCCGCCGACAACCATCCTTCCCGCCGGTTGCTTGCCCGCCTGGGCTTCTGCGTCACCGGGCAAGGCGTTTCGTCCTTGCGCGAGGACGAACAAGGCAAGCCCATCGAGTTCACCGGGCTTGCGTATGAACTGACCCGGGAGGATTGGACACGCAAAGCAGAGAGGGAATCGCACGAATAACCACCGCTCCCATGAGAATCTCACACGCCCGCCGGAATACCGGCGGGTAATGTTTTATCACGGCGGAACCATGTCGAAGGAGCGAAGCTCTCACGCTCCAGCATCACCGGGTTGCCCCAACTCAGGGGCAGATAAAAAAGCCCGCCGGTGGCATATCCACCGACGGGCTTCTCTATTCTGGTGCTGAACTATTACGCCTTGGCGTCCACGCTCGCCATGTAGGCGATGAGGTCGACGACCTTGTTGGAATAGCCCCACTCGTTGTCGTACCAGCTCACGAGCTTGACGAAACGGTCGTTGAGCATGATGCCAGCCTTGGCGTCAAAGATGGAGGTGCGGGGGTCGCTGATGAAGTCAGACGACACGACATCCTCATCGGTGTAGCCCAGGATGCCCTTCAGCTCGCCTTCGCTGGCGGCCTTGACGGTGGCGCAGATCTCTTCATAGGTGGTGGGCTTGGACAGACGAACCGTCAGGTCGACAACCGACACATCCAGCGTGGGAACGCGGAAGGACATGCCGGTGAGCTTGCCCTTGAGGCTCGGGATGACCAGCGTCACGGCCTTGGCGGCGCCGGTGGAGCTGGGGATGATGTTGCCGGAGGCCGCACGGCCGCCGCGCCAGTCCTTGGCCGAGGGACCGTCCACGGTCTTTTGGGTCGCGGTGGTGGAGTGGACGGTCGTCATCAGGCCTTCTTCAATACCAAAGGCATCGTTGATGACCTTGGAGAGCGGGGCCAGGCAGTTGGTGGTGCAGCTGGCGTTGGAGACAACCTTCATGTCGGAGGTGTAGTCCTTGTGGTTGACACCCATGACGAAGGTGGGGGTCTCCTTGTCCTTGGCCGGGGCGGAGATGACAACCTTCTTCGCGCCGCCCTTCAGGTGCAGCTCCGCCTTGTCCTGGGCGGTGAAGACGCCGGTGGACTCGACGATGTACTCCGCGCCGCAGTCCTTCCACGGGATTTCCGCCGGGTCCTTCACGGCGTAGAAAGCCACCGCCTTGCCGTCGACGACCAGCTTGTCGCCCACGACTTCGATGGTGCCCTTGTACTGGCCATGAATCGTATCATAGCGGAGCATATAGGCCATGTAATCGAGGGTCATGAAAGGATCGTTGATGCCCACGACCTCGACGTCCTTGTTGCCCATCGCCGCGCGGAAAACCAGACGGCCGATGCGCCCAAACCCGTTAATGCCTACCTTGACTGCCATGTGAAAGTCCTCCTATTCATATTGAAATCGCTTGAATCATTTTCCAGTGCCATTATATAGCAGATGGTGCCGGATGTAAAGCGTCCCGCCGGGACGTTTTTCACCCGGTCATTTGTTGCCGTCCGAACCGGTCTTGATGGTTCCTACTTCAATCTTGCCCTGAACCGGCGGGTAATAGTCTTCCGACACCAGTTCGCGCCGCGCTTCTTCGCCGTTTGCGGTGAAGGTACGGTACGTCTTGGTGCGCACGCCATCACGCTCGCGGATGAGCACCTTGCGGTAGCTGACGGAACGGTGGCGGTTCTCCACCACGATGGTGTCGTCGGGCTCCAGCCGCTCGACCTCCTCGGCAGTCACCTCAATGGTGGCGGCGGGCGGCCTGCCATAGAGGGATGCGGTGACCGTGCCCTTCTTCGCGTTCACTTTGACGACCACATAGACGGGCATGTCGGTGTCGTTTTTCAGCCGCAGATCCTTGCGGCCAAAGTCGACGGTGGCGTCCAGCCCCGCCGGCACATAGGACATGGGCCAGGTGTGGTGGTGACGCTCCATCACCGTCATGCCGGCCAACAGCGCCGCGTTGTAGAGCGTGGAGGACACCTGGCAAACCCCGCCGCCCGGCGCATCCACCAACTGGGAGTTGGCGATGGTCGGGGCCTCCACATAGCCGTTGGCGCTGCTGCGCTCGCCGGTGGTGTCGTTGAAGGAGAAGGTGTCGCCGGGCTGCACCACAGTGCCGTTGACGGACTCGCTGGCCAGCACAATGTTGTGGTTGCGATCCTCGTCGTCGGTAAGCGACGTGGTGTACGTCGCCACCAGCTCGGTGGATTCCTCCAGCGTTTGGCCCGTGATGCCCGCGGGCAGCGGCGTGCTGGAAAGCTGCACCGTGTCCAGCTTGGCGCTGCGAATCTTCTCTTCCAGCGTCTGGAGCAGGGCATCCTTGTCGATGGTCTTGCCGTTGATTTCGTTGGTGATGGCGAAGATGTCCTTGGAATCGGGCCGGAACTCGATTTCGGCGTCCTGCGCCTGCACGCTGACCTGGGCATAGATGGCGTCCACCTGGTCGCGCAGCTTGTCCTCGTTGAAGTCAATCTCAAAGGAGAAGTGACGGGGCTCTGCCCGCAGGGCCAGCACGTCCCCCAACCGCTGCAGTACGCCGCCGGTGTGCCCCAGGGCAAAGGCGGCGTCCTCGGTGGCGATGACGTTGTACCCGGCGTCAATGGCTGTGAGATCAATGGACCAGCTGTCCTCGTCGATGACCACCGTCAGGGTCTTGGCCCCGAAGTTCTCCTTGTCGCGGAACAGTTCCCGCACTTCGGAGAGCGTCCGGCCGCCCACGTCAATCTCGTTGATGGTTACATTGGGGGCGTAGGTCGTGTTTTGCATGTCCACCAGACCCGCGCCAAAGAGCACCGTGCCGCACAGGGCGACAAGCAGCAGCAGAAAGAGCACGGAGAACAACTCCGCCCCACGGTTAGATAACTTTCTGTGCGTCTTGCCCATCGCTGCCATCCGGCTTACTGAGCGCTGGTGACCAGGTCAAAGAGCGCGTTGGCCAGCTTGGCCGCGTCGATGACCTCGGCGGTGATGGTGGTGCCGGCGGCGACCACAACGGTGCCGTCCTCGGCCAGTACGTCGGCGGCCACGGACTTGCCCAGCAGGAACTCGCTCTGCGGGTCAACGGCGGGAGCGGCGGCCTTGGGTGCGCTGCCCACGATGACGGCAGCGGCGCTGATCGTCACGATATCGGCGGCGTCCACCTCGGCCCCGTCGGCCAGAATGAGCTTGACGAGTGCGCCGGTGCTCTCCTCAATGGCGAAATCCGCCACGGGGCTGACGACCTGGCCCACGGCGTCCAGCACCGGCAGGCCCTTGATGTCCACCAGGGGAGCGAGGGACGCGGCAACGCCGTCGGCGGCCACAATGTCACGGCTGTTGGCGATGGCGATGAGATCCCGGCCGATGGAGCGCACCTTGGCGAAGGGCAGCACCACGGGAGCCTGGTACCACGGGGTACCGGACACGGTGAAGAAGTCGACCCGGCGGGTCTGGGGGTTGACGGCCAGACGGCAGGGCTTTTCCAGCTTCTTGCCCTCCTCAATGGACAGGAGAGGCAGGGTCTTGATTTCGCTGCATTTTCTCATGAGTCAATCCTCCTTGGTTGTTCGTCGCTTATTGCAGCAGCCGCAAGGTCAATGCCTCCAGCCGCTTTTTGGCAGTCTCATCGATGGGCAACCGGCCCTTGATGGCACCCAGGTGCCGGAAGGCCTCGGCCTTGAGGTTGAGGTCGGCCAGCGCTTCCACGGTGGTTAGCTCGACCTCCAGCAGGAAGGCGGGCTCCACCGGCAGGGAAGCGGCCTTCTTGAGCCACGGCAGGGCCTGCATGTGCTGCCCGGCGGCCACGAGCCCGCGGGCCACATCCAGGCATTCGCGGGCGTCCTCCCGCTGGCGGGCGGCCTCCCGGGCCTGCTGCTGGGCGGCCTGCTCGGCCAGCCGGGCGGCTTCCTCCCGCTCCTGGCGTTCCCGCTCGGCCCGCTCCTCCTCCTCGCGCTGGAGCTTCAATTCCTCCAGCCGCTGGCGGCGCAGGCGCTCGGTTTCCTCGCGGAAGCGCTGCTCGTCCTTCAGCCGCTCCAGCTCCTGCTGGCGCTGGCGGCGCTGCTCCTCCTGGCGGGCCTGCTCGGCCCGGCGGATCTCCTCCAGCCTCCGCTGCTCGGCGCGGGCGGCTTCTTCGCGGATGCGCTGCTCCTCCCGCTCCCGCTCGGCCATCTCCTGTGCCACCCGCTCGGCCCGCTGCCGCTCACGCTCCAGGCGCTCGGCTTCCTCGCGGGCGGCGCGCTGGCGCTCCTCTTCGGCACGAGCTTCCCGTTCGGCCCGCTCTTCGGCTTCCATCCGCCGCTGGGCGGCCTGCAGTTCTTCCTCCGCCCGGCGGATCTGCTCCCGCCGGCGCTCGTCGGCCTCCTCGGGGGCAGGCTGGTCGGTGATAGCGGGCTCCGCCGCCGCAAAATCCTCCAGGGGCACCGGCTCCCAGGCAGCGGAGGCCGTCTCCAACGGTGCGGTGTCCGTCTCCTGGCCCACATCCTGGCGGCGGCTCTTCGCCTCCAGTTTCCGCTTCCAGTCGTCGGCCATGCCCCGCAGCCAATCGCGGCGCGCCTCGGCGGACTGTTGCTTTGCTTCCTCAGACAGGGACGGTTCGTTGGCGTTTGCCATGGCATCCTCCGCTTCCGGTCCGGTCGGCCTGTCGGCAGTCAGGCGTTCGTCATCGATCATGGGTTCTTCAACTTCGTCGGCCTGCTCGGGCTCCAATGTCAGCTCGACAGCGGGTTCTTCAGCAATAATGGGTTCTCCCATCAGCGCGGGCGCTTCAGCTTCTTCAGCCTGCTCGGGCTGCATCTCCAACCCGGCAGCGGGTTCTTCGTTAGAAACGGGCTCTTCCACCAGCGCGGTTACTTCGGCTTCTTCAGCCTGTTCCGGCTCTACGGACAGCTCGACGGTGGGCTCTTCAGCAGCAATGGGCTCATCCACCAGCGCGGACGCTTCGGCTTCTTCAGCCTGCTCGGGTTGCATCTCCAACCCAGAAGGTTCCTCGTCGGCGTCAGGCACCTGAACCAGCGCGGGCGCCTCGGTTTCTTCAACCTGCTGGGGCTGCATCTCCAACCCAGCAGGTTCCTCGTCGGCGTTAGGCTCCTGCACCAGCGCGGGCACTTCGGCTTCTTCAGCCTGTTCCGGCACTACGGGCAGCTCGACGGTGGGTTCTTCAGCAGCAATGGGCTCATCCACCAGCACGGACGCTTCGGTTTCGTCGGCCGGCTTGGGTTCCAGCGTCAGCTCGATAGCGGGTTCTTCGACGGAAACGGGCACTTCCACCAGCGCAGGCACTTCAGCTTCGTTGGCCTGCTCGGGTTCCAACGCCAGCTCGATAGGCTCTTCCACCAGTGTGGGCACTTCGGCTTCATCAG
>JAEYRA010000153.1 GCA_023409755.1 Bacillota bacterium
CCCTTTGCCCCATCGAGCAATGGCCAGCAGGCCCCCGGCCGCCCCAACAACCGCAACGGCTACGGCCCCGCCAACGGCAACGGCCAGCAGGGCCCCATCCGCGGCGCGGCGCCGGCCAATGGCAATGCCTTCCAGCCCAACGGCAATGGCAACGGGTTCGCCAACAATAATGGCACCCAGATCAACAACAGCGGACAGGGTGGCAATGGCTTCCAGCCCAATGAGGACGCCAACCGCAACCGCCGCCCCAACCGGGAGAGTCGGCCCGAAGGCTATTACAACAACGAGCTGGGCACGGCCAACCCCGCCGTCCCCGATCTATTGAACAACGAGAACTGCGGCGAGGCCGAAGGCATTCTGGACCTGCAGCCCGATGGCTACGGCTTCCTGCGGGCGATGAGCGTGGAGCAGAAGGACGTCTACGTCTCCATCGCACAAATTCGCCGTTTCAGCCTGCGTCAGGGCGACCATGTGCGCGGCAAGACCCGCCCCGAGCGGGAGAACGAGCGCTACCTCGCCATGCTCTACATCACGTCCATCAACGGCGAGGCGCCCGAGGCCGCCGGCCAGCGCAAGCACTTCGATTCGCTTACGCCCATCTTCCCCGAAGAGCGGCTGACGCTGGAGCGTAAGGACGCGCCGGAGGATTTCGCCATCCGCCTCATTGACCTGGTGTCGCCCATCGGCAAGGGGCAGCGCGGGCTCATCGTGTCGCCGCCCAAGGCCGGCAAGACGACGCTCTTAAAAAAGATCGCCAACTCCATCACCGCCAACAGCCCCGACGTCAAGCTCTTCATCCTGCTCATCGACGAGCGGCCCGAGGAAGTCACCGACATCCAGCGGTCCACGGCGGCGGAGGTCATCTACTCTACCTTTGACGAGCGGCCTGAGAATCACTGCCGCGTGGCCGAGTCGCTCATCGAGCGGGCCAAGCGCCTGGTGGAACTGGGGCAGGACGTCGTCATCCTGCTCGATTCCATCACCCGTCTTTCCCGCGCTTACAACATCACCGTGCCGCCGTCGGGGCGGTCGCTGTCGGGCGGCCTGGACCCGGGTGCCCTCTACAAACCCAAGCGGTTCTTCGGTGCGGCCCGCAACATTGAGGAGCAGGGCTCGCTCACCATCATCGCCACGGCCCTGGTGGACACCGGCAGCCGCATGGACGACATGATTTACGAGGAATTCAAAGGCACCGGCAACATGGAGATTCACCTCGACCGCAGCCTGCAGGAGCGCCGCGTCTTCCCGGCGCTGGATCTCTACCGCTCCGGCACCCGGCGGGAGGAAAAGCTGCTGAGCCCCAAGGAGATGGAGGGCATCTGGGCCGTGCGCAAGCTCCTCTCCGGCAAGCAGGACAACGCCACCGAGCTGCTCATCGACATGATGGCCCGTACCTCCAACAACGTGGAGTTCCTCACCCGCGTCAGCGAGTGGCTCAAGCTCATGGAGAAGCAGGGGTATCAGATGGTCAACAAGTAGCGCTTCGCTTTCGCGTCGACCGCTTCGCGGTCGCCGCGAGTAGGGAGTGCTCGTACAGAATGTTGGTTAGCCACCCGGCGCACAGGTCGCCGGGTGGCTTTCGTCTGCGGCGGTCGTGTGGGGTTTTACGAAGGAGCACGTCGCTCACGCGGGAGGGTTGAGTGCTATGTACAGACCGTTTTATGCCGCCCGCGGATGAACCGCTGGGCGGCTACGGAGGTGTACTCACTTGCGCTTCGTGTTCGCTTCGCTTTCGCGTCGACCGCTTCGCGGTCGCCGCGAGTGGGGGGTGCTCGTACAGAATGTTGGTTAGCCATCCGGCGCACAGGTCGCCGGGTGGCTTTCGTCTGCGGCGGTCGTGCGGGCTATTACGAGGAGTACGTCGCCTTCGGGCGGGAAGGGTTGCGTGCCCCATCGGTGTGTTTCGTGCCGCCCGCGGATGAACCGCTGGGGTCTCACCCCCGTCCTGCGGCAGACGATTCGTCAGAATCGTTGAGAGCAGGGCGAGCATTGCGGAGCAATGCGGTGGGGCGGCTGAAGGGGTTAGCTCATTTGCGCTTCGCGTTCGCGGCGACCGCTTCGCGATCGCCGCGAGTGGGGAGTGCTCGTGCAAACCAAGGATTTGCCCCCTGACGCGCATGTCGTCAGGGGGCGTTCCTCTGTGTGGGTCGTGCCGGGTTCTACGAGGAGACGCGCCTGTGGGCGGGTAGGGTTGGGTGCCATGCGCAGGTCGTTTCGCGCCGCCCGCGGAT
Source organism: Bacillota bacterium (assembly GCA_023409755.1). GTDB lineage: Bacteria > Bacillota > Clostridia > Christensenellales > UMGS416 > JAEYRA01. The sequence goes on from JAEYRA010000153.1 coordinate 2,232, forward strand.
GAACCGCTGGGCGGCTACGGAGGTGTACTCACTTGCGCTTGGCGTTCGCGTCGACCGCTTCGCGATCGCCGCGAGTGGGGAGCGCCTAAGCTAACGATGGATCCGCTTCTTGGCGCGCCTGTCAACGAGGGGGTATCTGCGTTGGTCGCTGGCTTCGAGGGCTTGCCAATGATTCTTGCATCCCATAGCTTCCTTCGCCACCCTTTTTGAGCAGCGCTGCTGCACCTGCCCGCTGCTTTTTTGCTGTGCCAACGGAACGTCCTTTATGCAAACCTCTTTGGTGATGATTAACGCACTTATGTGATGCCGTCGCCGCCCGGCGCGACCCGCGCAATTGCGTGGGGGAAGGGGTGGGGGAGCGGTGTGGGCAACGAGGAAAGTAAGTGTGGTTATCGACAGGTTCCCTGTGAAGAACGAGCCGTAGTTTGTCCACAATCTGTGGATAGATCTGTGGGAATCAATACGATTCCGCAGAAAATCGCACACAATTCGCGCAAATAATGTGGAGGGAAGCGAAAGGATCGCCCTTCTTTGCACAGGATGCGATAGGCGAACAGGTATTTGCTTTGTTCACAGAGCTGTGGATAGCTGTGGATAACCCGGAGAACCACTGGGTAAAACCCTCCGCATGTCCCCCTGCGGAGGGTTCGCAGAAGTGGTTGAATCTGCCGAAGTTCCTAACTGCAGAAGGACACGGACAGATCGGCCCATGCCAGCCCCACTTGACAAGAAAGCCCGAGCGAGGTAGAGTTAGCCATGGCTAACATGAACGCAGAATGTTAGCGTTTGCTAACTGGATGGAGCCATGGATACGGGAGCTTTTCCGCCGCATGGACGCGCTGCGACGCCGGGCAGTCCAGCTGCTGTCAAGTTCTCTGCCGCTGCCAATGGCGGTGGAGCTCATAGAAAGGAGTGCGTAACATGACACTCACGATTGTTTACTGGAGCGGAACCGGCAACACCGAAGCGATGGCCAACCTCGTTGCCGAGGGAGCCAAGGGTGCTGGGGTTGCGGTGAACTGCAAATCCGTTGACCGTGCCAAGGCCGATGATCTGGCCGCAGACGTGCTGGCGCTGGGCTGCCCGGCCATGGGCGACGAAGTGCTGGAGGAAGGCGAGTTTGAGCCCTGGCTTGATTCAGTGCTGGCACAACTTGCCGGCCGCAAAGTGGCGCTCTTTGGTTCCTACGACTGGGGCGACGGCCAGTGGATGCGCGACTGGACCAAGCGCATGACCGACGCCGGCGTGGTGCTGGCAGTCGAGAGCCTCATCGTCCATAACGCCCCCGAGGAGGACGACGCCGAGCGTTGCCGTGCCTTTGGGCGGTCGCTTGCCTGACACAACGACACCTGGACTCCTGTTTTCCCTACCCCTCCCCCTTACAGCAAGCGGGTCGGAACCAACGTTCCGGCCCGCTTGCCCATGGGCGGCAGAAGGGGGCGCAGACGGGGAATGTGCTTAGCAAGGGGCTTTCATCTCTTTGGAACCTGTTGCAGCCCGCATCGGTTATGGCCAGCCACTTGCAGCCGTAGGGGCAGGAGCCAGCCTGCCCGTGCCATCCCTCCTCCCGCGTCAGCGCGTCTCCCTCCCGCGCCGCCCAAAACTCCGCACACCCCACGAATACAGCAGCCACGAGGCGGTTCATCCGCCCGCGGCATCACTCGCCGGGTGTAAGGCTCGATCCTCCTTTCCGCGTGAGCGGCGTCTCCCTCGCAAACCCCGGCCACGACCCAGGCAAATGAAAGCCGCCCGGCGACATGTGCGCCGGGCGGCCAGAATTACTTTTGACGAGCTCCCTCAACTCGCGGCTGTCGCGTCAGCGGCAGACGCGAACGTGCGAAGCATTATTTTTCTTCCGCCGCATCCATGGCAGCGACAGCCTCTTCCGTGCCTTCGTCGACGTCATTGGTCAGGTGCAGCTTCTCCAGCACGAAGAACAGCAGGCTCAGTACCATCGCCACGATGGCGGCCAGCACCATGCCCTTCAGGCTGAACCCACCGACGTTGATGGAGACGCCCGACAGGCCGGTGATGAACACCACGGCGGTTAGCACCAGGTTGCGGCTCTTGGCGAAGTCAACCTTGGAATCCACCATCACGCGGATACCGGAGGCGGCGATCATGCCGTAGAGCAGGAAGGAGATGCCGCCGATGACGGCCCAGGGGATGGTGTTGA
>JAEYRA010000154.1 GCA_023409755.1 Bacillota bacterium
CACAAATTCCTCCACTCCGGCATAGCACATGCCAAACACCGCCTCGTCCCGGCAGGCCGTGCATACCCGCCCCTGTCGTGCCACACACCGGTTCCACGCTGCGGCGCTGGTCTTCACCAGCAGGCAGTAGGGGTTGTGGTGGATGTTGTAGGGGTTGAGGATGGGCAGATAGGGCTGCAACGCCCCTCCCATCGGGTGCAGGGTGATGTGCAGCCCCCGCGTCCGCTCCAGCTGCTCCAGGTAGGCCACGATGTGGCGGGCAATCCGCTGCGGCATGGCACACTCCCTCTTTGCATGTTTTTGTAGTTTTTGTGCTTGGTCCTCAAGGTGTCACGCCAGTCAGTGGCGTACAATGGTTGACAACCGGACTCCGCCGTACCATCCCAGTGTGAGGATGCTTTGCCGCTATCATATCGTGTTTGCAGGGCATTGCAAGGGAGCAATGGCGGGGTTTGTCAGTTTGAGTCTGAAGGAATTCTGGGAGGGACGGACAGATGGAAACATACCGGGAACCGGCGAGAGACCTTGAAATTTGTGCAGATGTGGACGTGCTGGTGGCGGGCGGAGGCCCGGCGGGGGTGGCGGCGGCTCTCAGTGCGGCGCGGCGAGGGGCGTCCACCCTGCTGGTGGAGCAGTTGGGCGATCTGGGGGGCATTTCCACCTCGGGGCTCATGAGCCACTGGACCGGCGGGGTGACCAGCGCGCTCTATGAGGAGGTGCTGCGCCGCAGTGCCGGCCGCAACGAAGGCGCATGGAAGGACGTCATCACCCCCACCATCGACCCGGAACACCTCAAGACGCTCTACCTCGACCTGATGGAGGAAGCCGGCGTGCGGGTGCGTCTCTACACCTTCGTCAGCGGTGTCGTGCGGCAGGGTGCGGACATCACCGGCCTCATTGTGGAGAGCAAGTCCGGGCGGCAGGTCATCCGCGCGCGGGTGGTGGTGGACGCCACCGGTGACGGCGATGTGGCTGCTCGCGCCGGAGTGCCTTTCACCCTGGGGCGGGAGGGGGACGGCAAAATGCAGCCGGCCACCATCATGTTCAAGGTGGGTGGGGTGGACGAAAGCCGTGCTGTGTTCCCCGGCTCCTTCGAAACCACGGTGGATACCCCCCGCGGCGAGCTGCAGGCACTGGCGCGGGCCCATTTGCCCTTCCCAGCAGGGCATGTGCTGCTCTACCGCACCACCCACCCGGGGGTCGTCACCTGCAACATGACCAACTGCATCGATGTGGATGGCACCCGGGCCGAGGACCTGACGCAGGCCACCGTGCTCTGCCGCCGGCAGATGGAGCACATTGTGGCCTTCCTGCGGGAGTATGCGCCGGGCTATGAGCAATGCTTTGCCCTGTCCTCGGCGGCCCTGGTCGGCATTCGGGAGACGCGGCATTTCCAGGGTCTCTACACCCTGAACGAGCAGGACATTCTGGATGCCCGACGCTTTGATGACTGGGTGGTGCGGGACGCTCGTTTTAATTTTGACGTGCACAACCTGACGGGTGCGGGTCTGGATGAAACCGGGGCGCAGAAGCACTTCCCCCAAAGCAAGGGATACACCATTCCGTACCGTTGCCTGGTGCCGGTGGGCGTGGGCGGGCTGCTGCTGGCCGGGCGCAACATCTCCGGTACTCATCTGGCCCATTCCAATTATCGGGTCATGCCCATCTGCCTGGCCTTGGGGGAGGCGGCGGGCATCGCCGCGGCACTGGCCGTGGCAGAGGGCGTACCCGTGGACAAGGTGGATGCCACACGCATCCAGCAGGAGCTGCTCCGCTCGTAATGACGGCCTTCCGGTCAGGCATCACCGCCCCTTTGGCCCCGGCCATGGGGGCGGTTTGTCGGTTGGAATCCGGGCGCGTTCCGGCCAAATCGCGCCATTCCGCCGCCGTTTGCCCCACTTTTTGCACCCGCTGACAAAGGACACCACGTTCCTCTCACCGCCATTCGACGAGATTGCTCCCTGCCGCCTGTTAACGTAGATACGTATCCAACCGTATGCAGGGGGTGCGCCATGACCCTCCATCTTCGTCGCATTGCCGACCGTGCCCAGCTGTCGCTGGCCTCGCTGCGGCCCGAAGTTTCCTGGCTCATTGCCGGGGGGCTGGGGCTGCTGGCGGGCCGCGCCACGCTGCTCGATGGGCTTCGGCCCTTCGGCGCGCCGTTGGTCATGGCCTGTGCCATGGCCGGCCAACCGGCGCTGGCTGCCTTGATTGGCGTGTGTGCGGGGCTGCTGACGGTGGGATTTGACGGCATCAACGCCGTGGCGCTGGTGCCGCCGCTGCTGGTGTACTTCGCCACGCTGGTGTTCACGCGCACGGGCCGTACGCTGACATTGGGCTGGGGCATGGGGCTGCTGGCGCTGGCCAGGCTTGTTTGCCTGCCGCTGCAATCGCTGCTGCTCTATGATGTGATGCGTTTCGCCGCAGAGACGGGCCTGGCCATCTGTGCGCTCTATGCCCTGCACAGCGCCGCCGGTGCGCTGGCCCATGGCCGGCGGGTGGAGGACGCTGGAACCCTCGTGTCACTGGCGGTCTGCGCCGGGGTGCTGTTGGCGGGGCTGCCGGCTTGGACGGCATTCTCCCCGCGGTTCCTGCTGGCGGTGCTGGTGACGCTGGCCACGGCGGTGGCCGGCGGGGCGGCGGTGGGGGCTGCCGGGGGGCTGGCGGTGGGGCTGCTGCTCAATCTGGCTGGCGGTGAACCCACACTGGCCGGGGTGCTGGGTGTCTGCGGGTTGTTGGGTGGTGTGTTTCGGCCGTTGGGCCGGTTCGGCATGGCAGGCGGGTTCTGGCTGGGTGTGGTGCTCATGAGCGCCTGGACCAGCGCGATGACGTCCCTCTCCCTGCCGTGGAAGGAGACATTGGTGGCGGCGGTGGCCTTTGTGGCCGTACCCCAGTCGGTTTGGGGGCGGCTTGAGGAGCGGCTGAAGCCCCGTCAGGCAATGGAACGCGGCGATGACGAACAACGGCTGGCCCCCCTGCGGGAACTGGTGGTGGGCCGCATCACGGATTTCTCCCGCTGTCTGGAAGAACTGGCCGCGGTCTTTGGCGATGGCGCCAACGCCGCCGCCGAGCCGTGGGAGGACGTGGCCCCGCTGCTGGAATCGGTGGCCAACGAGGTGTGTCCCAGTTGTTCGCGCCGGGAGCAGTGCTGGCAGCATGAATTCTACACGACCTATGGGCATTTCTTGAAGGCGCTGGCCGCACCGGGCAGCCGCCGTGTACTGCTGGAGAGTGACTTCCCTGAGGAGTTTCGCACCCTCTGCCGCAAGTTCCCCGACGTGGTGGACGCGCTTCGTGCGGCTTGGGGGCTCTACCGGGTGAAGAGCAACTACCGGAAGCGCATTGATGACAGCCGTACATTAGCCGGCCGGCAGCTCAAAGGCATTGCCGCGGTGATGGAGGAGTTGGCGGCCCAACTCAATTTGCAGATCCGCTCCCACGAGGACAGCGAGCAGCTGGCGCGGGAGGCCTTGCGTCAGCACGGCGTCAAACCCCTGGCCCTGAGTGTGCGGCAGGATCGCGCCCATGGCTTGGTGGTACACCTGAGCGTGGCCGGCTGCGGCGGGCGGCGGCTCTGCCATGGGTATGAGCAGGTGCTCAGCCAGGCGCTGGGTACCCCGCTGCGGCGCGTCAATGCCGGCTGCGGCGGACAGTCTGCCTCGCCCTGCCACCTGGAATTCCGCCAGACCCAGGCCATGCGTATCACTTGCGCTGGAGCCCAGCGCCCGCGGGAGGGTGTGGTCTGCGGCGACGCCTGCGTCTGGGACTCGCTCGATAACACCAGCTACTTCCTTGCCATCTCCGACGGCATGGGCACCGGGCCCAAGGCCGCCATGCAGAGCCAGGCCACTTTGTCGTTGCTGCAGCGGTTTTACCAGGCTGGCTTCCGTGATGACGTCATCTACGACACCATCAACCAGGTGATGCTGCTGCGTTCGGCGGGGGAGACATTCTCCACCGTGGATCTGTGCCTCATTGACCTCATCGAGGGTGCGGCCAACTTCATCAAGATCGGCGCGCCACCGTCGTTCCTGCTGCGGCGGGGGCAGGTGCTGGCAGTCTCCTCGCCCACGCTGCCGCTGGGTATTCTGGATGAGGTGGCCCCCGGTGCCACCCGACGGGTGCTGGAAGACGGTGACCTGTTGGTGCTGCTCAGCGATGGCGTGACCAACAACGAGGACACCGAGTGGCTGGAGGAGATGCTGCCCAACTGGCAGGAGCTGGAACCCAGCCAGGTGGCGGAACGCCTGCTGGACGAGGCGGCCGCACGCTTCGGCAGGCACGACGACATGACCGTGGTGGCCGCCCGGGTGCGCCTGCCCCGGGTGGGTGGGGCGGCGTTGCGCCGGCCTCGGCGGCGGCTCTCCCGCTGGAAAGCGAGGCTGGCTGGCGTCGGCGGCGACTGAAGGGGGAACGACTGGATGGACGAAGAAAGTCGTCGCATGTCGAAACATGTCAAAAATGACAATGCCATGATGTGATAATTAGTGCAAATTATCCATATTATCTCTCCGCATACTTGTATTTCCATTTCGACATATTATAATAAGTGTGTACTGTCCCGTAACCCGAATGAAAAGTCTTATAGTAAAGGTTGGGCGCGATGGAGCATTTCCAGCCTGCCGACCGTTCGACGGGCGTACCCGCTGGACGCATCGCCGTTTTTGTCAATCAGTTGGGCAACGATTATCAACTTGCCTTCTGTCGCAGTGCCGATGAAGAGGCACGGCGGCTGGGGTATCCTTTGCTTTTTTTTAACACCGAGCTCAATCATCGGATGGAGGAAGCCCAGGATCATTTGCAGGCAGAGCAGATCTTCAGTTTGCCCGATGCCCAGCAGTTTGACGGGCTTCTGGTGGTACCCAACAGCTTCCCCTTTGTTGATGATTCTGCACATTTGGAGCGTATGACGCTGCCGTTTGCCGGCGTACCCATCGTGGCACTGGATCGACCCATTGGAGATGCCGCGATCATTCGTTCCGTGGGCAATGACAGCGCCGAAGAGATCGTGCGCCATTTGGTGCGTGACCATGGGTATACCCGCATCAACCACATTGCCGGCCCGCAGGATAACAGGGATGGGCTCCTGCGGCTGGGGGCATACCGCCGCGTGCTGGAGGAATTTGGCATCCCATACGAGGCCGAGCGCGTCTATGTGGGCGGTTTTGACCGCGAGCAGGGTGCGATGGCCGTGCGCTACTTCCTGGCCAGCGGGTTGCCGTTGCCCCAGGCCATTGTGGCTGCCAACGATGACATGGCGGCCTCGGCTTACGCCGAACTGTTGCGCCATGGTCTTTCGGTGCCGGGGGACGTGGCGCTGACTGGCTACGACTGCGCCAACATCCCCCTGTGCGAGGCGCTGGGCCTCACCTCAGTGGCCACGCCCATCGCCTGGGAAGGTTCTGAGGCCATACGTCTTCTGCACCGCTTGCGCATGGGTGAGGTGGATGCCTGCACCGAACCGCTGCAGAGCAGGGTGGCTCTGCGAACTTCCTGCGGCTGCCCCCGGCAGGACGATGGACGGCGTGATCCCATCGCCGGGCATCTGTTGCTGCAGTGGGAGACGGGGAACACCCAATCCATCGTGTCGGCCGGGATGTTTGAGCTGGCAGCGGAAGAACTGTCTTTCCAGAGTCGGCGAGACAAACTTCTGTCCTTGGTACGCAAATTGGGCTTGCGGCGGTTCTTCCTGTGCCTGCGAGCGAGCGATGCCGTGGACGCTGTGCCTGACCCATGCCGGACCCCGGTGAGCCTGGTGCTGGGGTACAGCCATGGCACGGTGTATGAGGAGACGACGTTCAACGCTGTTGACCTGCTTCCCGCGGCTCTGGCGCACGAACTCCATTCGCTGGTGTTCTGTCCGCTGTATTACAATGAGTGTTCCTATGGTTATCTGGCCGTGGATCTGGCCGATGCCAGCCCCTATCTGCTTGGCACCTGGTGTCAGGAGATTCGCCTGCTGCTGGAAGGGCAGCGCATTCGTACGCTCCTGCAGCGCTACGCCAGCGCGATGGATGAGATGAACAAGCTGGACCCATTGACTAACGTCCTCAACCGCCGTGGGTTGGAGCACTACGCTCCCACGATCATGGCCAACCGCGCGGCCGGCCACCTGCTGTATGTGCTGTATTTTGACCTCGACAACTTGAAGGGAATCAACGATACCTTTGGGCACAGCGCGGGTGACGACATCATCTGCACCCTGGCCAGCGCCCTCAAGCAGTGTGCCCAGCCCAACGACATCATCGCCCGCATGGGTGGCGACGAGTTTTTGATCTTCGGCACCATTGAGAGTGAGGCGGCCCTGCGATCCCGCATATTCTCCATCCAGTCGTGGCTGGCACTGCACAACGAGCATACAAGCAAGCCTTACGAGGTCAAGGTCAGCACCGGCTGGTACCTGCAGGGCCAGGGATGCGACAGCCTGAAGGAGATGATCGAGATGGCCGACGCCCACCTCTACGAAGC
>JAEYRA010000206.1 GCA_023409755.1 Bacillota bacterium
TTTTGGAAGAAACGCCGCCAGCGGGCGGGAAGGGTAAGCGCATCGGCCATTTTGGTTCGTCCCTTGGCTGGTGGCGTGCTTCGCACGCTGCTCGCCCACGCAGCTCGGGCTGGATGAACCGGCCGGCTCCGCTGGAGGCGGCACTCGTGCTGGTTGGTTCGGCTGCGGGAGAGCGGGCTTGTTTGCCTGGTATGTGCGGGGTTTTGGGATGCCGCACTGGGGGCGCCAGTTTGCCGCTGCGAAGACTGCCCGCGCCTCGGGAGCAATGACGAAGAAGGCGCGTCTGTCGGGCGCTTCCTGTTTTGCATATTACCGGCACAGGACGTGCGGCATTTGTTGTATATATCCAAAAATGCATCTTTTTTGTTGTGCTTTGAGGAATTATACAGTATCATGGGAGTAGAAAAACCATCGGATATCTGCCCCGAGAGGCGGAGCTTCAGCGTGATCCACCCTCCCCATAAGCCAACGAGGCGAAGGAGACTTTGTATGCTGAAATGCGCAGCCAATGGCCATACCATTGTGGTGGCGCTGCTTATCCTGTGTGTTCTGCCCATCGCCGGCTGTTCCTGGCCGTCGACCGCTTCCTATGTGGATACCACCATCCCTCAGACGTCCCAGTTGGCCGCGCAGGATCCGAACCATGTCCTGCTGGTCACGGGCGAGTATGCCCCCTACACCACCCAAAACCCAAACAACCAAGGCTTTTTCTCCCAAATTGTGGAGGAGGTCTTCCGCGGTGCCGATATGTCGGTGGATGTGGAGTTTTTCCCCTGGCCCCGTTGCCAGCAGATGGTGGCGGATGGCCAGGTGTACGCCATGTTCCCTTACAGCTTCGTACCTGACAACTCCGATGCCTACTTGCGGTCCGATCCCATCATGCGGACGGACTTCCGTCTGTTCTACCGTACCGACAACGCCAAAATCACCGACGCCATCCAGGAGGCTGACGACCTGAGCGACCTCAAGGGGCTCGTCGTTGCTGGCAGCGGCGGCTATTGGTATGGCTCCAAGGAGGACTTGGAGAGCCTGGGCCTGACGGTGGAATGGGCCAACGGCCGGGATGCCATGTTCAAGATGCTGCAATCCGGCCGGGTGGATTTTGTCATTGAGGACGCGCTCGTGGGGCACAGCACCCTGGCCCGCCTCTTCCCCATGCACTACGATGAGTATGACGCGCTGACAGCACTGAAATTTGACCGCAATTATTACCTGATGGCATCCAGGGCTTACCCCGACGCCCAGGAGATGCTGGCACAGTTCAATCAATCGCTGGGGAAATTGCGGCGCAGCGGCCGCATCAGTGAGATTCTCGACGAATACGGCATTGTGGCAGATCGTGCCCAGCCCGTGAAGACGCACGAACCATGATGAAACGGCGGCGCAAACTCACCACCAAGATCGTGCTGCCGGCCATTCTGGTCATGGCGGTCATCCAGCTTGTGCTGGCCGCCGTGACGGTGGTGGACACACACATGCGCATGCTGAGCGACATCGACGCCGAGGCGGAGGAGTTGTTGAGCATAGCCGAAGCCTCTTCCCAGGAAGCCTTCTGGAGCTACAACGAAACGAGCCTGGAAAATTTGGGGCTCAGTCTCCTGCAGTATGAGGCCGTCGCCCGTGTCACCATGCTGGATGACACCGGGGCCGTGGTATTTGCCCACATGAAGCAGGGCGACCCGTATACGCAGAAGCACCTGCTGCCGGCCTACACCCGCACGGTCACCCATGAGGGGGAGGCCATCGGCACCATCCAGCTTGTTTATACCACGGCCATTGCCAACGAAAAGGTGACCCACTCGACCCACATGAGCCTGTGGCGGTCCCTTCTGGTGCTGTTGGGGGTGGCGGTCTTCACCCTGCTCGTAACAAGGAAGGTTACCCGATCCATCACCGCTATCGCAGATGGCGTCCATGCCTATGCCACCGGCGACGTGACCGCACGCATTGAGGTGCAGGGCAACGACGAGGTGGGGGAGTTGGCAGGGTACATCAATGCCCTCTTTGACTCCGTGACGAGCGCCAGTGCCCGCCTGTCGGCCAACTACCAGGAGATGGCCCACAGCCGTGAGGCCCTGCGCCTTTCGGAGGAGCGGCTGCGCTATGCGGTGGAAGGCTCCAACGAAGCGCTGTGGGACTGGGATCTCACGACCGGGGAGTTCTTCCTGTCGCCCCGCGGGGTGCAGATGCTGGGCCTGCCCGAGGGACGGACTGTGACGCTGCCACTGTGGTTGGCCGCGGTGCTGGAGGAGGACCGGCCGGCGCTGCAGCTCTTCCTGCAGCGGTTGCGGCTGGGCCAGCAGGAGGGCGGCGAGCAACTCTTCCATGCCCGTCACCCCAATGGCGAGATGCACTGGATCGTCTGCCGGGGCAATTACATCGCCGGGGCCGAGGGGCATCCCGTGCGCGTGTCGGGCTTTTGCACCGACATTACCGAGCGTGTGCTGGCCGAGCAGTCCATCGACCGCCTGGCTTACTACGATACGTTGACGGGCCTTAGCAACCGTACCCGCCTGATGGAGCAATTACGGGAGACGCTGCGCGACCACACCAGCGCCGGTGGCGCGTTGCTTTATATGGATCTGGACAACTTCAAGAGCATCAATGACACCCGGGGCCACATGGTGGGTGACCGGCTGCTGGTGCAGCTGGCGGAGGCCATGGCAAGCGAGCTGTCCTGTGACCTGGTGTCTCGTTTTGGCGGTGACGAATTTGTGCTGCTGCAGCGCGAGAGTTCAGCCACCGACGCCGCCCGCTTGGCCGAACAGATCACGTCACTGGTGCGCCGGCCCTGGCTCATCAATGGCGATGTGTACAGCATCACCTGCAGCGTGGGCATCACGCTCTTCCCTCAGGATGGGGTCGACGCCGACATCCTGCTGATGAACGCGGACCACGCGCTGTACCAGTGCAAGGACCGGGGACGGGACTGTTACCTGTTCTTTGAGCAGAACATGAACGAGCTTCTGGTGCGCAAGATTGACCTGCTGGCCCAGATGCGTCAGAGCCTGGCGCGGGAGGAGTTCGTCCTGCATTACCAACCCCAGTTTGACCTGAACGGCGGCGAAGTGGTGGGGGTGGAGGCACTGGTACGCTGGCAGCACCCAAGCCGCGGCCTGCTGCCGCCGGGCGAGTTCATCGCCCTGGCCGAGGAGAGCGGCCTCATCTTGCCCCTGGGCGAGCTCGTTTTGCGCAGCGCCTGCCGCCAATCGGTGGCGTGGGAAGCGGCGGGGCTGACCAACCTCACGGTGGCGGTCAACATCTCGGCCCGGCAGTTCAACAACCCCCACCTGGTTGAGGACGTGCTTGCCATCCTGGGGGAGACGGGCATGCGGCCGGAGCTGTTGGAGCTGGAGATTACCGAAAGCACGGCCATGGAAAACCTGGAGGCCACCATTGTCAACATCCGCCGGCTGCAGCAGTATGGAATCACCTTCTCCCTCGACGACTTCGGCACCGGCTATTCGTCGCTCAATTACCTCAAAAACCTGCCCATCAATCGGCTAAAAATTGATAAGCAATTTGTCAACAATGCCCGTGACGATAACTTTGAGGCCGCAGTCATCCAGGCCGTCATCCAGATCGCACACAACCGCAATCTCGTTGTGGTGGCCGAGGGCATCGAGACCGAGGAGCAGCAGCAGGTGCTGGGTCGCTTCCACTGCGACCAGGTGCAGGGCTACCTCTTTAGCCGCCCACTGCCCCCCGCGCAGGTGGAGGAATGCATCCGCGGGCGCCTGCCGTCGGGCGGGGCGTAGGTTT
>JAEYRA010000069.1 GCA_023409755.1 Bacillota bacterium
CCATAGTCGATGATTGCCAGCTTCGCCATTTACAGCACTCCTTTGGTGGAGGGGATCCCGGACTCCAGCGGGTCGGCGGCAGCGGCCTGCCGCAGTGCCCGGCCGCAGGCCTTGAACAGCGCCTCGATCTTGTGGTGGGTGTTGCGGCCATAGAGCACCTTCAGGTGCAGCGTCAGCCCCGCGGCGAACGCGAATGCCCGGAAGAACTCCTCGGTCGTCTCAATCTCAAAGTCCCCCAACCGGCCCTCGGGCAGGCCGCCCTCAAACACCAGGAAGGGGCGGCCGCTGATGTCAAGCGCCGCCAGAGCCAGCGTTTCGTCCATCGGCAGCAGGCAGGAGCCATAGCGCGTGATGCCGCGTTTGTCGCCCAAGGCCTCCTTGAGCGCCTGCCCCAGGGCAATGCCCACATCCTCCACGGTGTGGTGGGCATCCACCTGCAGGTCGCCCTCGGCCCGCACCGTCAGCGTCAGCATGCCATGGCGCGCCAGCAGCGTCAGCATGTGGTCAAAGAAGCCGATGCCGGTGGCCACGCCGGCGGTGCCGTCGCCGTCCAGCGTGATGGACACCTCAATCTTCGTTTCGTTGGTCGCCCGGGTCACCAGTGCTGTGCGCATGGTCAATCCTCCTCAAAGCGTATGGATGCCGAACGGGCGTGGGCCGTCAGTCCTTCGCTCAGGGCGAAGGCTTCCACGTCCATCCAAACCTCAGCCAGCTTTGCCCGGCTGTGGTAGAGCACCGAGGTTTTCTTCACAAAGTCATCAACCGACAGGGGCGAGAAGAACCGCGCCGTGCCGCCAGTGGGCAGCACGTGGTTGGGGCCGGCCAGGTAGTCTCCAAGCGGTTCGGGCGTGCTGTCGCCCAGGAACACCGCGCCAGCGTTGCGCACCTGTCCCAGCCACTCCATGGGCTCGCACACCATGAGTTCCATATGCTCGGGCGCCAGCTCATTGGCCAGTTCCATCGCCTCCGCCAGCGTGTCCGTCACCAGCAGCGCGCCATAGCCCCGAAGAGAGGCCGCGGCAATCTCCCGTCGGCTCAGGGTAGCCAGCTGCACCTCCAGCTCCCGCGCCACGGCGGCGGCGAGCTCCGCGCTGTCGGTCACCAACGTGGCCGACGCCATGGGGTCGTGCTCGGCCTGGGCCAGCAAGTCGGCGGCCACAAAGCGCGGGTTGGCCGTGCTGTCGGCGACGATGAGCACCTCGCTGGGTCCGGCGATGCTGTCAATGCCGACGGCGCCGAACACCTCGCGCTTGGCGGCGGCGACGTAGATGTTGCCGGGGCCGGTGATCTTGTCGACCCGGGGAATGAGCGCCGTGCCATAGGCAAAGGCTGCAATGGCCTGGGCTCCGCCCAGCTTGTACACCCGATCCACCCCGGCGACCTTGGCCGCGGCCAGAGTGTTGGCGTACACCGTACCGTCCCGCTGGGTCGGCGTGGTCACGCAGATCTCCCCTACCCCGGCAACCTTGGCCGGCAGCACGTTCATGAGAACCGACGACGGGTAGGCCGCCCGCCCGCCGGGTACATACACCGCGACGCGGGAGAGGGGCATAATCTTTTGCCCCAGCAGGCTCCCTGGGGTCATGTCAAGCCAGCTCTGCTGCACCTGCCGCCGGTGGAAGGCGGTGATGTTCTCCGCCGCCCGTTCCATGGCCCGCAGCACCTCAGCGGGCACAGACGCCACGGCGGCGTTGATCTCGGCTTCGCTTACTGTGAGCGTAGCGGCCGTCAGCCGCACGCCGTCGAACCGTTCGGTGTAGTCAAAGGCCGCCTCGTCACCGCGGGTGCGCACATCCTCCACAATGGCACGAGCGGTCTCTCGCACGTCAGCGGGGATGCCGCGCTCCCGCCCGGCCAGCCGGGTAAGGAAGGCCCTGCGCCCCGCGTCGTCCAGTCGCTGCACTTCAATCATTGCCGCACCTCCTCCAGCGCTTTGCGCATCCCCTCGATGAGGGGTTTCACCCGGTCGCCCTTGGTCTTCAGGCTCACGCGGTTGATGATGAGCCGGGCGCTGATGGCGCAGATTTCCTCCAACACCTCCAGGCCATTCTCCCGCAGGGTGCGGCCGCTCTCCACAATGTCCATGATGACATCCGACAATCCCACCAGCGGGCCCAGCTCCACCGAGCCGTTGAGCTTGATGATGTCGATGGGAATGCCCTTCGCGCCGTAGAAATCGGCGGCGATGGCCGGGTACTTGGTGGCCACGCGCAAGTTAACCGCCGTCACCGCACGGTCACGCTCCTCGGGGAAGCCGGCAATGCACATGCGGCACCGGCCAAAGCCCAGGTCCAGCATTTCATAGACCGACGCACCCGACTCCATCAGGGTGTCCTTGCCCACGATGCCGATGTCAGCCACGCCGCGCTCCACATACACAGGCACGTCACTGGGCTTGACGAGCAGGAATCGCGTCGTGCCAGCGGCGTCCTCCATCACGAGCTTCCGTCCGGGGTCGTAGAAGGCCGCACAGTCCACGCCGCAGCGCTCCAGCAGGCCCACGCCCTGCTCGGCAAGCCTGCCCTTGGGCAGGGCCAGGGTCAGCACGTTCATGGCCGATCCTCCTTCCACACCTCGGCATAGGCGGCACCCTGCCAGCGCAGGGCAATGGAAGCCCCCCGCTGCCGGGCGTAAGCGATAAGCCCATCGGGCTCGCCGTAGTACTGCTCCACCCGCATGCCCTGGGCCCGCAGGGCCTGCAGCGCTGCCAATGCCGCCGCGCCGTCCCCGGCGCTCACCGCCGCCACCGCGTCCACCGGCCGGGCACCGTTGAGACTACCCTGCCGCTCCAGCGCGATGAGCACGGGTTTGACATACAGGGCGAAGCCCGTGGCCGCCATGGGCCGGTCAAACTCGGCCATCAGCCCGTCATACCGCCCGCCTGCCAGCAACGGGTACCCCAGGTACCGCGAGATGCCGCGGAAGATAACGCCCGAATAGTAGTTGATGCTCTGTACCATCCCCAGATCGATGCTGATGTGCTCATCCAGCCCGTAGCCGGAGAGCACGGCCAGTGTCTCCCGCATGGAGCGGATGGCGCGACGGCTCCGGCTGTTGCCGGTGTAGCTGTCAGCCACGTCCAGCACCTCGGGCCCGCCGTAGAGCATGGGCAGCTCCAGAATGCGGTTTCGCAGCTCCCCGCTGACGCCGGCCTCCTGCATCAGCATTTCGATGGCCAGCATGTTCTTGTCATCCACATGCAGCCGCACCTGTTCGGATTGCTCCGGCGACAAGCCGGCTTCCTCCATGAGGCCCTTAAAGAACTCCACCTGGCCGATGTCAATCTGGAAGTCTGTGAGGCCCGCTGTCTTGAGGGCGGTAATGGCCAGAGCGATGACCTCAGCGTCGGCCAGCGGGCCGCACTGGCCCAAAAGCTCCACGCCGGTCTGGGCGAACTCCCGCGCGCCGCCGGCGTTGGGCGTGCCGGCAAACTGGTAGGCGTCCCCCACATAGAAAAGCCGCGCCACCGACCGGTCGGCAAGCTTGGTAGCTGCCACACGGGCCAGCGGCATGGTGAGATCGGGCCGCAGTACCAGAAGCCGCCCCGAGCTGTCGGTCAACTTGAAGAGCCGCTCCTGCTCAAAATCCCCCACCGTGCCACGAAACACATCGTAATACTCCATCGAGGGGGTTTCCACTTCGTCATACCCCCAGGCGGCAAAGGTGCGGCGGGCTCGCTCTTCCAACTCCCGCTTGTGGGCACACTCCACCGGCAGGTAATCCTGCGTGCCAGGCGGAATGTGGTATTTATAGTTGTTCATTGGGTTCTCCTGCAATTTATCGCTTTATCACGCTAATGTGATTGTATCATCCTTTGGCTCCTCTGTCAAGAATACCGCAGTGCTGCACAAGAGTAAAGAATGCCCGTGTGAAATCGCCATATCACTCCTGTTACAAAACTGGGACGGCAAAGTTCCGTCCGTCCCTACGGGGAAGAGCGGACGTCGCAATTCCTCTGCGACGCATGACTGTCACGCAACCGACAACTGATTGCTCATTTGTCTTTTATAACCTCATTGACAAACGTATGTATTTATTGTAACCTGATACCGCTAACGATCCGAGGTGATCCATATGAGTAGAAACGAACGGTTCCAGGATGCGACCGTGGAGGAACTGGCCCAAGGCTGCCGGCACAGCGACGGTGGCTGGCAGTGCTTGTTCTGCCAGGCGGTGTATGGCGACGATGAAATCCACCCGGTGGACGGACGCTTCTTCACCGCCGAAGGCGCGGTGCGCCGCCATGTGGCTCAGGCCCACGGCCCTGCGTTCCAGGCCCTGTTGGGGCAGGAGCGGAAGTACCTGACACTCACCGACCACCAGGCGCACATTTTGGATCTGCTCTTTGCCGGCCGGAGCGACCGGGATGCAGCAGCAGAGGCCGGCAGCAGCCCAGCAGCCATCCGCAACCTGCGCTTTCAGCTGCGGGAGCGGGAAAAGCAGGCCAAAGCCTTCCTGGCGCTGATGGCAGCCTTCCGTGCGGGGCAAGGAAAGGAGAGCAGCGAAGAAAAGCATCTGCCCATCCCACCGGGGGCGACGATGGACGATGACCGGTTCCGCATGACCGCCGGGGAGGAAGCCGCCGCCCTGAAGGCAAGCTTTGGCCCCGACGGGCGACTGCGCCACTTCCCCGCGCGGGAGAAGCGCAAGATTGCCGTGCTGCGCCACCTGGCACAGCGCTTCCAGCCCGGGCAGCGCTACACCGAGCGGGAAGTGAACGAGCGCATCGGCTACGAGGATTTTGCCACCGTACGGCGCTACCTCATCGAGTACGGGTTTCTGGCCCGCTCCACTGACTGCAGCCAATACTGGCGAAAGGAAAGCAATGATGACTGACGAGATTCGCACCTTTCTGGATAAAGAAGGACGGCTGAAACACTGGCCGTCACGCCGGCACCACAAGGATGCCGTGCTGCGCTGGTTGGGGCTCTGTTTCGCCCCGGGCCGCTTCTACACCGAGCGGGAGGTCAACGCCATCCTGGAACAGGCACATAGTTTCGGGGATTTCTTTCTGCTGCGGCGCGAGATGGTGGAAGCCGGCGTACTGCAGCGCACCCGCAATGGCTCGAAATACTGGCGCGGCCGGCTCTGGCCCCATTGGCAGCCGTTTGAGACCGAACGGCTGTCCATCAAAGCCGCCGGGAGCGACGACTTCCCGGCGTTGTGGACGGTGTACGACGCGTGCCGGCACGATGCACTGTGGGAGGGGCTGGACGAACCCTGCAGCGAGGACAGCCTGCGGGACGAGCTGGAGGGCCGCCGCCTGCCGCCGAATGGCAGCTCGGAGTTTGCCCGCATGACGCTGCTCACCCACCGGGAGTCGGGCCAGCCGGCGGGGTTGGCCGCCACCTACACCGGCTACCCGCGGGAGAGTGCGTGTTGGCTCGGTCTCTTCCTCCTCCACCCCGACTTTCGCCGCCAGGGCCTGGGGCGAGAGTTCGTGGCGGCCTACCACGCCGAGTGTGCCTTGCAGGGTTACGACCGCGTGGGGCTGGGCGTGTCTCTGCGCAACCAGTCCGGTATGAAGTTCTGGGTGGAGATGGGCTACCGCCAAATCAGCAGCATGACGATGGATGGTGAAAAAGAGCCGGGCCGACCGGGCATGCTGGGCCTGTGGCAGACATTGGAGAACCCCTTGCCGGTCAAACCACCCATGCCTGCCGAAGAGGAAGCCACCGCGGCTTTGGACGGCTCCAGGTGAATGCCTGCCCAACACAACCAACGGGCCGGAGCAATCGCTCCGGCCCGTTGCTTTCCTTTCATGCCAGCCGCACGGCGCGGATGCTGTCCCTCTCAGCTGGCAAACCCCTGCGACTTATAGAGTGCCAGAAGCACGTGGTAATGACCGCCGCTCCCTCGGCCCCCAGCCGTGGGCAGGCTTCCACGTCGAGCTCCTCCAGCCGTTCCGGGGTCAGCGGCCCTATCTCCAGCTCCATCGTCATCGCCCTCCGCGCTTTCCCCCATGTGGTGGGGCGCAAGCGCTGCTCAGAACGCCAGCACATCCGGCGTTTCAATAAATGAGATGGACACCTCGTAGGCCGTGCGGTTCTCGGTCTCGCCGTCGTCCAGTTTCTTCTGGTACAGGCGGCTTTGCATACGGCCGTGGACGCAGACTCGCTGGCCCACCTCCAGCGACTGGGCAAAGCGGGCGTTGCGGCCCCAGCAGATGACCGGGATGTAGTCCGACTTGTTGTAGGGGCGGTTGATTGCCAGCAGCAGATCGGTAATCTCGCGCCCAAAAGGCGTGGTGCGGTAAACCGGCGCGCGGCAGACGTACCCCTCCAACAGCACTTGGTTGGGGTTGTCGTTGATGTCCTCCGGCGGGGCAATGTGGCGGGCGAACACCGTGAGGATCAAACGGTTCCGCCCCTCCACCATGCGGTTGTAGGAGCGCAGCTGCCCCATCACCGCCAGTTCATCGCCGGTCGCCACGCTGACGAGATCCAACAGCCGGTCGGAGACCATCACCGGCAGTGTGTCCGCCACGCCGGAGAGGCGCGGTACCTCCAGCATGAGCGTAAAAAACCGCTCGCCGTAGAGTGTGTGGGAATAGAGCGGCTCCTCCGCCACGCGCCCCTTGAGCGTCACCTGGTTGTTTTCGTGGTTCCCCTTCTCCAAACGCCATCAACTCCGTGTGTCTTTTGATTGGATGTTGATATATATGCGCCGAAGGCGAGGCTATGTCAGTGTTTTGTGGTGTTGGGAGGCGACAAGGACGGCGGCTTGTGCACAAACACCCGCCATATGACGGGTGATTGTGTTTGGGAATCTTGGCCCTGCCGCAGGATCACAGGCGAGCACTTATGCATGAGGGCAGTCAACAAGTGCTACTGACCGCTGACGCAGTCAACCCGCCCGAACATCCGCGCCAGCCGCTCCAACACTGGCACCGGCAGCGGCATCCCGGAAATGCTTGCCAAGTTGTCCAACAGATGTTGGGTGGAA
>JAEYRA010000111.1 GCA_023409755.1 Bacillota bacterium
CATTTGCATTCCTTGCGGATTGATGAACATATTCGGATCTCCGTACATGTGAATCACGCTTTCATCAGACTTTACCACCATCTTATGATTTATAATGACGAGAGGTTAAATGCTGAGAATCAGATCCTGGTTTCGCGGCGTGACCGCCGGAACAGGGCATGGGAGCATTCTGCCGGCAGAGGTTCGCCGTTCCCGCATGGCGACTCCCCAAAACTGCGCAACGGCCGTCAAGCACACCCCCGCCCAACCTGCTATCCTGTGACCACAAGGAGGAACGCCATGAACGAACAGGAGGAAGCGGTGCAGCGCATGCTCGATTACATTGAGGAGCACTTGGAGGAGGCCATCGACGCCGGTCGCCTGGCGGCGGCAGCGGGCTACTCGCCCTGGCACGCCAGCCGGGTGTTCACGCGGCTGGTGGGGCTCTCGCCCACCGGGTACACCCGCGCACGGCGGCTGACCCGGGCCGCCCAACGCCTGCAAGATGGCCACGAGCGGGTGCTGGATGTGGCGCTGAGCCTGTGCTTTGAGTCCCACGAGGGGTTCACGCGGGCCTTCACCGATCGCTTTGGCCTGCCGCCGGAACGGTACCGCCGGGACAGGCCGCCGCTGCCCCTCTTCCTGCCCCGCAGCGCCTGGCGCACCTACCTTGCCAAACCGGACAAAGGAGAGAGTTCCATGGCAAACGAGAATACCGTCTTTGTGCAAGTCGTCGACCGCCCCGCCCGCAAACTGCTGCTGCGGCGGGGCCGCACCGCCGATGAATACTTCGCTTACTGCGAGGAAGTCGGCTGCGACATTTGGGATACCCTCTGCGCCGTTCCTGGTGCGCTCTACGAACCCATTGGCTGCTGGCTCGCCGAGTCTGCCCGCCGCCCCGGCACCTCCGAGTATGTGCAGGGGGTGGAAGTGCCCGCCGACTGGGCCGGAACCGTGCCCGAGGGGTTGGAAGTCCTGGAGCTGCCCGCCGGCAAGTACATGGTCTTCCACGGCCAGCCCTACCGCGAGGAGGACATGAGCCGGGCCATCGGCGCCGTGTGGGGCACCATCGAGGGTTACGACCCCGGGGTCTACGGCTTCGCCTGGGCCGACGCGCCGGTGCGGCGCTTCCAGCTTGCACCCATCGGCGAGCGCGGGTACATCGAGGCCCGGGCCGTCACCCCGGTGGGCTGACCGAAAGACCACCTTTCCCATTCCCAAAACGGAAGGAGGAGTGCCAAACGGCACCCCTCCTTCTTTCGTTTCCAGCAATCCATCGCCTTGCTTTATGAATCTCCCTATCACCTAATGTGGGAGTGGGAGCAGTTGCTCGTTCATACAAACGGGATGACACGAAAGAGATGTTATTCATCGTGATCTATTTGAATTATACTGTGCTGGGCCCAAGCGATGTCTATGTCATCATCGCGATCCGTTTCAGAGATACACGCTGCGCTGGGCGGCACTTTTGGTAAGCGCCAAAAGTGCCCAAAAACGCCTTGGAGGCACGGGCGAGTTTCCTAGACCGGACGACCGGCACAAACTTGGGAGCCAGCGGCGGTAACTCGGCTTCGCATTGTAACCAAAGCGAAGCCTCAGACATCCCGCCCGCTGTCGCTGAGTTTTCTGCCGCCGATCGCCCGGGAGAAACTCGCAACGCGCCCGTAGAACGGCATATCCGGCCTTCCGTCTCATGCGTTCAGCTCTTGCTGCCCCTCCCCCAGTCTGGGGAAGTGTTGGGGATATCTCCCTGCGTGAAACATTCCTGGAAGCCGCGTCGCGGGTTTATCCCGCAGCGGCAAAGCTGCATCTAGCCTGTGGCACTCGGCCCTCCCGCTCACAGGCGTGTCTCTCCCCCAAAAATCCTTATACGAGCTAAAAAGCAGAAAGCCCGCCAGCGACATGCGCGGTGGCGGGCCTCCCGTTCAGCTGTGGCGAATACTCTCCCCTCGCCTTCGTCACTTTGCGGCGAAGGCGACTAAACTCGCGGCGGTTGCATCAGCAGCAGCCGCGAAAGCGCAGCGTCAGCGCGCGAATATCTCCAATCCCCGCGCCGGCAGTTTGACCTCGCCGCTCACAGGCTTGCCGGTCAAGAGGCTCACGCCGCCCTCGCCCACGTCCACGGTCTGCTCCTCGGGCATGTAGTTCTGCACAAACACAAACTCCCGCTGGCCGTCGGTGCGCACGGTGGCGGTCACGCCATCGGACAGTTCGGCGTCGCCCAGCGTCCTGCGGATGCCAAGCCCGTCCACGAGCTTGCCGTAGAAGTCGCGGTGGAAGTCGTCCTCCATCCGCCCGGCCAGGAAGTACGCATGGCCCTGACCGTAGGCGTTGCGGGTAATGGCCGCCATGCCCTCGTAGAAATCCTCGCCCCATGCGGCCAGCACCTCGGCCCCATCGGGGTGGATGAGCTCGCAGAACTCGCGGGCCAAATAGTCCCGTCCGTTCCAGGTCACGAGCCGGCTTTCCTCGTCGTAGAGGCCGTCGAGTTCCTCGGCCCACACGCCCAGCACGTCCTTCAGGGGGCCGGGGAAGCCGCCCAGATGCACCAGGTCGTGCTCGTCCACGTAGCCGGTCATGTAGGTGCACACCAGCGTGCCGCCGCGCTTGACAAAGGCACGCAGCTTCTCGGCCATGCCGGGCCGCAGCATATAGAGCATGGGGGCCACCACCAGCTTGTAACCATTGAGCGGGCAGGAGGAATCAATGACATCCACGGGCACGCCGGCCTGCCAGAAGGGCAGGTAGTGGCGCACGCAGGTCTCCACATAGCCCTTCTCCCGCCGGAACCCCTGCATCTCCTGGATGGCCCAGCGGTTCTCAATGTCGTAGATCACCGCGACTTCAGCCGGGGTGGCGCAGCCCACCACGTCGTCGAGCTTGCTGAGAACCACACCGGTGTCCGCCACATCGCGGAACACGCGGGTGTGCTCGTGCCCCACATGGTCCACCACCGCGCCGTGGAACTTCTCGCTGCTCCCGCGGGATTTGCGGAACTGGAAGTACTGCACGCTGTCGCTGCCGTGGGCCACGGCCTGCAGGCTGTAGAGCACCTGCCCGCCGGGGCGGCGCAGCTTGCCGATGGGCTGCCAGTTGGTGGCCGAGGGGGAGCTTTCCATCAGCAGGAAGGGCTTGCCCCCGCCCATGGCACGGAACATGTCATGCAGGAAGGCCGTCTCGGCGGCGATGAAGCCGTCGTCCTCGTCGGCGCGCCACATCGGGTAGTTGTCCCAGCTCACCACGTCCAGCTCCTTGGCCATGGCGTAGTAGTCGAAACCGTCGAAGAACCGCATGAGGTTGGTGGTGCAGGGCACCTGGGGCGTGATGCGCCGCAGGGGTTCCATTTCGGCCTTCATGAAGTCGATGGTCTGGTGGGTGACAAAGCGCTTCCAATCGAGCACCAGGCCGTGTACGCTCCGCTCCCCCCGGGGGGACGGCGACTCCACCTGGCTCCAGTCGGTGTAGGTGTGGCTCCAGAAGGCCGTCCACCATGCCTGGTTCAGGGCGTCCAGCGTGCCGTAGCGGGCCTTGAGCCAATCGCGGAAGGCCTGCTGGCACAACTCACAGTGGCACTCGCCGGAGTATTCGTTGGAAAGGTGCCACAACCCCAGGGCCGGGTGTTCCTTGTAACGCTCGGCCAGGCGGGTGTTGATCTCCAGCGCCTTGCGCCGATACACAGGCGAGGTCTGGCAGTGGTTGTGCCGGCCGCCGTGCAGGTTGCGCACACGGTCGGCCTCCACCCGCAGCACCTCGGGGTATTTCTCACTCATCCATGCCGGGCGGGCACCGGTTGGGGTGGCCAGTACCGCGGTCATCCCGTTCTCGGCCAGCATGTCCATCACGTCATCGAGCCAGCCGAAGTCGTACACGCCGTCTTCGGGCTCCAGCGCTGCCCAGGCGAAAATGCCCACCGACAGGCTGTTGATGCCGGCGAGCTTCGCCAGGCGCATGTCCTCCCGCCACACCTCGCGGGTGTCCCGCCACTGGTCGGGGTTGTAATCGCCGCCGTGTATCATGTGGGGCAGGCGGGCGATGATCGGGTCATAACGCTTCATGGGCCACCTCCGTCATTGTTCGCCGCCATTGTATCACAATGACGGGGCTGCGGGGAGGGGGCGATGGCTAGACCCCCCAACTCACGATCTGCCAAGGGCTCTCCTCCGTTTCCTTCACCAACCAATAGGACCACCCACGCAGCGTGGACACGCCGGGCCCGAAGCCGCCGCCGTCCCCATCGGCGCTATACTCCACGGTGAAGTCCACCTCCACCACCGCTGTAGCTGCACCGTCAATGCCGTTTTCCGTAAAGAGATTGTAGCGGGTGTCTTTCCGGTCAGTGACAAGCCGCGAGTCCTGCAGTTCCACGCCAATGAGATGTTTGAAGTCGGACCCGCTTTCGGTCCACCACATATTCTTCACCACCAGCGTGTTCATGCCATCCATGTCTTTGTCTGCCCATCGTTCAAAGAAGAGCCGCACCACGTCCTCCGGCTCATCGGGCACGCGGTGCCCAGTGGCGGCGCTGGTGGCGTCCGGCGTGTCTTCGGGCAGCGGTGTGGCGGTCGGTGTCGCGGTAGCCACCGGGGTGGTCGGCGCACTCGCTGTCGTGGCCGCCACAGTGGGGGCGGGCGACGGCGTGGCCACCGCTTCAGTGGGTTTGTCGGTGGAGTTCTCCAGCACGGCGGCTGTCGAATCGTCACTGGGCGCGCTGACGGGTACCGGGCCAACCGTGCCGCACCCGGCAAGCGTCAAGCAAAGCGCCATACACAGAAACAAAGCAACTCGCTTCATAGGGGCCTCCTTGTTGGTTTTGTCCTTTCCCCATTGGACGGGGCGCTTGAGTGACGGGTTCCGCTCCCTGCAGCAAGGTGGTGGGCCCCGGTGTTACCCTCTCCCCCTGACGCTTCGGCCCAGCCGCGGCACAGCCAATCCATGGCACGGTTTCCCGGGGACACGAACGAATCAATCCATCGGACAGGGTGCGTCAGAATCCCCCACCATTCCCCCTCCCCCACGCCACACAATTGTCGAGCCCCGCTCCCTGTGCTACACTGGGGAAAGGGTGCGCATCCGCGTGCCCGCCACGACCTGCCAGGTACGACGGCGCGAGGGCCTGCATGAACAACGACCAATGGGCGGTGGACGCCCGCAACGACGAGGACATCCGCTCGCAGCTCATTTGCCAGCACGAGCGTTATATCCTGTGGACGGCCAGCCGTGCGTCGCGGCGCTTTGTGCGCAAGGACGACGACGAGTGGTCGGTGGCGTTGCTTGCCTTCTCCCAGGCCATCGACACCTTTGACCCCGACCGGGGCAGCTTCCTGCCCCACGCGGCACTGGTAATCCGCCGGCGGCTGAGCGACCATTACCGCAGCCAGCGCCGCTACGAGGCCGAGCTGCCCGTGCCGCCCCACGTGCTGGAAGGCGAATGGACCGAGGAGGAGCACAGCCCGCTTTACGAGAGGGTTGCCACCCTGGCCGTGGTGCGGGAGGACCGCACCCTAGCCGACGAAATCGCCGAGGCCAGCGAGGCGTTTACCGCCTACGGTTTCTCGTTTTATGACCTGGCCGCCTGCTCCCCCAAAAGCGGAAAAACCAAACTGCAATGCGCCCAGGCCATTCGCACCCTGCTGGCCGATGACGCGCTGGTGCGGGAGATGAAAGCCGCGCGGCAGCTGCCCATTGCAAAACTTCAAAAAAGCACCGGCCTACCCCGGAAAACGCTGGAGCGTTACCGAAGATATATTATAGCGGCTTGTGAAATTGAAACGTTGGATTGCCCCGGGTTGTCCGGGTATTTGGGCTTTTTGCGAAAGGAGGGACCGCGGTGAAGGCGTTGGTGGTGGAATTGCGCGACAAGAAGGCCGCCGTCCTTCTGGGGGATGGGCAGGTGGTGCTGGTGCCCAACCGCGGCTACGCCGTGGGGCAGGAGCTGGCACTGCGCCCGGCACGGCACACCCCGGCCGCACGCCTGGCCACGGCGGCCAGCGCCGCCGCCGTGCTGCTGCTGTTGGGCGGCGGCATCGTTTATGCCCTGCCCGATGCCTACGTGAGCCTGGACGTCAATCCGTCCATCGAATACACGGTGAACCGCTTTGACCGGGTGCTGCGCGTGCGGCCCGTCAACGAGGACGCCACGGCCATTGTGGCGTCGCTGGCCCGCACCCGCAACGCCACCATCGGCGAGGCGCTCACCCAATCGGTTTCCGCGCTTTCCGCCAGCCACTACCTGGAGGACGAGGATGGCACGGTTCTCCTGCTGTCGGTGGCGTCGGGCAGCACCGCGCGCAATGAAAGCCTGGCACAGACGCTGACCGAGACCGCCCAGGCTGCCACCGGGGAGTCGCCCACCGTGCGGGTGGAGTGTGTCACCGGCAGCCGGCAGGACGCACGAACCGCCCAGGAGCTGGGCGTCACGCTGGGCAAGAAGGCCGTCGTCGATGCGCTGCAGAGCGACACGGGCGCCGACGAGGAGACCTACCGGCAGTGGCTGCACCGCCCGGTGCAGGAGATTATGCATCAGCTGGAACAGAAGCACGGCGATGACGATGAGAACAGACCCGGCCGTACGGCGGGGGACACCGCCACCCATGGCGGCGGCAAAACGGCTTCTCCGTCGGCGACGGAGAAACCGACTAACGGCGGCGGGCAGCACGACGCCGACCGCACCAAACCCAGCAAGCCCACCCCCACGCCGGGGAGCAATCCGCACGGCAAACCGCCCAAGGATGACAAGGGCGGCCATGACCAAGGGAACGACGACCAAGGCAGCGGCCAAAACGACAACGGCAAGGACGATAACAACCAGAGCGGCGGCCAGAGCGGCAACGGCAAGGGCAGCGGCCAGAGCGACAGCGATAAGGGCAGCAACGACAAGGGCAAGGACCAGGGCGGCAACGGCCAAGGGGAGGACGACCAAGGCGGCGATCAGAACGACAACGACCAGGGCAACGATGACCAGGGCGGCGGCCAAAACGGCAAAGGCCAAGAAAACGACAACTAGAGCCGCAGCCCAAACGGCAAGGGAGTGCCGCGTCCCCAATCCCTTCGTACAGTGAATAACACGGCGGCCGAATCATCGGCCGCCACGTTTGTTTCTTGCCACTTCCCCGTGCTCCTGTGAAGCCTAGGCGCACCAAACAAAGCAAACGCCCGTGGCGTGCGCAGCGGGCGGCCACAGTCCGGCAAAGCGATCCCCCGACAAGGCGTGAATGCTTCTTCTGTTGTTCCTGCTCCCTCAGAAATGTTAATGAACGGCTGCGGCGTTCCTCATCCAATCCAAAATGAAATCAAACCGCTCCTTCGTCAGCGCATGTCCACCTTCGTATTGCCGAATCGCAAGCCGATCCCCTTGGTCTGCCTGTTCATATGCTTGTTTGGCCTTCCGGTAGATCTCCATCGCGTCTTTGGAGTATTTGTCGTCGACCGCCGAGACGATCAGAAAGTCTGTGGGGCAGATCTCGCATACCACATCGTCGATGTCATACTCCCGTGCGAAATGGGGGATCACACTTGCCATTTCGATCCCAACGCGGTTCTCCATTCGGTTGCGGAAGGTGACGGCGCTGCCGCTGGCACAGGCGTAGCGGATGCGTCTGTCAAACGCCGCCAAATAGATTGTCGTGTTGCCCCCATACGAGTGCCCCATACAACCCATTCTCGTGTGGTCAACGCAGTCCAGCGCGTTGAGCACACTGATCGCTCCCATTGCGTCCTCGATCACCATTTTTGCCAAGGTTTGCCCGGTCAATATGCCGTAACACATGGTGATGAAGTGCTGCCAGTCGTCGTCCCCATCATTCTTTTCGGTTCCGGATGCGTTCACTCTCCTGTCCTCAAAGCATAGGGAATCGGGAGCAATGACGACGAAGCCCGCCTGGGCAAGCGCGGGGCCGAAGGCTTGCAGGGGGTTCCCCGCAAGGCCGCACACTTCGCTCTTGCCAAGGTTCCGCTCACTATTGTGCTGGTGATTCACCAGCACCGCAGGATGTCTTTCTTCCCCTTCGGGCAGCAGCAGGAACGCGGTATTCCTGCGCCCACAAACGTCATATTGGATGCGTTGCCGCACATAACCCTGGCATACTGTAGCATTCAGAACCTCATAAGATATTTGATCCGGGATGGATTCCAGCCCAATGAGCTCCATCATTTTCGTTCGGCGCACACACATTGCTTTCCCTCTGTCGTGTCTTTTGTTCATTATACAGGCACATGGAACGGCCTGCATTCACAACTTGCTTTGCGTGATCCGCTCAAATCTAGTGAACTTTACAGTCACCCATCGCGCCCGCCCCGCTGGGGTGGGGTGACGCAACCAACTTCCCCTGTGCCCCCCACCCGCAGCCCCACCGCTTGCGCGGGGACAGAATAACAGGCCCCCTCCCCAACCGGGGAGGAGGCCTGCTGCCTCCGCGTGGAAACACTACTCCATTCGTTTCTAGCGGAACTGGATCCCCCAATTGGAGAACAATTGCCGCACCGAGCCCCACAGACTGGTGCCGCCGGCGGTCTGCTGGGTGCTCACGGTGGAGTGGGCAGAGGGGGTCGTGGACGCATCCCAGATGCCCGCGTTCTTGAGCGCCGTCTGCAGGGTCTTACGGGCGGTGCCCAGTGCCTCGCGGCCGCTCTTGAGCGTTGCCGGGTCGGCATTGGCGTCCTTGGCCGCTTCGAGCTTGGCCAACGCCGTCTCATAGGCCGTCACCAGCCCGGTCAGGTTGGCCTTCACGGTCTCGTCCGTCAGCGAGGCGATGGCCGCCTGGATGGCCGGCAGGTTCAGCGACGGCGTTTGGTTTCTGGGGTTGTCCTTGCCCTTTTCCGGCCCCTTGGGTTGGCCCACGGTGGCGCCCACGTCCTTCAGCGCGGCCAGCAGGGCCTTGCGGGCCGTGCAAAGCGCAGCGCGGGCAGCCTCCATCGTGGCCTCGTCGGCGCCGGCCTTCACGGCGGCGTCGTAGTTGGCCAGCGCCGTCTCATAGGCCGTCACCAGCCCGGTCAGGTTGGCCTTCACGGTCTCGTCCGTCAGCGCGGCGATGATCGCCTTGATGGCGTCCAGGTTCAGCGGCCGCGGGGCTTCCCACTGGTCATCCTCGTCGTCATCTGGCAGGGTGACGGTGATGCCCGCCTCCTTCAGCGCAGCCAGCAGGGTACTACGGGCGGCGTCCAGCGCGGTGCGGAAGCCCTGCATCGTGGCGTCGTCGGCGTCCGCTTCCCGCCCGGCCTGGTAGTTGTCCAGCGCCGTCTCATAGGCCGTCACCAGCCCGGTCAGGTTGGCATTCACGGTCTCGTCCGTCAGCGCGGCGATTGCCGCTTTGATGGCCGTCAGATCGAGCGCGGGTGGGGCCTTCCACTGGTCGTGGTCGTCATTGCCCGGTATCTTGCCGGACTGGCCGGCCGTGAGCTTCGCGTTCTTGAGCGCGACCAGCAAGGCCTTGCGGGCGGCCTTGAGTGCCTCGCGGCAGTTTTTGACCGTGGCCTTGTCGGCCTTGGTTTGCAGCGCGGTCTTGTAGTTGGCCAGCGCCGTCTCATAGGCCGTCACCAACCCGGTCAGCTTGGCCTTCATGGTCTCATCCGTCAACGCGGCGATGGAAGCCTTGATGGCAGTCAGGTTCAGCCGGCCGCCCTGGTCGGCGTCGCCGCGGGTGGGCTCGTCCTTGTCGCCCTGGTCGTCCCGGTCACCTTGGCTATCCTGGTCACCCTGGTCACCCTGGCTATCCTGGTCGCCCTGGTCATCCTGGTCATCCCGGTTGCCCTTGTCACCCTTGTCGCCTTTCTCCCCCTGGCCGCCCCGGTTGTCCTGGTCGTCCTGGTCGCCTTGCTCGTCCTGGTCGTCCTGGTCCCCGTTGCCGGAGCCGGATGGCCCACGGTCCTCGTTCTGCTGGCCACCCCCCTGGGAGCCTCCCTGTCCGCGATTGCCGCCTTTCCCGGCTGCCAGTGCCGTGGAGGACACCAGCACCAGGGTCAGCGCCACCACGATGGCGACCCACCATTTGCTCCGCTGTCTCAACATGTCATACCCTCCTTCGCGTTTGGGTCTGCGCGGTTTTTTCCCGCTGTTATGTACATTCGCACCAGTGCTGACAAAAAGTGGGGTAGGCTGCCCCGGTATAAATGCCCCAACCCAAACCTTCCCTTGCGCACACCCCGTCCCCCGGGTATGCTGGGCCATGGGGCGCGTTGCCGCCCACAAACCGAGAGAGGGTGTTTGACATGGCAGACCAGCGCAGCCGCTCGAACCGACAGGACAACGGGGGGGCCATCCGCTGATTGCCCTCCCCAAGGAGGATGTATGGCACTCAATTGGATTGACGTGAACGACTTTTCCATCCACAGCCTGCTGCTGCTGGAGCGCTTTCAGATTCGCCTGCTGCTTGCCCAGGCCGACCGGCCCGATGCCCGGCAGGCGCTGGCCACCGTGCTGGCGGCCCACCCGGCCGAGCGGTGGACGCTGGCGCACCGCTGCCCCGAGCGCGCCGCCCTGGTGGACACCCTGGCCGCCGAAGGCCCCGCCGACCCCAATGCCGCCGAGCTGCGCCGGGCCGAGGTGGCGATGATGGCCTCGGTGGAGGACTTCATCACCTACACCGAGCCCGAACGCATGGACGAGCGGTGTGACTTCATCTACGGCTGGCAGCCCCAGCGGCTCCATGAGCTGGTGGACTTGAAGGACAAACTGGTGCTGGATGTGGGCAGCGGCTCGGGCCGGCTGGCCTTTGCCGCCGCGCCGCTGGCACGCATGGTGGTGGCCGTGGAGCCCGTGGGCACCCTGCGGGAGTATCTGCGTGACAAGATCGCCCGCGAGGGCATCGCCAACATGCGTGTGGCCGACGGCATGGCCGACGCCCTGCCCTTCCTCGACGCCACCTTTGACGTGGTGATGTCCGGCCATGTGGTGGGCGACGACTACGAGGGCGAGATCGCCGAGCTTGTGCGCGTCACCCGCCCCGGCGGCTGGCTCATCGATTGCCCCGGCGAGGACAGCCGCAAGCACGGCCCCAATGAGGGCCTGCGCAGCCGTGGGTGGCAGGAGTTCCACTACACCAGCGTCTTTGGCGGCGACGTGTGGCGCTACCGCACACCGGCAGGGCCGGCAGCCATCGCCGCGCAATAAACAGCCGTCACGGGTGCCATCGCCCGCGGTGCGGCATCGCAGCAACCCCACCGGAAGGACGTCTCCAGACGTCCTTCCGGTTCTCAATGGAGCGAAAGGAGACACCATGCCCGAAGTGATTCTCGCCCTGACCCCCGCCGACAACCTGTGGCAACCCGTGGCGGAATACGCCCGCGCCTGTTCCTGGCGGGCGGGCCCCCTGCTGGCCAACCGCATGGACCGCCAGGACTTCCTGCCCTGGGAGCGGGTGTTTGTGGCCGTGGACGGCAATGTCCTCTGCGGCTACTGCACCCTGACGGCCACCGACTGCCTGCCCGACGTGGATTACACCCCCTGGGCCAGCTCGGTCTTTGTGGGTGAGCCCCACCGGGGCCACCGGCTGAGCCAGCGGCTGTTGGCGGCAGCCCTCGCCCACGCCCGGTCGCTGGGCTTTGCCACGGTCTACCTCGTCAGCGGTGAGCAGGGGCTCTATGAGAAGTACGGCTTCCGTAAGCTGGAGGAGCACATGGCCCCCTGGGGGCAGATGCAGCAGGTCTTTGCTATCGACCTGTGAGGGAGAACCTCCATCGCTGGCCCGTGCACACGGATGGCGTGAGGAAGGTCGAGTGCGTTCCCCCGAAGCCGCGTGGCGGTTAAGGGGACTGCGCTGCCGCGTAGGCGGTCCTTTTGGATGGCACCAAGAGTACCCAAAAACGACCGGGCACCCCGGATGGGTGCCCAACTGGTTCGGGCCGTGAGGGCGTTTTGCAACAACGCCCTAGCGCCTGGCTGGTCGTGCGCTCCGCGCGCCTGGTCGTGTACTTCGCACACTGCTCAGCCCTGCAACCCGGCTGCTCACCCATGCGACCCGGGACGGCGCGTAAGGCCCGGACGGCGGAGGCGCGGACGAGTTTCCTAGACCGGACGCCTGGCACAGACTTTGGTGGCAGCGGCGGTAACTCGGTTCCGCATTGCTCCGCGATGAAGAACCTCAAACATCCCGCCCGACCAGCGCCCGGATGGCGCAAGACCGAGGGCCGTGAGTGCGACGCTAGCGTCGCACTAGCTGCCTGGATGGCAGCGTAAGGCCCGAGTGCTGTCGCTAGCTGTGTGCCGCCAGTCGCCCGGGGGAAGTTCGCAACGTGCCCGAGAGAGAACGAGGCGAACGCGCAAAGGGACGAGCGTCCCACCGCAACACTACGCGTTGCTCGCCCTGCGGCCGCCCAAGCGGTTCATCCGCGGGCGGCACGAAACAGCCTGTTCGTGGCACTCAGTCCCTCCCGCGTGAGCGACGCTTCGTTCGTAGAAACAATGTACGCGCCAACGCAGATGAAAGCCGCCCGACGGCGTGTACGTCGGACGGCTAAAATTCACTCGTGCCGGGCACTCCTGAGTCACCTTTGCCGTGCCACGGCAAAGGTGACCTAACTCGCGGCGGTCGCCGCAGGCGGCCGTCGCGAAAGCGTAGCGTCAGCGTCCGTCGCGCTCCCGCCGCCAGTGGGCTGGCAGCCCGTCCCCCGCGGGCACCGGGCAGAACCCATTGCGTTGCAGAACCCGCAGGGAGGCCACGTTGTCCTCATTGACCAGCGCAAGCAGGCACGGCCGCCCAAAGGTGGCGAAATAGAGCGCAATGGCCCGGGGCACCACCTGCCCCATCAACCCCCGGCCCGTCCATCCCACATCCAGGAAGTAGCAGATCTCCACCTCGCCGCCCAGCTCATCCTTGGGCCCGAAACCGCACACGCCGATGAGCCCGCCGCCCTGCCGGTCCCGCAGCGCCAGCACATAAGGTCGCCGCGCCGGGTCAGCCGCGTCGTAGCCGCCGATGAAATAGGCCAGCAGTTCGCCAGCTTCCTCCGGCGTGCTCTGCCAGTCGGGCATCCAACGCAGCACGCTGGGCTGGTTGCACAGCACGTGGAAGCGCGCCGCGTCGGCCCCCGTCAGACGGTCGGCCCGCACATCCCCAGTATCAAAGAACATGCAACATCACCTCTCGCGCACACCTTACCACAACGCCATCCTGCCGTCCAAGGAGAAAAACGGCTCAAGCCATAGCGGCGTTGCACAAATGCGCCCGGTGGCACAAGGGAAGTCCAAGGCAGGGGTCACGGCCACGGCCCTCTGCCTTAGCGCCATGTGAGTAACCGGGTTGTAGGGCCGAGCAGTGTGCGAAGCGTTGCACAGCACGCCATAGCAGCTGGCTGGCGGCGTAAGGCGTGCAGGCTGTCGCAAGCCAAGTACCCCGGCCGTCAGGTGGCTGGTCGCAACCTTTCAGGTTGCTGCTCGCCTATGCAACCTAGGAGTATGCAACGCGCCCCATGGGAACGAAGTAAACGCCCAAAGGGATACTCCCTTTGAAGCCCTGCCATGGCCCGAACAGGACAAGCGCACATACCCCGCGGCCGCAGGCCGGTTCATCCGGCCAAGGCACGAAGCACCCTGCCCGTGCAACTCGGCCCCCTCCCGCGTGAGCCCAGACGCCATGGACGGCGTTCGGCCAAGGGCCGTGTGTGGTTTGCATAGCAAACCACAAGCCGAAAGACGCGGCGTAAGGCCCACTGGCGACGTTTCTATCGTAAAAGCCATGCACGAGCCAACGCAGATGAACGCCCGCCAGCGACATGCGCGGTGGCGGGCAAGCCATACTCGTGACGAGCACTCCTGCTCGCCTTTGTCGCGAAGCGGCAAAGGCGAATTGCATGCGTATGCAATTGCACGCCCCGGCAACAATAGGTTCGCTTGCCCATTCTGGCAGGCGACCCACATTTTGTTGACAAAGGAGCGGTCCCCATGACACGTGTCATCTGTTCCTCCTGCGGCAAGCCCGCCGAGCTCAAGGAGATGGGCACCTGCCCGTCGTGCAGCCAATACCTGTGCAGGGAGTGCGAGCATCACTTCGACGGCTACTGCCAGCACTGCCTCAACGCCGAAAACGACCAGACAATCCTGTAAAGCGCACTCGCCCCCCCCTTCGTTGTGGTATACTGTTTCCATCAATTGACAGCGAGGGTTGCCTATGGATCGTGAATTTGACCGCAAGGTCGTGGAATGGCTCAACGACCACAAGCCAGAGATGTACCAGGACATCGACCGGCTCCTTTCCATTGAAAGCGTGACCGGTGAACCTCAGCCCGGCGCACCCTTCGGCGCACAGGTGAAGGAAGCGCTCGATTGCATTCTGGACATCTGCCAGCAGGCTGGCATGATCACCCGCAACATCGACGGCATGGTGGGTGAGGCCACCCTGGGCGTGGGCGGCCAGACACTGGGCGTGCTCACCCATGTGGACGTGGTGCCCGCCGGCATCGGCTGGCGTGTGAAGGACTACGGCCTCACGGTGGAAGACGGACAGCTCTACGGCCGGGGCATCACCGATGACAAAGGCCCGGCGGTGGCTACGGTGTACGCCCTGCGCGCGGCCATGGCCGCCGGGGCCACCTTCCGCAAAAAGCTGGTGTTCATCTTCGGCGGCGACGAGGAGCAGGGCATGAAGTGTGTGACCCACTACCTCAAGGACAACAAGGCGCCCGACATGGCCTGGTCGCCGGATGCCGGTTTCCCGGTCATCCACTGTGAGAAAACCATCGCCCACGCCGCCCTGCTGGCCGATGTGGGAGCGGGGAGCCTGCTCACCGGCATCCGCGGCGGCACGCGTACCAATGTGGTGCCCAACCGGGCCGAAGCCCTGCTGCGCGACCAGCCCCTGCTCGACGAGCCGCTGCCCCCCGGGGTGGAGCTTGACTTCACCGACGGCCAATGGCGCATGCTCGCCTCCGGCCGCCAGGCCCACGCCAGCACCCCTGACGCCGGCAGCAACGCCATTGTGGCGCTGCTCGACGGCCTGCGCCGCGTGCTGCCCGAGGGCGACCCCGCCCGCGACGCTGCTGAGGGGCTGTGGCGCTGCTGCGCCGCCACCGACGGTGCCGGCCTGCGGGTGGACTGCCGCGACCACGTCTCCGGCGCGCTCACTCTCAATCTGGGTGTCATTGAGATGGCCGACGGCGTCATCCGCGCCAAGCTCGACATGCGCCACCCCGTGGACGTGGACGTGCGGAAGACGATCTACACGGCGCTCCCGGCGGAGGCCACCGCCAATGGCGTGCGCGCGGTGGACATCGAGCACGACCAGGGCTTCAACCTGCCCAAGGACCACGTACTGGTCAAGACCTTGACCGACCTCTACAACGACATCACCGGCGACCGCGCCGAGCCCATCGCCATCGGCGGGGGCACCTACGCCCGCAAGCTCCCCTGCGCCGTGGCCTACGGCATGATGTTTGCCGACGACGAGGAGTGCGCCCACATGGTCAACGAGCACATCAGTGAGGAGCACTTTCTGCAGGCCGCGCGGATCTATGCGCACGCTTTTCGGGAACTTGCGCAGTAGCGCAAGTTCCCTTTCGCGCCCGCCGCCTGCGGCGACGGTCGCGAGCTGGAGTTCTCGGCATGAGTGAATTGGGGCCCGCCACCGCGCATGTCGCTGGCGGGCTTCCGTTTGCGTTGGGTCGTGCGGGGTTTTTACGGTGGAAACGTCGCTGCGGCGGGAAGGGTAAGTGCCACTGGCAAGCTGTTTCGTGCCGTGGGCGGATGAACCGCCTGCGCGGCTGCTGGGGGGAATGCACTCGCCCGAATGGATTCCAACGGATGCAATGTCATTACGTTAAGAAGAAAACGTGTCCTTTGATAAAGTTGCCCCTTCGCCCCATGCTAGGGGCTCATTCTACTCAAAATACTCACCGACAAACTGGAACCTAAGTGATACATATCATGCTTATACAGTGGGCTTAACATATCTCAATGCCATCTTCATAATGATAATGTTCTTGATAGGCACTTGAAAAACAGCCAATGAATTTTGCGGTTTTTTGATAGTCATTTTTAGGTGAAAAGAAACCCTTTTCCTCAACCCACTCATAAATAAGTTTGTTTAATGGGTAGTACGATAAACAACCGCTAAGTTTATACTTAAGAATAATATCGTTAGCCTTTTCCTTGCTTTCAAATATGCCGCAAGGGAAAGTACCTCCACAGTTTAAAACCCACATTTAAGTAACCTCACAGTATATTAATACGGCAGTTCAAAATTGCGTGTTATAGGCATTCTACCACACAAAATTCACATAAAGCAATGACCACTATCCGCATTATTTAAGAACCGAATCAATCGATTCAACTCGAACATAATGACATTCCAAAAGGATGCAATCACTTTGGGCGTTTCCCCGTCCCCCTTCGGGACGCGTTGTGAACTCCCCCCTGACGACCGGTGGCACTTGGCCTGTGACAGCGGGCGGGATGTTTGAGCAAGGGCATTGCAAAGCAATGCCCTTGCGAGTTAGCGCCGCTGGCACCTACGTCGGGGCCGGTCGTCAGGTCTGGGGGAGTTTGCCCGCGCCCTAGGCGCTTTTGGGCACTTTTGGCGCCATCCAAAAGTGCCGCCCAGCGCAGCGCGTTCCCTAAGAATACGGAATAGATACCTAGGCCAGGCCCATTGAAGCCGATGCCATAAAGACTTACCGGCACTGACTCTACGCCGAAACCGGTCTATCAAAAAGCACCGCCCGGGCGGCAGCTTACCGTTGGTCGTGACCACTTTCAATAAGCAAAAAGCTCCTCTTGGCCGTACCTCCCGCCCCCAACCAAAAAGCCCGCCGACAACCGTCGACGGGCCTCTTTTCACTTTGGTTCAGGTTCCTTCGCCCTCTCGCTCGCCGCGAAAGGCATTCAGCTTACCTCCGCTTGTAGCTCACAAACGCAAAGGTCTTGCTGTCCGGCGCCCAGCTGTTGACGTTCAGCGTCCCTTGCCCGCCAAAGAGCTTGACGAGCGTGCGGGTGCCGGTGCCGTCGGCGTTCATCACGCGCAGCTCCACGTCCTTGTCGGCCGGGTGGTCATTGGGGGCCACGTCGCCCCGGCGGTAGGCAATGTAGGCCACGAGCTGCCCATCGGGCGACACATGGGGGAACCAGCAGTTGCCCTCGGGGTCGTGGGTCATCTGGGTGGGGTTGCTGCCGTCGGCTTCCATGCGCCAGGCCTGCATCAGGCCGCTGCGGGTGGAGTTGAACCAGATGTACTTGCCGCAGGGCGAATACTCCGGCCCGTCGTCGAGGCCCGGCTCGTCGGTCAGCTGGGTCTCCACCCCGCCGCCCACGGGGATGGTGTAGATGTCATACTGGCCGTTGCGCTCGGCGCAGTAGGCCAACGTCTGGCCGTCGGGCGACCAGCCGTGCAGGTAGCTGGGCGCGATGGGTGTCACAAGCCGCGGGCCGCTGCCGTCATAGGGAATGACGTATACCCGGCTCTGGCCGTCCTCGGCGGCCTGGTGGCTCACCGCCACGCCGGTGGCGTCGGGGGCCAGCACGTGGTCGTTGTTGCAGTAGACGCAGTAGCCGGTGTCGAGGACCGTGCTCTCGCGGCTGGCAAGGTCGAAGCGGTAGAGCTTCCCCCGGCTGTTGTAGACGAGAGCCTTGCCGTCGGCCGTCCAGTTCGGGGCCTCGATGAGATAGGGGAACTCGGCCAGCACCTGGCGCTCGCCGGTAGCCACGTCCACGGTCTCCAGGTAGCTGTAGGCCTCGCGGGAGCCCATAACATACCGTTGGGGCAATACTTTCATGTGTGTTCCTCCTGTTTGTGGGAATGGATGCAACCTGGCGCATGTGGAGCGGGATGGCAAAAAGCCGGGGTACGCGGCGGAAGTTGGACGACCCGTCCTATCGTGCGCGTTGTGAACTTCCCCCGGGCGACTGGCGGCACACAGTTTGCGACAGAGGGGCGGGATGTTTGAGCCTTCCCGTTGCAGAGCATAAGGGAAGGCGAGTTACCGCCCTCTGCCTCCCAAGTCGATGTCAGTCGTCCGGTCTAGGAAGTTCACCCGCGCCTCCAAGAGCGTTTTGGGCACTTTTGCGCCTCAAAAGTGCCGCCCAGCGCAGCGCGCTTCCAAAAGACGAGAGCAATCACATGACTGGCAACCAGCACGCAGTCGGGAGAACCCCTCCCCCAAGCCTAGGGGGAGGAGCAATACCCCCGTCAAGCGGCCTCAGCGATACCGCTTGATCGCTCCATACAAAGGCCCATAGGCCGCGCAGGCTCTATAATCCGCGCTCTCCCCGTCCTCGGTGCCGAAGCTGGCCCAGGCCGAGGGGCGGTAGGTCGTCTCCACATTGTGCATGCTCACCGGGATGCGCAGCATTGCCGCCAGGGCGATGAGGTCGGCCCCGATGTGGCCATAGTTGAACGCGCCGTGGTTAGCACCCCAGTTGGCCATGACCGAGTACACATCGGTGAACGCCCCGTGGCCGGTGAGCCGCGGCGCAAACCAGGTCGTGGGCCAGGTCGGGTCGGTGCGGCGGTCCAACGCGTCGTGCACGGCGGGGTCGAGTTCGCAGGTCACGCCTTCGGCGATCTGCAGCACCGGGCCCAGGCCCTTCACGAGGTTCAGGCGCGCCATGGTGACGGGCATGCCGCCCTTGGTGACGAAGTGGCTGGAGTAGCCGCCGCCCCGGAAGTACCCCAAGCTCGCGTAGCACCACTCGGTGGCATCGGCGCAGGCGTTGGCGTCGGCGCTCGTCACTTGCCACCAGGGCTTCATGGCGGGCTTGCCGTCCACGGTCTGCTGGCCCGCGCCGTCGAGGGCCGCCGCGCCGGAGTTGATGAGGTGGATGACGCCGTTGGCCGCGTCGCCGGTCAGTGCCTTGCCGGTCACGCGCTGCACGGCCTCCGGCGACCAGTAGGTGCGCACATCGGCAAACACCGAGGCCCCGCCGGTCAGCAGGTGCCCAAAGAGCATGGACACGCCGTTGAGGCCGTCGTTCTCGGTGGCCACCACGTAAGGCGCACGGATGCCGCTCCAGTCAAAGGTGGAGTTCAGCACGGCCTCCAGGAAGTCGCCGTTGGGCATGAAGTCCGTCCAGTTGCGCTGGCCCTGGAACCCTGCCAGAATGGCGTTGCGGCCGTTGGCTTCCTCGCCAAAGCCCAACTCCTTCAGCTTTGGGTTGCCGCCCATCATGTCCTTGACGATGCAGGCCATCTTGGCACAGGTCTGCCACACCTGGGCCTTGCGCTCAGCGCTGTGGGCCACGGCGGGGTCGTTGAGGTCGCGACCGGTCGTCAGGGTCCCGGTGGCCCAGGCAAGGGCCTTCTCATACTCGTCCGGGTCGTAGATGCAGCCTTCCATGCGGCGGATGAGCTCGCTCTCATCGGCCCATTCCACCCGCATGCCCAGGTATTCCTCAAAGAAATCGGGCACAACGATGGAGCCGGCGATGCCCATGGACGTGCTGCCGATGGAGAGGTAGCTCTTGCCGCGCATCCAGGCGGCGGCCAGGCCCGCCCGGGCAAAGCGGAGGATCTTCTCCGCCACGTCGGCCGGGATGCTATCGTCGTCGAGGTCCTGCACGTCATGGCCGTAGATGGAGAACGCCGGCAGGCCCTTCATGTTGTGGGCCGCCAGCACCGCCGCCAGGTAGACCGCGCCGGGCCGCTCGGTGCCGTTGAAGCCCCACACCGCCTTGGGGATGACCGGGTCCATATCCATGGTTTCGCTGCCGTAGCACCAGCAGGGCGTTACGGTGAGCGACAGGCCCACGCCCTCGCGGGCGAACTTCTCGGCGCAGGCGGCGGCTTCGGCCACCCCACCGATGGTGCGGTCGGCAATCACGCACTCCACGGCCATGCCGTTGGGATGCCGCAGGTTCTCGCTGATGAGACGCGCGGCAGCCTGGGCCATGGCCATGGTCTTGCCCTCCAGGCTCTCACGGGTGCCATAGAGGCGGCCGTCAATCGTGGGGCGGATGCCCACCTTGGGCGGCTGGCCGGCAAAGCGGTTGACCGGAGCGTTCACCGGGTAATCGTATTGGGGCATGGGGTTCCCTCCTTTGCAATATGGTGGCGACAGGGGCGCGGGGCCCCCGGTTCAGTCCCCCCGATTCTACCACCGGGCGGGGCAAAAGTATAGGATGGACGTGTCTGGACAAAGGGGGAAATGGTCTCTTCGGGGCGGCATTACAGCGTCAGCGGTAAACGCCCCCGTGTCTCTCGATGAGGGCAGCCAGCCAATCAAAATCCCGTTGGGAGAGATCCACGAAAATGCCCTCGATGTCCTCCCCATCCCAGACGCACAGAGGTGAAGCCGTCCCAGGGCAGGCAATAGGAGCGGCCCCCGATCTCCACGGAAATCTCCGATGAAAACCGCAGGCATATGCTTCTGGGTATTTGAGCTCGCCCGTGGAGATGGAACGCACCCGCCGGGCTTCGTCGTCGGGCAATGTCACGGTGATGGCCTTTTCACCATCCCAGCAGTGCAGCACCACCGGGCCGGCGGGCGGGTGGGTGAGCAAGAACGTGCGGGCCAGCACCGCCAGCGCCACCACTACAACCAACGCCGCAAGCGGCAAGCCCATGCACAACAGCTTTCTGGTTTTCGGGGTCATTGTTTCACCGCTGTACGGGGCACTTCCTGCAATTCCCATTTGCTGGAAGCATACCCCTGGGGGGGTGGGGGGGGGTATTAACCGCGGGGGTGGTACGGCTGGAATGGAGATGGGACTGGCATCTCGCATGATACTGGATGACATACGATTTTTTCTATGCATTTTGTTGTAAGGTACGACGCTGCCGCTGGGCGGCACTTTTGAATGCGTCAAAAGTGCCCAAAACCGCAGGGGCGCGGACGAGTTTCCTAGACCTGATAACCGGCACGGGGTTCGGTGGCAGAGGGCGGTAACTCGCCTTTCCTTCTGCTCCGCAACGGAAAGGCTCAAACATCCCGCCCCTCCCAGCGCCCGGATGGCGCAAGGTCGAGAGCCGTGTGGGGTTTGCAACCAAAACCCCAAGCCGCACGATGCGGCGTAAGGCTCGAGTGCTGTCTCAAGCCAAGTACCGTCGGTCATCAGGGAGAAACTCGAACGCGCCCGGAGGAAAACGAGAAGAAACGGCCAAGGAAACTTCGCCCCCTTGGAATCCCCAGCAGGGTACAGTCCGGGAATTGGGGCATGTAGGCATCTCCTTTGGTCTTTTTTCCTGTCTTTCAACGGGCGCGTTGCGAACTTCCCCTGGACGATCGGCGGCAGAAGACCCGGCGACAACGGGCGGGATGTTTGAGCGGGCACATTGTGAAACAATGTACCCGCGAGTTACCGCCGTTGCCTCTCAAATTCGTGCCGGTCGTCCGGTCTAGGAAGTTTGCCCGCGCCTAGGCGTTTTTGGGCACTTTTGGCGCCATCCAAAAGTGCCGCCTAGCGGCAGCGCCGTTCTAAAATGCCAAATACCGTTGTACAAGCCCAATTTGTTTAGCCCAGACCCAAGGGCACTCAATTTCTCTAAAAGCCCCGCCATCACACCGTCCGGTGCTTCCTAGTGCCCACGCGGGTGTACCGCACGGCGGCACTACCCATTCAGTGCGGCCTGCGCCGCAGCTCCCGGTGCAGGCGGTAATTGGCGCGGGGGCTGGTGCCGTTGGCCTTACGGATCTCTTGGGAGAACTGCCCCACCGGCAGAAAGTGCTCGGAGACGGCGTCAAAATACCGGTAGTGCCGCCCCCGCTCGCACACGAACTCAATGAGGTTGATGCCCTGGGGCAGCAGCACGCCGGCAAACTGCCGGGCTGACTCGAGGTCGGTGCCGCTGGGCCGGGTGAAGTCGTACCGCCCGGGGTTGGGGTTCGGGTGGTTGTGGAAGAGCAGCAGCGACGTGCAGCCCTGCTGGCGCGCGAAGCGGACGATGGACTCCGGTTCCCACAGCAGGGAGACGCTCTCATTGTCCGGCCCCTTGTTCACATAGAGGTGGGTGACGCGCCGCCCGCGCTCAAAGGCGATGACCATCCACTCGTGCTTCTTGCCCTTCAGGAGCGCCGCCGCCAGGTCGGGCATGTCCTCCAGCCGCTCGTTGACCGCGTAGATCCTGCCCGAGGGCTTCATGCCGGCCTTGAAGGCCTTGTGGATTGCGACCTCCTGCCGGGCGAAGCGGAAGTACGACGCGACGGTGCGGCGGCGGCGGTGGGCAGCCAGGCGGAAGACCTCCCCGTCGGTCAGGGGCCGCCGATGGGTCAGGTAATACAAACCCTCCACTGCGGCCCAGCCCCCCAGAGCCAGCACCG
Organism: Bacillota bacterium; assembly: GCA_023409755.1. Lineage (GTDB taxonomy): Bacteria > Bacillota > Clostridia > Christensenellales > UMGS416 > JAEYRA01. The sequence goes on from JAEYRA010000111.1 coordinate 22,153, forward strand.
CCAGCCAAACCAACCACATGCCTTCACACCCCCCACCGGGCAGCCGTCCATCCATAGTTGCACAGAAGCATACCTCCAGGGGGCGGGGCGCGTCAACCTCGGATGAGGCAATAGCTAGCAGCGGCACTGCCGCATGGCAAGGTATCGGGGAGCAGGTTTTGCATTAGCAATTGCCATTCTCCTCTTCATTTCTGGAAACGGCGCTGCCGCGCGGGCGGCACTTTTGGATGGCGCCAAAAGTACCCAAAAACGCCTGGGCGCGGGCGAACTCCCACAGACCTGACGTCCGGCCCCGACTTAGGAGCCAGCGGCGGTAACTCGGGTTCGCATTGCTCCGCAACACGAGCCCTCAAACATCCCGCCCGCTGTCGCCGGGCTTTCTGCCGCCGGTCGTCAGGGAGGAGTTCGCACGCACCCGTTGGAAGACGAAGAAAACGATCAACAGGGTTGGAAAATATACCGTAAATCCCGGACTGTGTCCTGCTGGGAATTCCAAGGGGGCGATGTGCCCTTGGGGCCGTATTCTTTCGTTTGACTCGGGGCGCGTTCGAGTTTCCCCCGGGCAATCGGCGGTACTTGGCTTGTGACGGCGGGCGGGATGTTTGAGTAAGGGTATTGCGACGCAATGCCCTTACGAGTTACCGCCGCCGCCCCTCAGTCTGTGCCGATTGCCCGGTCTTTGGAAACTCGTCCGCGCCCCCTTGCGGTTTTGGGCACTTTTGACGCTGCAAAAGTGCCGCCTGCGGCAGCTCCGTTCCTAAATACCGAACCTTTCGTACAAGTAAGGTAGTACAAAGCGCTCTGGACCTTGCGGTGCTGAGCTGCGTGCCCCGTCCGGCACCTCAGGAACTCCAAAACACAGTAAAACACAGAGGGGCCGTCCCACCCGGGACGGCCCCTTCCTCTCAGCAATCTGACAGAACGTCGTTACGCCTTCTTCTCCTTCTCGTCCTTCAACTCTTCCACCGTCTTCACATGCAGCCGCACGGCACCACGATAGCCCTCCTTGGTGGGGATGCGTGGGCCCTTGGCGAGGCGCTCACGGGCGGCGGCGATGGCATCGGTGTACTGGGGCAGCCACTCGGCTTCTGCCACCAGCATTTCGTCGGCCATCTGCCACACCTCCGGCGGGTTCATCACCGCGCCCACCAGCGGGTCAAGCAGCAGAGCCTGACGCAGGAGTTTGTCGTCGCCAGCCACGGCCGCCTCCACCGAGAGCCGCTGCACCCAGATGGAATTGGAGATGACCGCCGCGCAGCCCATGGGTAGCTCGCCCACCTGGGGGATGGAAATACCGTTGTGATCGACGTAGCCGGGCACCTCCACCACGCACTCATCGGGGAGGTTCGTGATGGCCCCGTTGTTCATCACGTTGAAGTGGCCGCGGTAGACCCGGCCGGTCTCCAGCCCTTCCACAATCCAGCTGCCGTGCTCGTGGCTGCGCTGGTCCTGCCCAAAGACAAACGGCGGCTCGGCCATCCACTGGGGGAACTCGGTCTCAAACCAGTTGCGATTCTCGGTGCACACCCGCAGGTAGCCGCCGGTCTCGCCGTTGATCCAGCTGTCGGTGTTGATCCATTGGGCGATCTCGTCGGGGCGCTTGCGGTACCAGGCCACGTATTCGGAGAGGTGGCCGTTGCTCTCGGTGGAGTAGTAGCCGAAGCGTTCCATGATGTCGATGCGCACCTTCTCCTCCTGGGCGTAGCGCGGGTGGTTGCGGAAACCCTCGAGGATGCGTTCCATCGCCACGGGCTGGCCGTGGAGCTTCACCTGCACATACCAGGTCTGGTGGTTGATGCCCGCGCAGATGATGTCCACGTCCTCATACTTCGCGCCCAGCACATCGGCGATCTGCTGGTGGCCGCCCTGCACGCCGTGGCACAGGCCCACGCAGCGCACCCCGCCGTACTTCAATGCCGCCCAGGTCATCATGGCGTTGGGGTTGGCGTAGTTGAGGAGCAGGCAATCCGCCGCCGCCACCTCGCGGATGTCACGGCAGAGATCGAGCATGAAGGCGATGCCCCGCTGGCCATAGAGAATGCCCCCGGCGCAGAGCGTGTCGCCCACGCACTGGTCGACGCCGTATTGGAGGGGAATGTCCACGTCCATGGCGAAGGCCTCCAGCCCGCCGATGCGCACGACGTTGAAGACGTACTTCGCCCCCGCCAGTGCCGCACGCCGGTCGGTCGTCGCCTGAATCTTCACCGGCACGCCGTTGGCGTCGATGTCGCGCTGCACCAGCTCGGTCGCCATGCGCAGGTTTTCCTCGTTGATGTCCATGAACACGAGCTCGGTGTCGCGGAACTCCGGCACGCTCAGCAGGTCGCGCACCAGGTTGCGGGTGAAGGTGATGCTGCCCGCGCCGATGAAGGTTGCCCGAAAGGCCATGGTTGTCCCTCCTCAAAGCCGCCGTGGCGGCGGCCGTCGTTGGCAACAGTATACCACAGAGCCTCTCGCTGTAAGGTGAATCAACCAAATCGGAACAGGTACTACATGTGAACTGATGCAGGCATTGAGATTGCCAAACACTGGTGCTTGATTGGAGCGACGTGAAATGCACATATAAATCTTCCACCTTATTTTGCGATATAATAATTATATAAGAGACATTACAAGCAGGAAATCTACCAAAAATGTCATATATTTACTATATTACAACGAGCAGGAGTGTTAATGATATGTATTGTATTAATGGAGAGGTAACACTTGATGATGGTGCAAAATATATGTTCGTCGAGCAACACAGAAAACAAAATGCGGTTAAATCTAAGTGGATTATTAGCTTTGCAGAGGAGCATACATGCTTTTCATTAGCATACAATAATCGGTGGATAGATACCAATAAAGGCTGGGGTCTACATTTCCTAGAAAACAGAATTTCTCAACTTGGTATTAGTAGATCTGGTCAAAGACTATTTATTGCGAAATTTGTGGATTCCACTAACAACAATGTCTGGCATGGATATCCCGCTGACTATGTTAGCAACATTCATGACCGACCTGCAACCAGTGTTTTGTCTGATTGGGTTGATAGAGAGTATATAGACAAGACAGGAATGAATCGAATTATTTCTGGAAAGCGGGGTAGAATATAATGTTTACACCTGCAAAGATTGTAATAGAAGGCGACTATTGGGACTGTCAAATATATAGAGGTCGTCTATATTTGTGGACTTTTAATGGAGAAATATATGTCTACGACTGGGATGGAATAATCGATTCTATTCAGATTCCAGAAACAGAGAAATTAGCTTTACAATGCTCGTTTTGTAACGGTGAATATTTGTACAATCATTATTTTGATCTGTTCTTTAGCAACTCGGAAATAAAGGAACTGCTAATCAGACAATTTGCACACCTATCAAATAGAGAGATCCATTTTTCCACAAAGGATATCGATAGCTTTTGTCGCGGAAAGCAAAAACTGCCTACGCCTGCTTTGCCTACAGATACTGGCGTATACAATAACAATATTTACTCCGCTGATGAAACAGGCCTATATAAGATGGATGCACATAGGAGGAAGGACAGAAACCAAGTAAGCACCAAAGCTAATAAACTTTGGGACTGCCCAATGCTCTCTTTCAAAATCGGCAATAGGGGAAATATGGCCATATCCGCTGGAAATGAAGGCCTACTCGAATATATAAATCCCGATTATTATGATGGCTTTGGGCATTTTGAATCATCAATTGAACAAATAAGCAAGGCGCATTCATCGTTCTCAAATTGGGCTTTCTCTAGTATTTATAGTACTTCCTTTACAGACTCGTCATACTTAGCACCGTTCTATAAAAGCAACGATTTTGAAGGCCACTTTGATAGGAGAGACACAATCACTCACGTTAATGATAACTTATCTAGTAGACTTGGTTTATTCGTATCGAAAGATATTATAGATGAAACTCGAATATTTGGTTCAAGCAAAGGATTAAGTTGGGCCTCTAATGAAAAATTCTATAGATTCGACGAGGAGACATCTTCTTTAACCATCATTAGATTTACACAGAGCAAGCTAAAGGAAGGAGATGAAGTGGCATTTACAGATAAAAGAATAATACAACTGAGTGAGTGGAAGGGCGACGTCATTTCATCAGGCGTGGGATATTTTGGCACAATAGTCGAGTGCGAAAATGCTATTATTGTTTTGAATAGTGATAATAGCGTAATAACTATCCCAGGAAGTGCAGTTAAGTGGAGGGTATATCCTCGCTCAATTCGCTACGAAAATCAACTTCACATTATCAAAGAAGACTGTCTTGAGATATACTCTCTTAATCATGATTATTTCGTGGATCAGAAGACAAAAAACTATGGGATGGAGTATTGGCCAAAAGTAAAAAAAATCAACTCTGTTTTTACTGAGCAGTAGTAACGCATTATCGTAAGTACATATAAGTCAAAAGACAAATGGATGACTGTCCGGGCAATGCTGTAAACGTGTGCTTCTGATTAGCAAATACACCCTCCCTTCCCCCGCCCCCGCCCCCGTGGTACAATCGGGGGAAACGAAAAAGGGGGCAAAGCCATGCGAGTTTTGGCGTTGGAGTGCAGCACGTCGTCGGCCAAGGCGGCGGTGTTTGACGAGCGGGGCACCATGCTCACGCTCATCGAGGAGGCCTGGCCCGCCGAGGTGGCGGACGTTGTGACCATGGACGCCCCGCGGGCGGCGGAGCTCTTGTTCGCCTGCGGCGCGCGGGCGGCCCAGGGCCAGGGGGTGGAGGCATTGGCGCTGTGCACCATCTGGCACAGCCTGCTGCCGCTGGGCAGTGACTTGCAGCCTCTCTCCCGCTGCTGGACGTGGGCCAACACCGAGGCCGCCCCCACGGTGGCCCGTCACAAGGGCGACCGGGCGCTGCTGCGCACCCTCTACCAGCGCACGGGCTGCCCGCCCAACAGCTCCTACCCCCTGTGGCAGGCCGTCCACCGCCGGGCTGCCGGTGACGAGAGCATCGAGCGGGCCGCCTTCATCGCCAGCCTGCACGGCTACCTCACCTGGCGGCTGACGGGCACGCTGGCCAGCAACCCCTGTGCTGAGAGCGGCAGCGGGTTCCTGGACATCGCCCGGGCCGACTGGTGCAAGGACGCGCTGGAGCTGGCCGGCTTTGCGCCGGTGCAGTTCCCGCGGCTCATCGCCATGGATGACGCGCTGCCCCTGGGGGCCGATGCGGCCGCGGCGCTGGGCCTGCCTGTGGGGCTGCCCGTGCTCAATGGCGGAGCCGACGGGGCCCTCAACCAAATTGGCGCGGGGGCCACGGGCCGGGGCATCATGACGCTGTCAGTGGGCACCTCGGCGGCGCTGCGCTTGGCGCAGGATGCGCCACTTCTGCCCGAGGGCGCCCACACCTGGTGCTACCGCTTCTACGGCAACAGCTACCTGGCCGGTGCGGCGACCTCCGGCGCGGGCAACTGCGTCAATTGGTTCCGCGACAGTCTGCTGGCCGGGGCCTTCCCGCTGGAGGCATTGGAGCAGATGGCCCTCAATGCCGTCGGCGACCCGCCGGTGTTCCTGCCCTTCCCCTTTGGCGAGCGCGCGCCGGGCTATGACGGCAGCCGCCGGGGCGGCTTTGCGGAGATGACCGGTGCCCACAGCCTGGGTCACCTCTACCGCGCGGTGCTGGAGGGCATCCTCTTCAACACCTACCACTGCTACCGGATTCTCACCGAACGGGTCGGCGAACCCGTAGAGATCCGCCTGTCCGGCGGCATCACCCGGTCACCCTTTTGGCTGCAGCTGGCGGCCGACCTCTACGGCCGCGAGATGGTCTTGAACGACGCGGCCCATGCCTCGCTGGCCGGGGCGGCGGCGCTGGCATTGGCCCATGCGGGCGCACTGCCGGGGCCCGGTGCCTTCCCCGCGCCGGTGGCCGGCCGGGTCACCCCAAACCCCGGAGCCCGCGAGGCGCTGCTGCGCCGCTATGTGCGCTACCTGCGTTATTACAACCTAAACGCCGAGGGCAACCACCTGGATTAGGGTGTGTTCCCAGCGGCTTCGCATCATCGTGCGCAAACAATCCAAAAGGAGGACGCAACCGTGGAAGGCATCCGACTCCTTGAACTGCCGGCCTGCCGCATGGCAAGCTCGGGCCCCTCGTCCATCGAAGGCGGCATGAACGGTTTCGACGAGTGGTTCACCGCCGTGGACGCCGCGCGGGCCGACCGCTTCTTCCCCCGGGACTTCATGTGGTTTGACAGCCGCAGCCAAAGCATGGTGTGGTACTACGCCCTGCCGCCGGGCGGGGACGCCGGGCCCTGGCCGGTGGTGGAGTTCCCCGGCGGGCTCTTTGCCGTGGCGGTGTCCATCGATGGCGACGACATGGACGGCGAGCGGGTTTACGCGGGCATCAAGGAGTGGGTGGACGCCCAGCCCCACCTGGAGCTTGCCGAGGGCCCGGGGTGGGAGACCATGTTCCACATCGTGACCTCCCCCGCCGGGGCCGCCGCGCTGGGGCACCACCAGCTCGACATCTACGTTCCGGTGCGCGCCCGGTAACGCCCGCCGCCCCCGTGGCATAGCCTGTCGGAGGGGGTGTTGGGGAATGGACGAAGAGGGAAGCGGCAGCCTGGGCTCTCTACTGCTCAACTTGCAGCCCTATCAGGCCGTGCTGTTGGCAGCCGTCTTTTCCATCGCCATCAGCGAGGGCCTCACCGAGGACGAGTCCAACATTCTGGCACTGTTTTTCTCCACCGTCGCCAGCAACATCGGCCTCATCAACCAGCTTCTGCCCGAAAGCGCGACCGAGGACTTGCCGGGAATCGTATAAGTTCGCCTTTGCCGCTGACGCGACAAAGGCGAGTGGGAATAGCTCGATAGGAGTGAAGTTCAGCCCCCTGACGCACATGTCGTCAGGGGGCTTCCGAGTGCGTGGGTCGTGCAGGGTTTTTTACGGGGGAGACGCGCATGCGGGCGAGAGGGGCTGTGTGCCACGGGCAAGCTGCTTCGTGCCTTGGCGGGATGAACCCGCTCGCGGCTGCCGGGGGGTGGCGCACGCAGGGTGCCCCCCCTCACCCGCCGGATGCGGGCGTAAGGAGGCGCAGACGGGAGGGGGGCTGGGTGCTACGGGCTGGCTGCTGTGTGCCGCTGCCGCTGGCCCCGCGTTGCGGCAGACGATTCGTCAGAATCGTTGAGGGGGAGGGGCGCGAGCGACGCACAGCGCAGCGGTGGGATGTCGGTCACTTTGGCGTTCTCTCCGCTCTCCTTAGTCTCCTTCGTCCTCCTCGTTCTCCCTCCGGGGCGCGTTCGAGTTTCTCACGGACGGCTGGTGGCACTCGGCCTGCGAAAGCACTCGGGCCTTACGCCGCGTCCTGCGGCTTGTGCAACGCATAGCGTCGCACTCACGGCCCTCGGCCTTGCGCCGTCCCGGGTCGCATGGGCGAGCAGCAACCCGTAGGGTTGCGACCAGCCGGGCGCTGGGAGGGGAGGGATGTTTGAGCCTTTCCGTTGCGGAGTAAAAGGAAAGGCGAGTTACCTCCCTCTCGCACTCACCTTTGTGCCAGCCGTCCGGTCTAGGAAACTCGTCCGCTCGAGCACGCCGGATGCGTGCTCAACCGTTTCGGGCCGTGAGGGCGGCATACATGTCGCCATAGCGCCTGGGCTGGTCGTTGGCTTCGCGAACTGCTCGCCCATGCAACCGGGATGGCGCGTAAGGCCCGAACGGGGGTTGCGTTTTTGGCACTTTTGGCGCCATCCAAAAGTGCCGCCTACGGGCCTTAGCGCCATCCCAGGATGCATGGGCGAGCAGTGCCGGAACGGCACGACCAGCCGGGCGCCTAGGCCTGCGCGGCAGCGCGTTTCTTCTTCTCGTTACACCCAGCCCCATGAAGCGCAATCAAAAGACAGACACAACAGGCCCGCCGAACACTCGACGGGCCTGCCTGTCAACTTGTTATTTGCTCAATACACCAGCGTAATGCTGGCATTCCTCTGCCACCGGTCATACATGAACTTGGCAAAGCTCGTGTAGTTACGCACGCACATGTGGCTCTGGGGCGTGGTACCCAGGGAGGAGAGCGACTCCGCCGGGCCGGGGTCAATCCACTGACCGTTGGCGTCGGTCTTCAGGCGGCGCGGCACACCGTGCAGGTACCCCCCGCCAGAGAACCGCAGCGCCCAGGGCGCGTAGCCGTCGATGATCTCGGTGCCGTCCTTGTAATAGTAGAAGCGCTCGGCCCGGTTCTGGGTCACAAAGGCCCCCAGCGGCGTGGGCAGGGAATAGGTGCCGCTCTTGCCGGTGGAGACCACCGAGAGGGCCTTCAAACGCCAGCCGCCGTCCCACTCCAGCACGGCGATGTTCTGGTTCTCGCGGTCCACGGCAAACACCTGGCCCAGCGTCTTCACGCTGTCGGACGAAAGGTACCACGACGGCACCCAGTAGGCCTTGCCGAAGGTGGGGAAGTACACCTGGGTGCGGCCCTCGGCTTCGGCCCAGGTCTGGCCCATCAGGCCATCGGGGGCGTAGCGCACCACCGCCCCGCCGGACGACGAGGCATAGAGCGGCGCGGCCTGGCTTCGGCGGTAGCCATATTTGTCCGTGGCGCTGCCGTCGGCCAGCGTCGGGGGCAGGCCGTTGGCGTTCTTGTAGTTCACAATGTGCACGGTGCCGGCCTGGTCGGCCTGCTCCTTCACGGTTTGAGCCTGGGCAAGCGCCTCAGCCAAGCGGAAGTGGCGCACCGCGCCGGTGGCGGCCCGCACATAGCCGGTGTGGTCGCCGTTCTTGTCGCTCCAGCGCACGGCAACCCACTTGGTCTTGCCATCCACGCCCAGTACCAAGGCGGTGGCCTCGTGCCGCTGGCCCCAGGTGAAGGTGCCCAGCCGCTTGCTGTCAGCATCGGGCCGGGTGCGCACCGCGCCGGTGTCCAGGCTCACAAAGTAATCGAGGGGCATGTCGTAGTTGTCGTATTCCAGATCGACGGTCAAGCCATCGGGGATGTCGGTGCCATACTCTTCCAGCACTTCAATGGTCGGGGCGGGGGTGGCCGTCGGGGTCGCGGTCGGCGTGGCGGTGGGGGTAGCCGTGGGCGTGGCCGTCGGGGTGGGTGTCACGGTGGCGGTCGGGGCCGGGGTGGCGGTGGGCTGGGTGGTGATGGAGTCGATGGGGGCGGTGGCCTGCGGCAGCGGCACGGCGCAGCCCGCCAGGGCAAGGCTCAGCATCGCCAGCGCCACAAACGTGGCGGCCGGGTGGTGGAAACGATGTTTCATGGGGCATTCTCCTTGCTTATGATAAATGGATGATGCCATTATCGTAGCATGGAGAATGGTTTTAATATATGAATAAAGTATTGCAGGAATGGGAATCGCTGGCAAAATTGACGCGAAATCGAATTCGTCTTGCTCGATGTTTCAGTGCCAATATGTGGCGGTATCATTGGGAAAACACGCCCATGGCGTCTTGTGCACAACCGACAAACAGATTATCATTTAATGAATGCTTTGGCATGCATCAATCTATCATTTGCACAGCGGCGTCCACCACCAAGCAGGCGGGGGTAACAGCAATGAACGCGATGGAACGAATGGAACACGACCTGGAGACCATGCGCAGCCAGCGCAGACGCCGTGTTCTGGCAAGGGTGCTGCCGGTGCTGGCGGTGTTGTTGCTGGTGTTCGCTTACTTCGTCGCATCCTCGGCCAACAAGATCCGCAACATCGAGCGTTGGTATGGCGCGCTGGAGAACAAGGTGTTGCAAACCTACGATGGCGTTGACCACATGGCGCTGGATGTTACCGCACCCACCGCTGTGGGTATCTATGTCTACTGCAAGCCGGAGATCACAGAGGAACAGTTCAACGCGGTAGTGCTGGAGCTGACCAACTACCTGGGCAGCAGCCGGGGAAACCGCAACCTGGTGGAGTGCTACGGAAAGACGCTGTTTGGTTTGATGGAGCGAGTCAACGTTCAGTTTGACTGGACGGGCGACGGCTATTTTGACGGCATCTACTGGGCTGAGGATAAGCCGACGTTTCGGGACTGGAAGTATATGTGGCGGTAGGGGGCGATACGGCATCACAGATAAACGTTCATCACGGTGGTGCTGGCCGTTCAGCGTTTTCCCTTCACCCCTCCAGCCCCTTCACCCGCTCCGCCCACCGTAGCAGCGCCGCCGGGTCGTAGGGCGGGAAGCCCGCGATGCAGTGGTTGCCGCCGACCCGCTACGCACGGTCAGCCGATAGCTGCCGCCAACGTCTCCAACCGGGCTTCTTCGCCAAACACAACCGCTCCCCGGTCGTCGTAGAGGTGAACGACCGTGCCCGACGCGCCATCCAGCAGAAAAACTGCGCCGTCCAGCGCATAGGGTTCGCCCAGGTCAGAACGTATGATGGCTGTAAACAACGGGGCAACGTCAATGCGATTGGTATGCCACACATACCGCGTGCCCCGAAAGGTTTCTCCCTCGTCCTGCCAAGCGAAGGGAATGGCCACAAAATGCGCCGAGCCAACGCATCGCTCTACCAATGCCCGCTCCTCATGGCTGTGGCTGTTGTACCGATCCTCCAACACCACGGTGATACTGCCCGAAAACGCACACGCCTACCAAAGCTGACAGGCGCGGCGCAAGCAGTGATCGACATAAGCTGACCGTGGGCGCAGCCGGTCCGGCGAACGCTCGTTAGCGTCCTCGTAGGGCGATTCATCGGGGGCCAACTCAAAGCGGACATGGGGCCGGGTCTGGCGCAGCCATTGGAGCAGAGGGCCGGGTCCCTTCACCCATTCCTCCCCACCCTGCCCGCAGCTCACCCCTCCAACCCCTTGACCCGCTCCGCCCACCGCAGCAACACCGCCGGGTCGTAGGGCGGGAAGCCCGCGATGCAGTGGTTGACGCCGCGGGTGCCGTCATCGGCCTGCCAGCGCAGCACATAGAGCCGCTGGGTACCGGCCAGCTCGCGTAAGCTGCCCACGGTCACGTTCTCGTTAGCCGGGGAGTGGTCGTGCCCGGCGAGCATCACCGTGCCGTCCTCGTCCTCCACCTGCCAGTCCACGTCATAGGCCGTGCGGCTGTCATTGCCCAGCACGATGGCGCGGCCCCAGTCCTCCCGCTCGTCCATCAGCAGGCACAACGGGGCCATGACGCGCTTGAGCCAGGTGAATGCCAGCTTCTTCACGTGGTAGTAATCCACCACCGCGTCGGAAATTTGCGGCCAGCCGTCGATGAGGTTCCACCACAGGATGCCGGTGCGCCGCCACTTTTTGAGCCGCGTGCGCTCCACAAAGAACTTCTTCGCCTCGGCTTGGGAGAGCTGCGAGAGCGCTGAGAAGGTGGGGAGGTCCTCGGGCACGCCGCCGGCCAGAATGGCCACCTGGTCAGCCATCAGCTGGTTGCGGTTGTAGCCGCGGGGCACATTGAGCAGGTTGTCGGTGTTGTGGGTATCCCAATGGCGGTTGCCCATGGGCCACAGCGCGTCGGCGGGCAGGAACTTCGCCAGCGACTCCGGTGCGGGGCAGCCGTGGTAGCCGCACTCGCTGATGAAGTGGGCGTTGCTGTGCTTGTAGAAGTCGTCCTTGAAGTAGGCACGCGCGCCCCAGTTGTGCTGCTCGGGCACGTCGTAGCGGGCGATGCCCGCCGGGATGTAGGGGGACGACGGCAGGAACAGGCGGTAGGGGTCGTGCAGGCGCACCACCTCGGGCAGCACGGCGCGGGTGATGGCGTTCCAGCGGTTGGCCTCGGGCACGCCGCGGTCGGTCAGCCCCTCGTCCACCTCGTTGTCCCCCGCCCAGAGCAGGATACACGCGTGGTTGCGCAGCTTGCGGATGACGGCGGCGGCCTCCCGGCGGATCATCGCGTAGAACCGCTCCTCCTGCGGGTAGACGGCGCAGGCCATGGCGAAGTCCTGCCAGACCAGCATGCCCTGCTCGTCGCAGTGGTCAAAGAACGCATGATCCTCATAAACGTTGCCGCCCCAGCAGCGCAGCATGTTGCAGCCCACCTCATCGGCGAGCGCCAGCGCCTGGGGCAGGCGCGCGGCGTCCCGGCTGTGCATGGCATCGAGCGGCACCCAGTTGCTGCCCTTCACGAGGATGGGACAGCCGTTGACGACGACGCGGAACTCACCGGCGTCGCCGGGCTCCATGCGGTGCTCCACCTGCAGCTGCCGGATGCCGATGCGCTCGGTGCGGCTGTCCACCACCTCGCCGTGGTGCAGGAGTTCCATCGTCACCGTGTAGAGCGCGGCCTCGCCATAGCCCCGGGGCCACCACAAGCGCGGGTACTCCACGGTCATCCGGCCCTCGCCGCTCACAAAGAGGGCGGGCTGCTCGGCTTCAAACACGCTCCCCCCACAGACGCCCCGCACCCGTACGGCGAACCCCTCCAGGTACGGGTCGTCGGTGGCAAAGCGGTACTTCCATGTGAGCTCCGCCCGGTTGTGGGCAAGGCGCAGGGTGGCATAGTACGTCTCCACCAGCCGGGTGGGGGGCTCAACCTCCAGCCGCACGCCGCGCCACAGCCCGGCCGAGGGCAAGCGTGGCATGATGTCCCACCCGAAGGAGTGGGGCGGCTTGCGCTGCCAAATCATGTCGTCAATGTGCTCCCCGCCCGAGACCCCGGCGGCGTACTCCATCCCCCGGGTCACGTTGGCCGCCGAGCGGATGCGCACGGCCAGCTCATTGGTGCCGGGCCGCACGGCACCGCCCACTTCAAAGGTGTGGGCGATGAACATGTTGTCGCAGCTGCCCACCTGCTGGCCATTCACAAACACATCGGCAAAGGTGTTCACTCCCTCGAAGGTCAGCGCCAGCCGCTGGCCCGCCCAGCCCTCGGGCAGCGCAAAGGCGCGGGTGAACCACCACTCGTAGAACTCATATTTGCGGAAGCGGTAGAGGTTGTCGCCGAAGAACGGGTCGGGCTCCACCCCCGCCGCTACCAGATCGAGCTCCACATTGCCCGGCACCTGCGCCGGAATGGAGGGTCGCCCAATGAGCGCCGCCGGGGTATCCCAGGTGCCCTCGTTCTCAGGGTGATAGCGCAGCTCCCAGGTGCCGTTGAGATCCAGCATGTCGTCGTCCTCCCGCCGTTGATTGCCTCAAGGTTCGACGGCGTGGGCGGCGGTTCCTGCCAGTGGGGTGGTTTCCTCTCCGTTTGTCGAATATTGTCGCATATTAACGAAATATGTGGGTACTTAGTTGGTATCATACATTGGCTGCGACGAACCGGTCCCCCCAGGCTCCGGCTCGCCCCACACCACGGAAAGAGGTTGCTGTGTCATGAAACGTTTCTTCCTCGCCTCCCTCAACCGCACGACGACCCTGGTCGTGCTGGCCCTGTCGCTGCTCGGGTTTGCGGCACTGGGTGTGTACTCCTTCTACGACTATCGTACCGACCTCATGGGGATGCTGCAGGACAAAGCCGCCAGCATCGCCCAATCGGTCAGCGGCGCCATCGACGCCGACGCCTTTGAAACCCTGGCGGATACCAACGCCGACGACCCCTACCACGACACGCTCAAGGAAATGCTCGACGACATCAAGAGCAAGTTGGACGTCTACTACCTGTACGCCATGGTGGACAATGGCGATGACACCAACGTGCGATACGTGGCCGAGGGCGCCAAGGAGGGTGAAACCGCAGAGAGCGGCATCAAACAGTATGGCGACCTGGACAACATCGCCGAAAATTATGAGCCCGCGCTGCTGACCGCGGTGTATCAGACAAAAACCGCCCAATGCAGCGAGGTGTACGAGACCACACAGTATGGCCCCATGCTGACGGCTTATGTGCCCATTGTGAAGGACGACGGCACGGTGGTGGGCATCTGCGCGGCGGACATCAGCGTCAACGCCGTCAACGGGCAGCTGACCGACTACCTGAAGGTAATGGTTCCGCTGTGTTTCCTGTCGGCGCTGCTGGTCGCGGCGCTCATCGCCCTCTACACCAACCTGCGCATCGGCCGGCCGCTCAAAGTCCTGTGCGGCGTGGGGGAAGCGCTGGGCCGGGGCCGCACCGACGCCGTGGTGCCCGCCCACCTGCGCCGCCGTGCCGACGAAATGGGGCTTCTGGCCGGGGCGATGGACGGTGTAACTGCTAATGTGGCCCGCCACAGCCAGGAGGCCAGCCTGGTGGCCCAGGGCGACGTGAGCGTGACCGTGCAGCGTGCCAGCGACGACGACGGCCTGGCGCTGAGCATGGAGCAGATGATCGGCACCCTGAAGAACCTGCTGACGCAAGTGGAGAGCCTCACCAATGAGGCGCTGGCCGGCAACCTCCAGCAGCGGGGCGACGCCGAGGCCTTTGAGGGCCAGTACCGAACCATCGTGGCGGGCATCAACGGCCTGCTGGACGCCATGGCCAAGCCCATGGAGGAACTGAACCAGGCCGCCGTTGTGCGCGAGACGCAAACCCAGTACCAGCAGAACGAGATCTCCCAGCTCATTGCCAGCCTCCAGGCCCTGGCCGCGGGTGACCTCGGCCACTTCTACCATGTGGCCCCCACCGACGACCCCGACCTGCAGGCCAGTGTGGAGGCGTTCGGCCGCATCAGCGCTTTCTACAACGGCACGCTGAAGGCCGTCGCCGGCTACATCCAGGAGATCTCCGACGCGCTGGCCCAAATGGCGGACGGCAACCTGACGCTGCGCATTGAGAGCGACTTCCGCGGCTATTTCTCCGCCCTCAAGGATTCCTACAACCACATTGCCGACGCTCTGCACACCACGCTGCAGTCCATCCATCTCTCCGCCGACCAGGTGGCCGCCGGCACGGCCCAGGTCAGCGATGGCAGCCAGGCCCTGAGCCAGGGTGCGGCCGAGCAGGCCAGCGCCATTGAGGAGCTCAACACCACCATCACCCAGATCGCCACGCAGACCAAGGACAACGCCACCAGCGCCCAGCACGCCAGCGAGCTGGCCGCCGAGGCCCGCCGAAGCGCGCTGGAGGGCAACGACCGCATGGCTCACATGCTCCAGTCCATGGCCCAGATCAGCGCTTCCTCGGCTGATATCAACCGCATCATCAAGGTCATTGACGACATCGCCTTCCAGACGAACCTGCTGGCCCTGAACGCCGCCGTGGAGGCCGCCCGCGCCGGGCAGCACGGCAAGGGCTTTGCCGTGGTGGCCGAGGAAGTGCGAAGCCTCGCCGCCCGCAGCGCCGCCGCCGCCCGCGAGACGACCGAGATGATCGAGGGGTCGCTGCGAAGCGTCAACGAGGGTACTCGCATCGCCGACGAAACCGCCCGCGCCCTGGGCGAGATTGTGGAGGGCGTGAGCCGCGCCACTGAGCTGGTGGACGACATCGCCCGCGCCAGCAGCGATCAGGCCACCTCGGTCACCCAGGTCGGCCGCGGCATTGAGCAGATCGCCCAGGTGGTGCAGACGACCTCGGCCACCGCGGAGGAAAGCGCCGCCACCAGCGAAGAACTCTCCAGCCAGGCCGAGCTCCTGAAGGAGATGGTGGGGCGCTTCCGCCTGCAGGCCGTTGACACCGTTGCCGCCCCGGCCGGCATCAACCACGCCGCCCTGCCCGCCCCCGCCGGGCGCGCCAAGCCCAAGATCAGCTTTGACGAGAGCGACTTCGGCAAATACTGAGGATAGACGCACGAACCCACGGGCCCGCCGCGCAAGCGACGGGCCCGATTTTGTGCCCAGCTGAGGCGCAGGCGGGGTGTCTGGCAGGCTCGCTCCGACGCGAAAGGGGGACAGGTCTCAGCCTGTCCCCCTCTGTCGTTGCCACCTAGGGCCGGGCCGACACCACCGCCGACCACGCGCCGTAGACTTTTGTCCCCTTTTCTGTGTGGTAAGCCCGCACCTTGTAGTAGTGGGTTTTGTTGTTCGTCAGAGCGAGGCCGACCTCATCGTCATGACCGACACCGGCTCCACCGACGACACGGTGGAGTGCCTGCGCTGCCACGGCGTCACGGTGTACGCATACCCAATGGAGCCTTTCCGCTTTGACGGGGCCCGCAACGAGTGCCTCCGTCATGTGCCCGACACCGTGGACATCTGCAGCGCGCCGCCACGCCCTTTGGGCGGCGTTGGCAGCGGGTGCGCTCCACACAGAGGACAAAAGCGGCAGGGATTACCGCCTGCGTCTGTGCAATCGGCCCGCCAACTGCCGCACGGACAATCAGCGGCCACAGCAACTCCCCTCCGCCGCTTCCAATCTTTGTGTTATACTTGATCGAACCATTTTGCGGTCCCTTTTCGGTCTGCAAGAAACCAGCGTCAGTGGGGGAGCATGAAGAACCTCTATCTTATTGGCGGCACAATGGGCGTGGGCAAAACCACAACCAGTCAAATCATCAAGAAAAAACGAATGAACAGCGTTTTCCTCGATGGGGATTGGTGCTGGGATATGCACCCCTTTCAAGTGACGGAGGAAACCACGCAAATGGTCGTGGAGAACATCTGCTTCCTGCTCAATAACTTCATCAAATGCCCCGCGTATGAGACCATTGTGTTTTGCTGGGTCATGCACAAGCAGTCGATCATCGACGACATCCTTTCCCGTCTTCACACGGAGGACTGCAAGGTGCATTGCGTCTCCCTGGTCTGCAGCGAAGCGGCGCTGCTGGCCCGGTTGCGCAAGGACGTCGATGCCGGCCTTCGCACGGAGGATGTGATTGCCAGAAGCCTCGCGCGCCTCCCGCTCTATCAAGAGCTGCGGTCCGCGCACGTGGATGTGTCAGACATCACCCCGGAGCAGGCGGCCGATCTCATCCTCCGCAACGGTTAGGTGGCTGCTTGGCACTCGAACCAATGCGCCATCGCCCCCCGCCTTCCGCCTTAGCACTAAAGTTGTTCCCCATCGGGAACTGTGCTATATTCAAATGAGTCGAATGTTAAGTTTGGGTAACCACCACGTGCCTGGCCCCGTATGGGCAAAGTCCCTTGTGCCGATGCTGAAAAGGCGGCGCGCGGCAGCAGCCGCGTGGTGATTCTATTTGGAGGACACCGTTTGATCGTACTGCTCTATCAACAGGATGGGGGTTACACCGCACCCCAACCTCTGCTGCCCGGCGCGGAAACGCCACGGGAGCGCCTGCTGCGCCTGCTGGCCGACGAGGGCGTGACCGACCTGCCCATACATGCTTCCAGCCCCGGCTGGCGGCAGGCGCTGCTGTCGGCCGCAAACCGGTTGGAAGGCGATGTCTTGCTGTTGGCCGACCACCTGGTGTGCGACCGGGGCCTGTTGCGGGCGCTGATGGCCGCCCCCGCCCCGGCGGCGGTGGTGGGCCCGGCGCAGCCGGGGCTGCCCGGCGTGACCGTGGCTGACGGCCTGGTGACCGGGCTCAATGACGAAGCCAGTGCGCCGGCGCTGTGGCCCGCCCTGCTGCTGAGTGCTGACGACGCAAGGGAGCTGGTGGCTGGCGGCGACCCCTGGCCCCTGCCCAACCGGCCCCTGACCGCCCTGCCGGGGAAGGAGCACCTGCTGGCGCTGGCTGGCGCAGGGGCGGACCTGCCCGCACTGGGTGCTGCGCTGACCCTGTGGGACAGCCGCCAGCAGCCGGTGTTTGCCGGGCACAACGCGTTCCTGCGCCTGCACGGGCTGCTGGCCCGTGCCGGGGTGCGCCGCCCCCTGCTGGTGTGCGAGGAGGACTTCCCCGCCGTACTTTCTGACTATCTCCATGCCATCTGCAGCGAGCTGCCCACGCTGGTCTGCCCCGACGGTCTGCCCCAATGGGACGCGGCTGCCGACGGCGCGGCGCTTTACCGCCGGGAAGGCTGCGACGGCCTGCTGACCGTGGGCGGCGACACCGCCATCGACACCGCCAAGGGGGTGGCGTGGCTGCTGGCCGGCGGTGACGACACCGGAATGGCCCCAACGGGCCGGCCCCCGCGCCATGTGGCGCTGCCCGTGCTGGTGAGCGCCGGGGCGGCGGCGACGCGCTTTGCCACCCTGCGCCGGGGCGATGGGCTCACGACGCTCTGCCACGATTGCTTGCTGCCCGACGCCGTGATCCTGGACCCGGTGCTGCCCCCCAGCCAGCGGCCCGAGCGACGCAAAATCGCGCTGGTGGAGGCACTGGCCCGCTCTGTGGAGTGCCAGTGGCTGCCCGCTGCCACGCCGGAGAGCAACAAACATGCCCGGGAGGCGCTGTCCCAGCTGCTGGACGGCCTGCTGGAGACCCTGATTGACGACGAGGATGCCACGCTGCGGCTGCTCCATGCCGCCCACCGCGCCGGGCAGGCTGCCAACCTCACCGGGCCCGGCCCGGCCTGGGTGCTGGGTGGGCACCTGGCCCTGCAACAGGGGCTGACCCAGGGCCATGGTGCGGCCCTCTGCCTACCGGGCTTCTGGCTTTCCTACGCCGCCACCCGGGCCGTGCCGAATGTGCCGGTCAACGATCGGCTGACCCGGCGGCTTGACCGTCTGAAGGCCGTCTTTCAAACCCTGACGAATGAGAAGGCCGCGGCGGAGTTTGCGTTCCTGGCGGAGCTTTTGGGCCTGAAGCTGCCACCCCGCACGCCGGAGGAGGCCGCCGCCCTGGCGGCCCCGCTAGCCACCGTGCCTCTGCCCGCCGGCCCCGTACCCCTGTCGCCCAGTGATCTTGCCGCCCTGCTGGAGGCCGTCTTCTGCCCACCGGCTGCCCCCAAAAGTGCCCCCCCGCCCGACCCCAACACGCCCCACCGGCTGCAGCGGGGTCTGAACAGTGAAATGCGCGAGTTACAGCAGCTGGAGCTGGAGATCCTGCTGGCGGTGGACGCCTACTGCCGGGAGCATGGCTTCACCTACTACCTGGCGGAGGGCACGCTGCTGGGGGCGGTGCGCCACCACGGCTTCATCCCGTGGGACGACGACATCGACATCGTGATGACCCGGGCCGAGTACGACCGCTTTGTGCAGACGGTGCGCCAGAACCCCATCCCCGGCGTCAATCTGGATTGCTTTGAAACCAACCCCAACCACTGGGTGCTGGGCGCGAAGCTGCAGATGACCCGCCCCACCCGTTTCCGGCAGGAGAAGGTGGCCAAGCTCTCGCCCTACTGCGGGCCGTACATCGACCTCTTCCCGCTGGAATATGTGCCGCGCCAGGCCAGTGTGGAGCAGCTGCGTCAGGCCACTTCCATCCGGCGGCTGCGGCGCACGCTCTTTATTAAGACCCGCTACTCCCTGGCAATGTGCCGCAGCCTCCGCCGCTACCTCATGCGCATGATTTCACCCCTCTTCCCCACCACGGCGGTGCACCGGCTCATCGACCGGCGGCTGCGCACCTTCAACGACCAGGAACACCGGTATGTGGTCAACCTGTGCAGCTACTACCCAGCCGAGCGAGAGACCTTCCCGGTGGCGTTCTATGGCGCCCCGCGCTACGTGCCCTTTGAGGGCCACCTACTGCCCATCCCGCAGGAGGCGGAGACGATGCTGCGCATCATCTACGGCGCACGGTTCATGAAGCTTCCCGGCCCCTCGGTACGCAAAACCCGCAAACACACATTTGTGGTGTTACCGGACCCCCTGGACGGGGGTCTAACCTGAGAATCCGTGAGGGCGTTGTGTAACAACGCCCTAGCCGTACGATGCGGCGTAAGGATTCGAAGGCGGACGCGCTGGATGCGCGTCCAACCTGAGAATCCGTGAGGGCGTTGTGTAACAACGCCCTAGCCGCACGATGCGGCGTAAGGATTCGAAGGCCGGACGCGCTGGATGCGCGTCCAGCCTGAGAATCCGTGAGGGCGTTGTGTAACAACGCCCTAGCGCCCGGCTGGTCGCGGCCTTTGGCCGCTGCTCGCCCATGCAACCTGGGATGGCGCAAGGCTGAGGGCCGTGGCTGGTCGCACACTTTCGTGTGCTGCTCGCCTATGCAACCTAGAGGGCGATGCATCGCAACGCCCTAGCCGCAGGCTGGTTGTGCGCTCCACGCACTGCTCGCCCATGCAACCTGGGATGCGGCGTAAGGCCCGAATGCCTTGGACGAAAACCACCGTCCGTGTTCGGCGGGGTACCATTGGGTAGCAGAACATATTGCAGCCCCTGCGATCGGGCGGACCGCTCCGGCTGTTCTCCGCTTTTTATCATGTGCCGCAGAGCCTGGCCTACCATGCCTTTCGACCCCATGGGTGGCGGGGTACCTTCCCGCAATAAAAATAAAGCCATTGACCCTGACATTGTGTCATGGTGTACGATACAACCAGCCTGACAGGAGGTTGAACGATGAGAACCATTAAACAGGTTTGGGAGTTGACGGGCATCAGCGTGCGCATGCTGCACCATTACGACAAAATTGGGTTGCTCAATCCCACCGCGACAACGGAGGCGGGATATCGGCTGTACTGTGATGAAGCGCTGGAAACCCTGCAACAAATCCTCTTTTTCAAAGAACTGGGCGTCCCTCTGAAGACGATCAAAGAGATCTTGTCGAGCCCCCACTATGATAAGGTGCAGGCCCTCCGCAAGCAGAAGGAGCTGCTCTCCCTCAAGCGGGACCGGTTGAATGAGCTGCTCGCCCTCCTTGAGCGGAAACTGGAAGGCGGCGGCACCATGAGTTTCAAGGAATTTGATTTGAGCGAATACATCAGCGTGTTGGAAACCTACAAGCAGGAGCACACGGAGGAAATGAACCGGTATTTTGGGGGAAGCGATGCGTTTGACCGGGTGATGGAACTCGCCAAGGCCAATGAAATCCGGGTGGCAAAACTTGCAATCAAGGAGTTCGGAAGCATTGAAAAGTACACCAATGCCATCCGAAACAATCTGGATCACCTGCCGGCCATCATGGAAGGATTCGAAACCATCAAAACCAATGCCGAGGCCTCTCTGGCGCAATCGAATCAACTCATGGAGCGTCTGACCTCAGATTTGAACAGAGACCCCACCTCACCGGAGGCGCAGGCGATCGTGCAGGAAATGGATGCCATGGTCCAAGCGCAGTATGAAACTCTGCAGATGGAGAGGGGCGAAAACTACTGGGGGTTCCTGGCCGACCTGTACCTGACAAGGCCCGAATACGCCGCGATCCATGACAAAAAATACGGGCAAGGTGCTTCCAACTACATCGGGCAAGCGTTCAGATATTTCAGTGAGAGCCGCCACTGACGTTGACAACCGAATGCCGTGAGAACGTTGCATCGCCTGGCACCGGAGCCAGAAAAAACGAGATGCGTGCGCATCTCGTTTTTGTCACCCTCAGTTTCCGTATTGCCCATGCACATAGGGCAGAATGGTCCACGTAACATCGTCTGCCCCAATGGTATTTGTGTGAATTTCCGGTTTCATCCCCTGGCACATGCGGTGTGCCTTATTGCAGGGGTGTTTTGCGCAATGTTGGCAGGCCTCCACGCCATTTTCCCTCGCGCATTTCAATGAATCGCAGGAAAAGGCATTGCCCAATCCCCCTGTATGGCAGCCATCGCATAGCTCCATGTCATCGCCCCAATACCCCCCGTCGCCCACGCCCCCCGCATAGACGCGGATCAGCCGCTCCTTCAACTCCGCCCGGAACGGCTCGCTGATGGTGCCCCCGGTATAGTGC
>JAEYRA010000007.1 GCA_023409755.1 Bacillota bacterium
GTTGAGTGCCAGCGGCGGGTAACTCGTCTTTGCATTACTTCGCAACAGAAAGGCTCAAACATGCCCGCCCCCAGACGCCGTGGAGGGCGTGAAGCCAAGCGCTGTGATGGCGTTGTGGAACAACGCCATCGCCGCACGATGGGGCGTAAGGCGCGCGGGCTGCCGCGAACCAAGAAGTGCCGGTCGCCAGGGAGAAACTCAAACGCGCCCTGAAGGGCGGCACGACCATCTTCTATTTCATGATCGAATTATTGGCACGCTCGTGGCACAACCCCTCCCGCGTGAGCGGCGTTCCCACGAAAAAACCCCACGGCCTACGCAGCAAAATGCCCCCTGGCGACATGTGCGCCAGGGGGCAAACCAAACCTTATGACGAGTTCTCCCAACTCGCGGAGTCGCGTCAGCGGCCGCCGCGAACGCGCAGCGCCAGCTACGCGCTCTCTTCTCCCGCCTTCTCAATGCCGAGCAGGCGGTTCTCGGCTTCTTCCTTGAACTGGTTGGTATAGAGCTCGTAGTAGTAGCCACGCAGGGCCATCAGTTCCTTGTGGGTGCCCTGCTCGGCCACCTTGCCCTGCTTGATGACCAGAATCCGGTCGGAGTTGCGGATCGTCGACAGCCGGTGAGCGATGATGAAGCTCGTTCGCCCGTGCAGCAGCACGTCGATGGCGTTCTGGATCTTCCGCTCGGTCTCGGTGTCGATGGAGCTCGTCGCCTCATCCAGCACGAAGAGCGCGGGACGGGCGATGATGGCGCGAGCAAAGGAGATGAGCTGCTTCTCACCGGTGGAGAGGCGGCCGCCGCCCTCGCCCACCTCGGTGTCATAGCCCTTCTCCAGCTTCATGATAAAGCTGTGGGCGTCGACCATCTTGGCGGCTTCCTCCACTTCCTCATCGGTGGCGTTGAGCCTGCCGTAACGGATGTTCTCGCGAATGGTACCGGAGAAGAGGTGGGGTGACTGCAGCACATACCCGAGGTTGGAGTGCAGCCAGAGCTGGGAACGCTCGCGGTAATCTACGCCGTCCAACAGGATACTGCCTTCGGTGGGCTCATAGAAGCGGCAGATGAGGTTGACGATGGTACTCTTGCCGCTGCCGGTCTCGCCTACCAGGGCGATCTTCTCGCCGGAGCGCACGTTCAGGCTGAAGTTCTCCAACACCTTCTGCCCGCCTTTGTAGGTGAAGGACACATCCTGGAACTCGACAGCGCCGCTGATGGAGGGCCAATTCTCCTGCCTGGGCTGGAACGAGTCGCCAAAGGTCTCCACGACCTCGGGCTTATCCTGAATGTCCGGCTCGGTGGTGAGCAGCGTGATGACGCGCTCCACCGCCGCCTGGGAGCTTTGCAGCTCCGCAAAGATGCCAGTGGCCGCACGGATGGGCTCAAAGAACCAGGAGGTGAGGTTGATGAAGAACGCCAGCTGACCGATGGTCATGCCAAGGATCTTGACGGTCTCGCCGCCGAACCACACCACCAGACCCGTGGAGATGGCGCCGATGGTCATGACCATGGGCGTGAAGAGCGAGGTCATCGTGGCCGCGCGCACGGCTCTGTTGCGCATCAGGCCCGTCAGGCCCTGGAACTCCTTGAAGTTGAGCTCCTCGCGCACCAGCGTCTTGGTGGTGCGGGCACCCATGATGCCCTCGTTGAACGCGCCGGTGATACGGGAGTTGGTGCGGCGCACCTCACGCTGGGCCTTCAGGATGTGCCGCTGGAAGAAGATGCTGATGAGCACGATGAGCGGCACCGACGCCAACACCAGGAGCGCAAGCTGCCAGCGCACGACGAACATCGTGACCAATGCGACCAGCATGAACGTGAGGCCCCAGCACTGGTCCACCAGCGTCCAGGCGATGGTCTCGCCCAGGCGGCTGGCATCGTTTGTCATGCGGGCCATGATGTAGCCCACCGACGTGTTGTCATAGTAGGAGAACGACAGCTCCTGCAGACGCTTGAAGCCGTCGCGGCGGATGTCATGGGTAATGCCCGTCTCCACAAAGCCGGCCATGCGCACGAAGGCGAACACGACGCCCGCCTGCACGATGAGAAGGCCTACGCTGGTTGCCATCATGCCCATGATGCCGTCCCACTTGCCAAGGGACACGAAGTTATCGATGACCCACGACGAAATGAGTGAGAACAGCACGTCGGCACCGCCTGACACCATCATGCAGGCGATGATGCTGAAAATCAGTTTCTTATAGGGACCGGCAAACTCCACAATGAGTTTGCGCCACATGCTGAAGTCTACCTTTTTGTCTTGAAATTCCTCTTCCTGCAGGACGCCCATTACACCAACTCCTTTTCAGCGGGCACCGGTGCGAAGGCGATGTCGGACTGCATTTCCTCCTCCAGCGCGTTCTGGATCTGCCAGATACGCCGGTAGAGGCCGTCCTGTTCCACCAACTCCTCGTGGGTCCCGTTCTGGGTCACGGTGCCGTTCTCCAGCACCAGAATGCGATCCGCCTCCGACAGGGTCGAGATGCGGTGCGAAATGATAAACGTTGTGATGCCCTGGCGGCGCTTCTTCAGAGCCTTGCGGATGGCCGCGTCAGTCTCGGTGTCCAGCGCGCTCAGGGAGTCGTCGAACACCAGGATGTCGTTGTTCTTCATCAGCGTGCGCGCGATGGCGACACGCTGCTTCTGCCCGCCGGAGAGTGTCACGCCCCGCTCGCCCACAATGGTGTCATACCCTTTTTCGAAGGTGGTGATGACATCGTGGACAGCGGCGACGTTGGCAACGGTCTCCACCTCGCTCTGGTCGGGTTTCTCGTAGATGATGCCGATGTTCTCCCGCACGTTCTTGCCGTAGAGGAACGGCTCCTGCAGCACGATGCCCACGTGGCTGCGCAGCCAGTGCTTGTCAATGGTCTTCAGCTCCACCCCGCCGATGGTCACCGAGCCATCCTGGTAGTCGTAGAGTCGCTGCAGCAGGTGGACAAGCGACGACTTGCCGCTGCCGGTGGCGCCGAGGATCGCGACGGTCTCGCCCGCCTTGGCAGTGAAGCTCAGGTTCTTGAGCACCGGCTGGCTCTCATCGTAACGGAAGGTCACGTTGTCGAACACGATGTCGCGGTTGAGCGGGGCTTCCACCGGGTTGGGGCCCGAGTCCTCGGGCTTCTCCACCAGGATGTCATTCAAGCGCCCGACGGCAATGAGCATGCGGCCGAGGTCAGCCAGCTGACGGCCGAAATTACGGAACGGCCACAGGAACATGCCCACGTAGGAGTTGAAGATGATGAACATACCCAACGAGATGGTGCCATGGACGGCAAACCACGCGCCGAAATACAGCACCAACACCTGCTGGAGGATGGTCACAAAGTCTGCAAAGCTCCAGAACGTCGCAAACATAAACGTCAGGTGGCGAACACGATCGCGCAGGGTGGCGATGTGGTTGCCGTACTTCTCCTTCTCAAACCCCTCCCTGCCAAAGGCACGCACCACGCGCACACCGGTCAGGTTCTCTTGCAGGGCGGTGGACATGGCCCCATCGGCCTGCTCCACGATGGTGAACTGCCCCTGTATCTTCTTAAAGTACAGGAACGAGAAGGCCACCAGCAGCGGCACAAGGCACATGGAGATGAGCGTCAGTTTCCAGTTCAGGTTGAGCAACACGACGAGCGACGACACCAGCACCACCAACGCACGGAAGAGTTCCGGCGACTGGGAGCCGATGAACATACGCGTCGTGTCCACATCGGTCGTGCACCGTTGAATGAGGTCACCGGTCTCGGCCTTCACGTGGTAGTCAAAGGGCAGGCTCTGCAGGTGGTTGTACAGTCGCTCCCGTACGTTCTTCGCCACACCTTCGGCGGTTTCGCTGCTCATGCGACCCTTCAGGAACATGAAGAAACCGCGGACGACCATGATTGCTACGATGATGAGACCGCAGATCCACAGGTTGTTGGAGACATAGGTCTCCACATCCTTGCCCAAGCCCAGCAACTGTCCGATGCTTACGGTGGTGGTGTCAACCTTTGGCTTCGGGTTCAGGATGCCATCGACCAGCCAGCCCAGAATGAGCGGCCAAAGGAAGTTTAGGATTACGTCCATAAAGACGCCCAGCAGTGACAGAAGATACTTCCCGCGGAAGCCCTTGGTGAACTGCCACAGCCGTTGGAATCGAATCCGGTTCAAATGAATTCCCCCTTATCACCCGCGGTGTACAAAAAGCCGCGGGATTGTCCCGCGGCTTGGATTACAACAAATGCTCCGCGGGGTGCTGGCCCGCGGCGTGCCCTGCTTAGAGCATGCGTTCGGGCCGGAAAATGGCGTGATCGTCCCATGCGAACCCAAAGGTAACGCCTGTACGCGCTGCATTGCCGCTCAAAAGTGCCTGTACCATCTTCGGGCCTCCTCTCCTAAAATCGTGAGTCGCAGGGCACTAACGTACCCGGTCCCTCACGTAAGCAAGAAGTATCTTACCAGATGGTGGAACGTTTGACAAGGGGGTTTTTGAAAACCCCGGGGCAAAAAGCAAACATACATTCGCCATCCAAACCAATTGCACACAACCAGCCCAATGACTCAATGAGATGATGTCAGTATCTCCTGCAACTGGCAGGAAGGTGTACTTCCCATGCGTGAAAGTCCCCCTCACATCTCAATGGACAAACGGATCCCTGTCTATTGACAATAGAATCAAAGAAGCATAGTATTTGAATGAACGTTCATTCAAATACTGGAGGGCTTATGAACGAACAGGCAACTGCCCTGCTGCAGGCCATCGCGGAAGGCTTTGAGGCAGACGTGCCCGACGGAGGGATGCGCCGCATCCTGTTGGCGTCGCTGGAGGTCTTTGCCCGCAAGGGGCTGCACGGCACGAAAATTGGAGACATCGCCCAGCATGCCGGCTTCAGCCAGGGGTTTGTGTACCACTATTTCCCCACCAAGGACGCCATTTACCAGCGCATCCTGACGCTGGCTGGAGAAGGCGCCGCCCGGGCTGTGGAGCTTGCCATTGCACTGGATGGCACGCCGGCCGATCGCATCCGGTGGTTGACCGAGGCTCTGCTGTACCCCAGCGGCCTCTCCATGCAACATTGGCGGCTTCTGCTGCTGCAGGCTTCCATGCCCGATGCACTGCCGCCCGATGCGGCCGAGGAAATCCGCCGCCGCAATGCTCAACTGGTGCGGCAGCTGGCAGAGTTGCTGAAGGAAGGTCAACGGGATGGACAAATTGCACCACTGGACCCGCTTACACTGGCAGTGACCTATTTTGCCGTAATGCAGGGGGCAGGCATGATGCTGGCGCAAAGCGCCGCACCCCTCCCCCTGGTTCCCATCGATCGATTGCTGCGCTTTTTGTGGCCGGAGGAGGGCCCGAACAATGATTAAGCTGTATCGAAGCAAACGGGGCGAACAGGCGCTGTTGGCGTCCTACGACAGGTTGCTGGGCCAATGGGGTGTGCCCGTGGAAGAGAGGGACATTCCCACCCGCTACGGCACCACCCACGTGCTGATTGCCGGGGACGCCGCGCTTCCACCGTTGGTGCTGTTCCACGGCGTGGGTGACGACGCGGCACTGATGTGGGTGTACAACGCCGCGGAGCTCTCCCAGCACTTTCGCCTGTATGCCCTGGACACGATGGGCGGGCCGGGCAAGAGCCGCCCCAATGCCCAGTATGGGAAGGGCTTCCTGCAGGAATGCTGGATTGACGACACGTTGGATGGCCTGGGGCTGGGCACGGTGCTGGTGGCAGGCACCTCCAACGGTGCCTACCTGGCCCAGCGCTATGCCGCGCGTAGGCCGCAGCGGGTGCGGCGGTGCGTCTCTATGGCCGGCGGCCTGGCTGCTGGCGTCGGCAGCCCCATGGGGAAGATGATGCGCGTCTTTCTGCCGGAAGCGCTGCTGCCGACAAAGCGAAACGTGGGCAAACTGCTGGCCAAGATGATTGGGGAGAACATTGCGGTGTTCACCGGCAACGAAGCGCTCATGGAGCACTGGACGCTGCTGCTGCGCCACTTCAACAACATGGCCATGGGCTTTCACCGCATCGCCCCGCTGAACGCCGAGGAGGTTGCCGCGCTGCGTGGCAAGACACTCTTTCTGCTGGGTGACCGCGACCCCCTCGCCTACTCCGCCGCCTGTGTGGAGACATTGGAGCGCGAAGGCATGGAATACCACGTCTACCCGGGTGTGGGCCATGGCGTCAATCACGAGCGGGCGACGGAGGTCAACGGAGAGCTCATCGACTTCTTCAAGAAGCCTTGATGGTCGCAAAAAGGGGAACAGACTCTACGACGGACAGCGTCAGAGGATGGCGATTGGACGCGTGCGCTCAAGGATGCTCCATTGCTCCTCTTTCACGAGCCCATGGCGTCACTGGTCACCGTTTGGACTCTTTGCCATTTGCGGACAGCGCTGCGGTCTCAACCCCGGCGGCGGGCACGGCGGCCTAGGTTGGGGCGGTGGGTTGGTTGTCCCTGGGGCCGGGGCGGAGCAGGCTGTTTGGGCAGCACCTCGAAAATTTCCATGGGGAACGGGTGCTCCTGCACCACCGGGATGGTGCGGTTGCAAAATTTCTCAATATCCTTGAGGAGTTTCTTCTCCTCAAAGTCACACAACGACAGCGATACGCCAACCCTACCCGCCCGACCGGTGCGGCCGATGCGGTGGACATAGGTCTCGGGGATGTTGGGAATCTCATAGTTGATGACGTGTGAGAGGTCGTCAATATCAAGCCCGCGGGCAGCGATATCCGTAGCCACCAGCACGCGGATCTTCCGGTTTTTGAACTCTGTCAGGGCCAACTGGCGGGCGCCCTGGGACTTATCCCCATGGATGGCCTGGCACTCGACCCCGTGCTTTTTCAACTCCCGTGCCACGCGGTCCGCGCCGTGTTTGGTGCGGGTGAAGACCAACGCCGACTCGATAGACGGGTCCTGCAGCAGATGCAGGAGCAAGGCACGCTTGTTCTGTTTGTCCACAAAGTACACCGACTGCTCAATGGCCTCGATGGTGGGCGACTCCGGGGCAATGGTCACATGCACCGGATCCTTGAGAAGCGTGTGTGACAGCTTCACGATCTCCGGCGGCATGGTAGCCGAGAAGAGCAGCGTCTGGCGCGTGACCGGCGTGCAGGCGATGATCTTCTTTACATCGTGGAGAAAGCCCATGTCCAGCATGCGATCCGCTTCGTCCAAAATGAGAATTTCCACATGGTTCAGGCTCACCAACCCCTGGCCCATGAGATCCACCAGCCGGCCGGGGGTAGCGACGAGGATGTCAACCCCCGCTTTGAGCGCCGTCTCCTGTGGGCCTTGGGGAACGCCGCCAAAGATGACGCAGACCTGCAGGTCGGTGTACTGTCCGTATGTACGGAAGCTCTCGTCGACTTGTAGGGCCAACTCCCGCGTGGGGGTCAGCACCAGGGACCGGATGCGGCGCGGAAACTCCGGGGCGGCCGCCGCCAGTCGCTGCAACGTGGGCACAGCGAAAGCCGCCGTTTTACCGGTACCCGTTTGGGCGCAACCCAAAAAATCCCGCCCCAGAAGGATGGGCGGAATGGCCTCCTGTTGAATAGACGTGGGGGTGTGGTAGTTCTCACTCTGCAATGCCTTTAAGATGGAAGGCGTTACGTTCGATTCGAAAAAATTCAAGGGTTCTCCTTACAATGATAAAGTAGGCATAAGCCATCGTACTAGATTACCAACTTGCCGGGTAAAACGTCAACATTATTTCTGTGGGGCGAAGCGATGAAACAGAAAGCGCCCCCCTCATTTCGCACATGAGGGGGACGACAGATGTGCTGACAACGAAATGACTGAACTCAATGGCATCGCCCCCCGGACGGTACCATCCTCATTTGCTGCCTATTTACCGCCGTTTTTCAGCCGCTCAATGGCCCGGGCAGTATTCACCTGGCTGCCGAAGCCGGTCAAACGAAGGTACCCCTCGCCGCAGGAACCGAAGCCCGAGCCCGGTGTGCCCACGATGTTGTAGCGCTCCAGCAGGTGGTCAAAGTACTGCCAGGATGTGAAGCCTTCGGGGATGCGAAGCCACACATAGGGCGCGTTCTCGCCGCCAAAGACCTGATGGCCCAGCTCCTCAAAGCAGGTGCGGATGGCCTGGGCGTTTCTCATGTAGTATGCCACATTCTGGCGGGTCTGCGCCTTGCCCTCGGGGGTGTAGATGGCAGCCGCCGCCTTCTGGATGATGTAGGCCACGCCGTTGAACATGGTGCTCTGCCGCCGGGCCCACAGCTTGTTGAGGGAAGCGGTGCCGCCCTCCTTGATACGCCCCTTGATGTCCTTGGGCACGATGGTGTAGGAACAGCGCACACCGGTGAACCCCGCCGTCTTGGAGTAGCTGCGGAACTCCACCGCAACCTCACGCGCACCCTCAATTTCATAGATGGAGTGGGGCAGGCTGTCGTCGCTGATGTAGGCTTCATAAGCGCTGTCAAAGAGAATGAGGCTGCCATGCCGCCTGGCATAATCGACCCACTTCTTCAGCTCCACACGGTTCATGACCGTACCGGTGGGGTTGTTCGGAGAGCACAGGTAGATGACGTCGACCTTGTGGCGCGGCAGATCCGGCTGGAAGTTGCTCTCTGCCAGGCAGGGCATCAGCCGGATGCGGGTGAACTTGCCATCGGGCTGCACCTTGCCGCCGTTGCCGGCGATCACGTTGCTATCGAGGTACACGGGGTACACCGGGTCGGTGATGGCGATGATGTTGCCAGTATCCAGCATATCGGTAAAATTAGCCGTGTCGTTCTTCGCCCCGTCGGATATGAAGACTTCGTCCACGTCCACCTTGACGCCCCGCGCCTGGTAGTCGTGCTCCACAATGGCCTGGCGCAGGAAGTCATACCCGCCATCGGGGGCATAGCCACGGAACGTCTCCGCACGGCCCTGCTCGTCCACTGCTTCATGCAGTGCGGTCAGCACGGCCTGAGGCAGCGGCAGTGTGACATCGCCGATGCCCATGCGAATGAGCTCATCAGCCGGGTGGGCGGCGGTGTACTCCGCCACTTTGCGTGCCACCGTGGAAAACAGGTAATTGTCCTGCAGCAGTTGAAAATTGCCGTTGGCCCAGATCATAGTGTTCCTCCTAACAAAGCGTCAATGTCTATCTCGCCGGTAAAGACCTCCACCGCCGGGCCCGTCATGAAGACGCTGCCCTGCAGGCTTGGCCATTCAATCGTCAGCGTGCCACCGCGCAGTGCCACATCCACGCGGTCATCCACCAACCCGCGTGCCATCGAGACCACTGCCGTGGCACAGGCCCCGGTGCCGCAGGCCATCGTCTCACCGCTGCCCCGCTCCCACACCCGCATCTGGATGTGAGACCGATCCATGACCCGGGCAAACTCGATGTTGGCACGGCGGGGAAACAGAGTGTGATTCTCCAGTAAAGGGCCGATGCGCGGCAGATCCAGCGCCATCGGGTCATCCACATAGGTCACCGCGTGGGGGTTGCCCGTGGAGGCGCAATGCAGTGTCCAGGTCTTGCCGTCGGCTTCGGCGGTCAGATCAAAGGGGCGCTCCGCCGCCACCGGGATCAGTTGTGGATCAAAGACAGGCGCACCCATGTCCACCCGCACCCTCTCAATGCTGCCGTCAGCACCGGGGAACAGCTTTAAATACTTCAGCCCACCGAGCGTTTCGATGGTCAGATCCAGCTTGTCGGTCAGCCCATGGTCGTGGGCATACTTACCCACACAACGAATGGCATTTCCGCACATCTCCGCCTCACTGCCGTCACAGGCATTGAGCATGCGCATACGGAAATCAGCCCGTTGCGACGGGCAAATAAGAACGAGGCCATCGCTTCCCACGCCGGTGTGACGGTCGGCCAGGGCTACGGTGAGACGGGCCAGCAGGCTTTCCTCCAGCGGCTCGGCTGCCACGTCCACATAGACATAATCGTTCGCCGCGCCGTGCATTTTTGTAAATCGCATCGAATACAACCTCCGCCCATGAATTGCGGGGCGACGGGCAGTCCAACGGGCGTCAAACAACTCGCCGTCAGGGGAGAATGGGGGATAATGAAGGACTAAAGCGATCTCCCTGCATTTTGATTCCAGTATAACAGAGTCATTGCCCATAACGCAAGGTCTCCTTGCATGAGAAACATCTTTCTCATTCAAACAATTTCGCAAGAGTACGCCTTCTTCATCGCGTCTCCGCCATGGTATAATATGGGAAACCAGGGAGGTTGACCGACATGCAGTTAAGCGCGGTACAGTTGGGCGCAGGGGCCCGGGCTACCCAAAACTACGGCCCTTATGCCATGCAGCACCCGGAACAATTGACCATCACCGCGGTGGCGGAAAAGGATGAGGGCCGTCTGGCATTGTTTGCTGACCAGCATGGGGTTACCGCCGAACGGCGCTTCAGCGATTGGCGTACCCTGCTCTCTGGGGAGCGGATGGCGGACTGTGCACTTCTCTGCCTGCCGGCCGACGAGCAGCCCGCCTGTGCCAAGGCCGCGTTGGAGCGGGGTTACCATGTGCTGCTGGAGTCCCCCGTCGGGGTTGATCTTTCCCACATCTCCGGCATTGTGCGGCACATGCAGCACAACCCCACTAGCGTCGTGATGATGGGCAACGAACTACGGTATTCGGCACTCTTTTCCACGGTCAAGCATCTCATCGGTGAGGGACGGATCGGCCAGCCGCAGTCGCTGACGCTGACCACCGGGCTGGAGCACATCCTCTACTCCCACGTGTCTGTGCGATCCGGCAGCACCACGTCGGCGGTGTCGCCGTTGTTAGCCACTGGGTGGCAGGGAATGGCGCTGCTCAACGACATTGCCAACGGTCCTGCCCAAAGCGTGTGCTCCTATGGCGCTCTCAGCTTCTTTACGGATGAAAACGCACCCGAAGGCGCACCGGCCCGTTGCCTTGATGGATGTCCGGCAGAAAATACCTGCCCTTACTTTGCCCCGCGCATCTATCTGACTCCCAACACCAACTGGCCCGTTGACACCATCAGCACCGACCTTAGCTTCGAGGGCCGCCGTCGTGCACTGCTGTCCGGCCCCTATGGGCGTTGTGTGTTCCGCTGCCCCAACACGTCCGACGACCACCTGACCGCACTCGTGTCCTTCGGCAACGGCGCATTGGCCACGCTGACGATCAGTGCCTTCTCCATGACGAGTGACCGGACGCTGCATGTCATGGGGTCCTGCGGGGAGCTGCGTGCCTCCCAGCAGGCCGACACCATTGAAGTCAGCGACTTCCTGACCGGCCAGACCGAGATCATCACCGTGGACCGCAGAGCACTGCCGCCCGAAGACGGCGAGGGAATGCTGCTGCAATTCCTGGAAGCCGTGGCCACCGGGCAGAAGTCCGCACCCGCCTCCCACGGTGACATTGAAGCACACCTGCTGGCGGCGGCGGCTGAGCTCTCCCGTCGTGAAGGCGGTACAGTGGATATGGGTACCTTCCGCCGGACAGCCTTCGGACAGTGATGAACCGTACAAAAATGCCCGCTTCCCTCGGAAGCGGGCATTTTCATCCTTTGCTACAGAAACAGGGAGTACACCACCGTGAACAGGCCAGCCAGGCCGATGGCAATGCCGCTCATTGCGCCTTCGGTCTCCCCCAGTTCCAGGGCCTTGGTGGTGCCCACGGCGTGGCTGGCCGTGCCGATGGCAAGGCCGGCCTCCACCGGGTTCTTCACCCGGAGGAGCCGGATGAGCACCGGGGCGAACACCGCCCCCAGAATGCCGGTGAACACCACAGCCGCCACCGTGACCGGCACAATGCCCCCGTGCTGGCGGGAAAGCTCCATGGCGATGGGCGTGGTGACTGACTTAGGCAGCAGGGTGAAGGTCAGTTCATCGCTCAGGCCAAAAAGCCGGCAGAGCCCCCACACGCTGCCCATGGATACCGCCGCACCCACCGCCGTGCCGCATAGCACCGGCAGCAGGTTTCGCTTGAGTACATCCATGCGCCGGTGGATGGCCAGCGCCAGCGACGCCGTGGCCGGCCCCAGGAAAAGGGAAATGAGCCCCGCGCCACTCTGGTAATCCTCCAAGGGAATGCGGAAAAGCTGCAGCACGACGATGACCAGGGCGATGGCAATGAGGAGCGGGTTGACCAGGGGGCTGCGGAGCTCCCGGTTCACCCACAGGCCGACGGCGTAGGCCCCAATGGACAGCGCCACGCCAAAGATGGGGAGGCTGGTCCACTCACTCATTACCGTGCTCCCCCTCTCAGCCTGTTTTGCAGGGCCACCACCGCCCGCACGGTGAACGCCGTGGCCGCAAACGTCAGCACCAGCGTAACCACGCAGATGAAGAGCAACACCCAAACGGTGCTCCGGATGGCCGCGAATTGCGCCAAGATGCCCACGCCTGCCGGCAGAAAGAAAAACGCCATGTTCCCCAGCAGGAAGTCCCCCGCCCCGGCCACGGTTTCCTCCCGCAGGAGACCGGTGAAGAGCAGCAGGAACAGAAAGAGCATGGCAAGTACACTGCCCGGAATGGGCACGGGCAACACCAGCGCCACCCCCTCGCCCACCAGGCACAGGGCCAACAGAATGCCAAATTGTTTGATGTGCTTCATGGTTCCTCACGTTATGTCATGGCACAAACATCATACCACGACGATGGCTGCTCCACATAAAGTACCCATGTAAAAGATAGGCCTGAACTTTTGGACACTGTACACAGGGGTCAATGACACAGCTCTGAGTGTTTGACACCGCGGATCGGAAAGCCCCTCAATTCAACCACCCGATTAGCACGCAACTCCCAGAATGTAGCCTGAACGTACCGGCTGGACTGCCCTCGGGGGACAATGCCTCAGCCAGCAATCGCTGGTAACACGCCACAGTCTGAACCGTCCATAACCGCATACTGTCACCCGCTTCCTGCAAGCAAACTAAACCAACAGGGAAAAGAGGATCTCCTTCGCTTCCCACAAATTCTTAACCAGCCAATCGGCCAGGTGCTCCCCATTGCCCTCGGGCCGCACGAGGTCGGGCACCCAGATGGTGCGCATGCCGGCGTCCTTGGCGCCCCGCAAGCCCGCAGGCGAATCCTCCAGCACGACACAGCGGGCCGGGTCGGCCCCCACCCGCCGGGCGGAGAGCAGAAAGATATCCGGCGCGGGCTTGCCGTTGGTGATCTCATCGCCACAGGCTGAGCCGGAGAAGTACCCCAGCAGCCCCGCCTTGGTCAGCCGCCGCTCGGCCCCCTCCCGGGTGGTGGAGGTCGCAAGCCCCATGGGCACACCGCGTTCCTTGAGGGCGGCCAGTAACTCTGCCGCACCGGGTTTGACGACAAGGTCCGTCTCCAGCAGGTGGTGGTAGATGGCCTGTACCTCCCTCTGCAGGGCCGCGAAATCACCCTCCCCGCCGGGCAGTGCCGCCGCGATGATGCGCCGGGTGTGTTCCCAATCGACGCCGATCGTCTCCAGCACCGTCGCCTCGGACAACGCCGCCCCCATGGTCGCCGCTCCGTCCATCCACGCCCGCACGGCCAGTCGCTCGGTGTCCACCAGCAGCCCATCCATGTCAAAGAGTACCGCTTCCATCTCCGCCTCCCAAACGCAATCTGTCCATCATTTTATCAGCCCACCGCTGATATGACCAGCCCTGGCGCCCCATTGGGGCTAAAATGGCCCCGCAGCATGGTATAATTGAACCCGGAATGGTATAATCTGCAAGATACATAAAGGACACGGAGGATCGCAATGCCAGACAGCATCACCGAATTCCTGCGGGAGTCCACCGCCATCCCCGGCCTGACGGGCTTTGAAAAGCCCTCGGCCGATCTGGCGCGCCAATGGTTTGGCCGCTGGAGCCAGGATGTGTGGCAGGACGCCTTTCACAACACTTTTGCCCGCATGGGCGGCAACGGCCCCAAGGTGATGGTGGCCGCCCACAGCGACGGGCTGGGCCTTATGGTTCGTTCCATCGAGGACGACGGTTTTCTCGGCTTTGTCACCATCGGCGGGTTCGACCCGCGGGTGCTGCCGGGGCTGGAGGTCACCGTTCACGGCCGTGCCGGCGACTATTTTGGCCTGGTGGCCATCAAGCCCCCCCACGTGCTAAGCGAAGAGGACCGCAAAAAGGTACTGACCGTACCCGAACTCTTCATCGACATCGGCTACCCGGCCGACAAGGTGCGGGAACTGGTGCAGGTGGGCGACATCGTTTCGCTGCGCCAGCCGCTGGCCGAACTGGCCGGTGACGTGCTGACGGGCCGCGCCATCGACGACCGCGCCGGCATCGCCATGATGCTGGAGGCCATGCGCCTGCTGCGCAAGAAACCATGCACCGCCGACGTGGTGTTCACCGCCACCACCCGGGAGGAGGTCGGCAGCCATGGTGCCATGCAAAGTGCCTTTGCGCTGCAGCCCGACCTGGCCGTTGTCATCGATGTGACCCACGCGATCATCACCAAAAGCGACCACCCCAAGATGGTGCCCTATGACCGAATCGCCCTGGCCCAAGGGCCTGTGCTGGACCGACGCCTTGCCCTGCGGATCGAGAAGCTTGCCAAGGCTGCCCAGATCCCGCTGGCCACGGAAGTCGTCGCCGGTGACACCAGCACCGACGGTGACAGCATCATGCTCTCGCGTTCCGGCGTGCCCATCCTGTTGCTGTCGCTGCCGCTGCGCTACATGCACACCACGGTGGAGAGCCTGCACAGCGAGGTCGTCGCCCAGGGCGGCAAACTGCTGGCGCACTTCCTGCGGGAGATCAACTCAGATTGGGAGGATTGGCCGTGTATCTGAAGGAATTGACCGCCCTGCCCGGCCCCAGCGGACGGGAGGATCGGGTGCGGGAGTACATCATGCAAACCGCCTCTGCATTCTGCGACGAGGTGCGCAAGGATAAACTGGGCAACGTCATCGCCACCCGCCGGGGCAGCGACCCCAACGGCCCCACCATCATGGCCGTTGCCCACATGGATGAGGTCGGCTTACTCCTCACCCGCATTGAGGACAACGGTCTGCTCCATTTTGCCACCATCGGCGGCATCGATGGACGCATCCTCCTCTCCCAGCGGGTGCGCATTGGTGAGAAGGGCGTCCCCGGTGTCATCGGGGCCATGCCCATCCACCTGCTGAAACCGGAGGACATCAAGAAGCCCGTGCCCATTGAGGAGTTGACGATCGACATCGGCGTCTCCAGCCGGGAGGACGCCGAGAAGTTGGTGCAGCGCGGCGACTGGGTGGTGTTTGAGCCCGGGTACGTGGAGTTTGGCGACAACCTTGTGAAAAGCCGCGCCCTCGATGACCGGGCCGGCTGCTCCCTGCTGCTGGAGGCCTTGCAGCACCAGTACGCCGCCACGCTGGTGGGCGTGTTCTCGGTGATGGAAGAAATCGGCGGGTTTGGCGCGCAAGTCGCTGCCCACGCCGTTGCCCCCGATGCCGCTGTGATTCTGGAGGGCACAACCTGCGCTGACATCCACGACGTGCCCGATCACCTACGCGTCACCCGCGTGGGCAAAGGCCCGGCGATCTCCATCATGGATCGGTCAGCCATCTCCAACAACGCCTTGCGCCGATTCCTCATCGGCGTGGCGGAGCGCAACGGCATCCCGTGGCAGAACCGTGCCGGGGCCTTCGGCGGTACCGATGCCGGCCCAGTGTCACTGTCGCGAGCGGGGGTGCCGG
The DNA here is from genome assembly GCA_023409755.1 of Bacillota bacterium. Taxonomy (GTDB): domain Bacteria; phylum Bacillota; class Clostridia; order Christensenellales; family UMGS416; genus JAEYRA01. The sequence goes on from JAEYRA010000007.1 coordinate 15,585, forward strand.
TGGTCAACATCAACGTGCCCTGCCGCTACATCCATTCGCCCATCTGTACGATGAGCAAAACTGACTACGACAACGCCGGGCGGCTGCTGCAGGCCTTCCTGGGCAGCGCCCACGAACACTTGAAGGAGGAACGGAAATGAGCAAGGCTCTGGAAGTGCTGAAGGAATTGCTGCCAGTGTATGGCCCCTCCGGCCGGGAGGATAACATCGCCGCCAAAATTGAGGAACTAGTAAAGCCCTATGTGGACGAGGTCTCCCGCGATGCCATGGGGAACCTGGTGGCCGTGAAGCGCGGCGGTGGCCGGCGTGTCATGGTGACTGCCCACATGGATCAAATCGGCCTCATGGTCACCCACATCGACGACAACGGCTTCCTGCGGGTGTGCGCCGTGGGCGGCGTGCGGTTCCACTGGAACCTCTTCGTGCCCGTGCGCTTTGAGAACGGCGTGACCGGCGTGGTGGGCTACGAAACCAAAACCGTGAGCAGCATGGAGAAGCTGAAGCCCGAGAACCTGTTTGTGGACATCGGCGCCACCAGCCGGGCTGAGGCCGAGCAGAAGGTACAGATCGGCGACATCTGCGTGTTCGCCACGCTGGTGAGTGACTGCGGCGGTCGGCTTTCCGCCGGGGCGATGGACGACCGTTCGGCCTGTGCCATCCTCATCGACGCGCTGCGCCGCGTGGAACGCTCGCCCTATGACATCTATGCCGTCTTCACCACCCAGGAGGAACTGGGGATGCGCGGGGCCCACACCGCGGCCTACGCCATCGAGCCGGAAATCGGCCTGGCCATTGACGTGACGCTGGCTGCCGACACCCCCGAGGTGACGCCGGCCTGCTCGGCGCGGCTGGGCAAAGGCCCGGCCATCAAGGTACGCGACCAGTCGCTCATCGCCCACCCCACCGTGCGCCGCTGGCTGCAGGACGCCGCCGAGGCTCATGGCATCCCCTACCAGCTGGAAGTGCTGACCGCCGGGGGCACCGATGCCGGTGCCATCCAACCCAGCCGGAGCGGCGTACCCTCGGGTTGCCTGTCGCTTCCCACCCGCTACGTTCACTCCGCCGCTGAGATGATCGATCTCAAGGACTTTGAACAATGCGTCGACCTGCTGGTGGCAGCGCTGTCTGCCGAGGCCTGACGGAAGGAGAACCCCATGCCCAAGCAAAGCATCCAAGCCCCCAACGCCCCGGCGGCCGTCGGCCCCTACAGCCACGCCGTACGTGCCGGCGACTTCCTCTACACCTCCGGCCAGATCCCGCTGGACCCGGCCAGCGGTGCGCTCATTGAGGGAGACATCCAAGCCCAGACCTGGCAGGTGTTCCGCAATCTCGAGGCCGTGCTGGCTGCCGCCGGTGCGGACTTCTCCCACGTCGTCAAGGCCACCGTGTTCCTGCGGGACATGAACGACTTTGCCGCCGTCAATGAGATCTACGCCAAGTTCTTCGAGCAGCCCTACCCTGCCCGCTCGGCGGTGCAGGTGGCGCGACTGCCCAAGGACGCCGGCGTGGAGATTGAGCTCGTTGCCTACCTGGGCAAGTAAAGGAGACATGGTCACCCGGACGCAGTGCCCGGTGCGGCCACCGTTGGGGAGAAGCGTATGAAACCATTGATCGGGGTGACCGCCACCCCCTCTTTCAACGAGCGCGGCAATTGCCGTGCAGCCCAATTGAACAGCCCATACCTGGATGCCGTACGGGAAGCCGGCGGCATCCCGGTCATGCTCTTTGACGGTGCGGACGAAGCTGAGACGCTGGCCGCACGGCTGGATGGCCTGCTACTGACCGGCGGCGGAGACGTCGACCCCGCTCTCTTTGGCAAGGAGAACATCGCCAGCCGCGATATTGACCCCCTGCGGGACGCTCTGGAGGTGGCCTGCCTCCACGCCTTTGCCGCGGCGGGCAAGCCTGTGCTTGGCATCTGCCGGGGTTTGCAGGTGATGTCTGTGGCCCTGGGCGGCGAGCTGTGGCAGGACCTACCAAGCCAAACTGCCACCCCCCATCCCTTTGGCAGCCGGCACCCCATTGTAGTGCGCCCCGGCTCTTTCCTGCAACCCATCCTCGGGGCAGAAGCCATCGTCAACAGCACCCACCACCAGGCCATCCGCCGGGTGCCCGCTGGGTTCCTGGTGAGCGCTGCCGCCCCTGACGGCGTGCTGGAAGCCATCGAGACCACAGACGGCCGCCGGCTGTGGGGCGTGCAGTTTCACCCCGAGCGGCTGCTGAGCGAGGACCCCCGCCTGGTCGCCCTCTTCCGCCTGTTGACAGCCTGAACGAACCGGCCAGCGCCCGATACTCTGTACCGTTCCTTGCACACAGCATGTCACACGTTCCTGCTTCCGCATTTTTGTCTGCCGGCAACACGTCATCCTGATTTCTGCCCCCATGTGCGCAATTTGGGAGGCCCCGCCAAAACCGTTGCACGTTTTACTTGTAATTGATCATCAGTATGCTATAATGAGCAAATAATGCAGGATTTTTTATTTTCTCTTGCATATTATGCTGAAAGAGCCGATCACATCAGTCAATGAACCGGGCGGTGACCACATGGTTGAGGCCACGAACCCGGATGGAGGAGTGTCCTATGGCAAATTTACACGATGAAGTGCTCTCCCTTGCCCGCGAGACCGAGGTCAAGTTCATCCGACTGCAATTTACTGACCTGTTTGGACAACTCAAAAACGTGGCCATTACCATAGATCAACTGGAGAAAGCATTGGACGGCCGTTACATGTTCGACGGTTCATCGGTGGACGGTTTTGTGCGCATCGAAGAATCGGACATGTACCTGCGACCCGACCCCTCCACCTTCACGGTGTTCCCCTGGCGGCCTCAGGCCGGCCGGGTGGCGCGCCTCATCTGCGACGTCTACCGCCCTGACGGTCAACCCTTCGAGGGCGACCCGCGCTACATTCTCAAGCGCACCATTGCCGACGCAGCCTCCCTGGGGGTTGAGCTTAAAATCGGCACCGAGTGTGAGTTTTTCCTGTTCCACACCGATGACCAGGGCAAGCCCACCACGATCACCCACGACAACGGCGGTTACTTCGACCTCGGCCCGGTGGACCTGGGCGAAGACGCCCGCCGTGACATCTGCATCGCCCTGGAGGAAATGGGCTTCAACGTGGAGGCCAGCCACCATGAGGTAGCCCCCGGCCAGCATGAGATTGACTTCCGCTACTCCGACGCCCTGCGGGCGGCAGACAACATGATGACCTTCCGCCTGGCGGTCAAGACCATCGCCCAGCGGCATGGGCTGGCGGCCACGTTCATGCCCAAGCCCCGGCCCAACATGGCCGGCAGCGGCCTGCACGCCAACCTGTCACTGTGGCGGGACGGCGTGAACTGCTTCGCTGACAGCACCAGCCCCCTGGGGCTCTCGGCTGACGCGCAGGCCTTCGCAGCCGGCATCATGGCCCACAGCGGGGCCATCACGGCCCTGGCCAACCCCCTCGTCAACTCCTACAAGCGCTTGGTAGCGGGGTTTGAGGCGCCGATCTATGTCTCCTGGGCCCGGCGCAACCGCAGCCCCATGATCCGCGTTCCCGACAACGGAGCCGACGGCACCCGGTTGGAGCTCCGATCCCCCGACCCCTCCTGCAACCCCTATCTGGCCTTTGCAGCCATGCAGGCGGCTGGCCTGGACGGCCTGCGCCGCGGGCTGAAGCCGCCCGCCATGATTGAGAGCAATGTGTACGACATGACCGAAGCCGACCGGCAGGCACTGGGCATCGCTGCGCTGCCGGCACATCTGGATGCGGCACTCGACGCCCTGGCCGCCGATGAGCTCATCTGCGCAACGCTGGGCGAGCACGCCACGGCCAACTACCTCAAGGCCAAACGCCTGGAGTGGGCCGAATACAACAACGTGGTTCATGCCTGGGAGCTGGACCGGTATCTGGCACGGTATTGATGGGCACTGCGGGCACAGCAAAGTCGCAGGAGGAGGTGTAGCCCCGAATGCCGTGCAATGTGCTGTTGGTACTGCGCAAGCCCGATCTCATCCGGCAGATCCGGGCCATCCTCACCTCCCGCGGGTATGCGGTCAGCGACGGTTGCGTCTCCGGCATGCAGGGGCTGCGGTCGGCCGCCACCCACCCGGTGGACATCGCCATCGTCGGCTACTCCCTCAACGACATGTCCGGTCTGGACTTTTCCATCGACCTTCTTTCCAAAAGCGACTGCTCGGTACTGCTGATGACGCCGCCCGATCAGATGGTTTACGTCAAGGAACGGTTCGGCTCCGCCGACGTGGTGCCGGTCCCCCGGCCCGTGACGGCCCAAACGCTGCTCTCCACGCTGGAACTCATCGAACACTACCGATCCAAGCTCACCCGTGCCAACGAGGAGGCGAAAAAACTCAGACAGGATCTGGACCGCCGCGCGGTGGCAGAGAAGGCCAAGGTGGTACTGATGAACCGCCTGCAGATGAGTGAAGCCGAAGCCTGGCGCTACCTGCAGAAACGATCGATGGACACCGGTACCTCGCTCAAAGAGGTCGCCCTGCGGGTACTGGAGCTTTATAGAACAGACCATTGAATTTTGATATAGGAGTTTTGGCAGATGAACCTCAAAAACGCACCACTCTGGCGGGAAGAATTTGAACACGACAGTTGCGGCACCGGTTTTGTGGCCAACCAGAAGGGACAGAAGTCCCACGCCATTGTCAAGGACGCGCTGAGTGTGCTGAAACGTCTGGCCCACCGTGGTGGCGCGGGGTATGACCCAGATACCGGCGACGGCGCGGGCATTCTGCTGCAACTGCCGGACGGGCTGTTCCGGGCGGTGCTGCCCTTTGACCTGCCGGCGGCTGGTCAATACGGTGTGGGGCAGTTCTTCTTCCCCCGCAACCCGGAGAGCCGACAAAGCTGCGTGGCCCTGGTGGAGGAAGCCGCCCGTGCCTGCGGCGTAACGCTCTTAGGTTGGCGCGACGTGCCCCACCGCCTGCACGCCTGCGGCACCGCCGCGCGCGAGTCCGCCCCCACCATCCTGCAGGCCTTCTTCGCCCCGGAGAATGCCGATGATGTGGAGCAAGCCATCTACATCCTGCGCCGCACCATTGAGCGGAGGGCCGACGCCTGCAAGGCCGGCCTCTACGTGGCCAGTTTGTCCAGCCAGACGATCGTCTACAAGGGCATGATGCACTCCTGGCAGCTGGAGACATTCTACCCCGACCTGGTGGACGAGCGCGTCGAGAGCGCCGTCGGCATGGTACACTCCCGCTACTCCACCAACACCATGCCCACCTGGAGCCGCTCCCAGCCCTGCCGCATGATCGCCCACAACGGTGAGATCAACACCCTGCGTGGAGCTGAGAACGCCATCAAGGCCATGGAAGCCGGCGTCCACGGCGGCCTGCTGCACGGACGTTTGGCCGATGTGCTCCCAGTGCTGGAGGACGACGGCTCTGATTCCATGAAGTTCGACAATGCCTTTGAATTCTACGTGCGTGCCGGCCGGCCCATGGCCCAGGCGCTCATGATGATGATGCCCGGCCCCTGGAGCATGGACAAAACCATGAACGACCAGCAACGGGCATTCTACCAGTACGCCGCCTGCCTGTTGCCCCCGTGGGACGGCCCGGCTGCCATCACCTTCACCGATGGCCGCAAGGTTGGCGCGGTGCTGGACCGCAATGGCCTGCGCCCCGCCCGCTGGGCCTTAACCCGCGACGGCGTGCTTATCCTCTCGTCCGAATCGGGCGTGCTGGACACCCCGCCCTCCGAAGTGCAGCGCAAAGGCAAACTCGGCCCCGGCCAAATGCTCCTGCTGGACCTGGAAACGGGCAAACTCACCGAGGATAGTGCCCTCAAAGAGGAGTTCTGTGCCGGCCCCTACCGCCAGTGGCTTAGCGACGGCTGCCTGGACGAAACCACGCTCGCCCAGGGCCCCGAGCTTGCCCCGTCCAAGCTGCCGCTCCACAACCTGCAGCAGCTCTTCGGCTACAACCACGAGGACCTGATGATGAACCTGGCGCCGATGGCCCAGACCGGCCTGGACCCCGTGGGTGCCATGGGCTACGACGCGTCGCTGGCCGTACTCAGCGAGCGGCCCCAGCCTTTGTACAGTTACTTCAAACAACTCTTCGCACAGGTCACCAACCCGCCGCTTGACGCCATCCGCGAGCTGTGCGTCACCGGCACCGATGTGCACCTGGGTTCCAGCGGCGACGTGACCCAGGACAAACCTGAAAACTGCCGCAAGATCCATCTGGATTCGCCCATCATTGGGGAGGATACGTTCCGTGCGTTGAAAGAGGGCGTGCCTGGCTTCCCTTCGGTGGAGCTGGCCACGGTCTTCACGCGGGAGCAGGGAATGCTGCCTGCGCTGGAGAGTCTCTTTGCCAAGGCCGAGGAAGCCGTGCGCGGCGGCGCATCGCTGCTCATCCTGAGCGACAGCACGGCGACGGAGACCAACATCCCGCTCCCCATGCTGCTGGCGGCCGCCGGGGTGCACCATCACCTCATCCGCTGCGGCCTGCGTGGTGATTGCTCCCTCATCGTGGACAGCTACGAACCCCGCGAGGTGCACCACGTCTGCTGCCTCATCGGTTACGGCGTCAAGGCCATCTTCCCCCGGGGCATCGTTCGCTCTGTCGAGGACATGGCCCAGCGCGGGCTGCTGGGCGGCCTGGGCATGGAGAAGGCCATGCACAACACCATGCACGCCTTCACCCACGGGGTGCTCAAGGTCATCTCCAAAATGGGCATCTCCTGCGTGGATGGATACATCGGCGCGCAAATCTTTGAGTCCGTCGGCCTCTCCCAACAGGTTGTGGACCGGTGCTTCACCGGCACGGTAACCCGTGTGGGCGGCATGACATTCGAAGACCTGGAGCGAGAGACGCTCAAACGCCACGAGCAGGGCCTGCGCAATCTCGAGGAGGCCCTTCCCTCCGGCGGGCGGTACCAGGTGAAGAAGAACGGCGAAGAGCACCTGTACAACCCCCAGGTCATCCACACGATACAGACCGCGGTGCGCAACAACGACTACAAGCTCTATAAGGAATACACCAAGCTCATCGGGGTGGAAAAGCCCGTGGCTCTGCGCCACCTGCTGGGCTTCCAGCCCGGCAACCCCGTGCCGCTGGATGAAGTGGAGCCGGTGGAGCGCATCGTGCGCCGCTTCAAGACGGGTGCGATGAGCTACGGTTCCATCAGCCAGGAGGCACACGAGTGCCTGGCGCTGGCGATGAACCGCCTGCATGGCAAGAGCAATTCCGGCGAGGGCGGCGAGGCCCCCGAGCGGCTGGGCACCGACCGCAACAGCGCCATCAAGCAGGTGGCTTCGGGCCGTTTCGGCGTCACCGGGCCGTATCTGGCAAGTGCAAAAGAAATCCAGATCAAAATGGCGCAGGGCGCCAAGCCCGGCGAAGGCGGGCAGCTACCCGGGAACAAGGTGTACCCCCACATCGCGCGGGTGCGTCTCTCCACGCCGGGTGTGGGGCTCATCTCCCCGCCCCCGCACCACGACATCTACTCCATTGAGGACTTGGCGCAGCTCATCTATGACCTGAAGAACGCCAACCCCGACGCGGCAATCAACGTCAAGCTCGTCTCCGAGACCGGCGTGGGCACCGTGGCGGCCGGCGTGGCTAAGGGCGGGGCCAACGTCATCCTCATCAGCGGCTTTGACGGAGGCACCGGCGCGTCGCCCCGCACCAGTATGCAGCACGCCGGCCTGCCCTGGGAGATCGGCCTGGCCGAGAGCCACCAGGTGTTGACAGCCAACGGCCTGCGCGGCCGCGTGCGTCTGGAGGTCGACGGCAAGCTCATGACCGGCCGGGATGTGGCCATCGCAGCGCTCTTAGGCGCGGAAGAGTTCGGCTTCGCCACCCTTCCCCTTGTGGCCATCGGGTGCATCATGATGCGCGTGTGCAACCTTGACAACTGCCCGGTGGGCGTTGCCACCCAGAACCCCGCTCTGCGCGCCCGGTTCACCGGCAAGCCCGAGTATGTAGTGAACCTGTTGACCTTCATCGCCCAAGACCTGCGGGAAGTCATGGCTGAGCTTGGTTTCCGCGCCATCGACGAGATGGTGGGCCACGCCAACATGCTCAAACAGGTGAAGCCCTCTCCCAAGGCGAGTGAACTTGACCTTTCGCCGCTGGCTGAGACCTGCCTGCCGCTGCCCTGGCGCGACGCCCCCGAGAACCGCGAGGAACACAACCGCCTGTTCTACGACATGGTGCGCTCCCTGGTGGAGACCGGCGGCACCCGCATGAAGCGAAGCATCCGCAACACCGAGCGTGCCATCGGCACCCGCGTCGGTGCGTTCATCAGCCGCCAGTATGGCAAACTCCCCGATGGCAGCCTGAAGTTCGTCTTTGAGGGCACCGCCGGCCAGAGCTTCGGCGCCTTCGTACCCGAAGGGATGGAGCTCACCCTCATTGGTGAAGCCAACGACTACCTGGGCAAGGGCCTCTCGGGCGGGCGCATCATCGTGCGCGCCCATGAGAGTGCTGCCTGGCCCGCGGCCGACAACCTGCTGACTGGCAATGTCGTGCTCTATGGCGCAACCTCCGGCGAGCTCTTCCTGGCGGGCCGGGCCGGCGAACGATTCTGCGTGCGCAACAGCGGCGCGACCGCCGTGTGCGAGGGCGTGGGCGACCACGGCTGCGAGTACATGACCGGCGGCACCGCCGTCATTCTGGGCCCGGTGGGCCGCAACTTTGCCGCCGGTATGAGCGGTGGCACGGCCTATGTGCTGGACGACGGCACCTTCCGCGATACCTATAACGACGAGATGGTCGGCCTCTACCCGTTGGACGGGCTGGACGTCGTGACCGTGTACACGCTGGTGATGCGCCACGCGCAGCTCACCGGCTCCAAGATTGCCCGGGAAATCCTCGAGGATTGGCCCAACATGGTGCAGCGCTTCCTCAAGGTGCTGCCGCACGACTACAGCGAAATGCTGGCTGCCATCGCCGCCGCCAAGGGCGAGGGTCTGGCTGGCGAGGCCCGTCTGGAACGAGCCTTTGCGCTGAAAACCGCTGGGAGGAAATAAGCAATGGGCAAGCCAACCGGTTTTATGGAGTACCGCCGCCAGCTGCAGCCGGAGAAGGCACCGCTGGAGCGCATTCGTGACTACGACACCTTTCACCCCGCTATGGGGACGGAGCTGCTGCGCGAGCAGGCCGCCCGCTGCATGAACTGCGGCACGCCCTATTGCAACCTGGGCGTTGCCTGGCAGGGCGTGGCCAGTGGCTGCACGCTGGGCAACCTCATCCCGGAGTGGAACGACCTCGTCTACCAGGGGCTGTACAAGGAGGCTTGGGAACGACTAAAGCTCACCATCCCCTTCCCGGAGTTCACCGCCCGCGTGTGCCCGGCGCTGTGCGAGGGTGCGTGCACCTGCGGCCTCAACGACGAGGCCGTCACCATCAAGGAGATTGAGCGGTTCCTCTCCGACACCGCCTTTGACAACGGCTGGGAGCAGCCCCAGGTGCCTGCCGCACGCACCGGTTGCACCGTCGCCGTCATCGGCTCCGGCCCCGCCGGCCTCACCACGGC
>JAEYRA010000009.1 GCA_023409755.1 Bacillota bacterium
AGCGTGCGTAGCACGCGACCAGCCCTGGCGACAGGCGGCACTTGGCTGGCGACAGCCTGCACGCCTTACGCCGCCATCCAGGCGGCTATGGCGACGTAAGCGTCGCCATCACGGCGCTTGGCCTTGCGCCTTCCAGGCGCTGGTCGGGCGGGATGTTTGAGCCGGGGTATTGCATAGCAATGCCCCGGCGAGTTACCCGCCGCTGCTACTCAACCTTATGCCGGTCGTCAGGTCTTGGAAACTCGTCCGCGCCTTAGGCGATTTTGGGTCCTTTTGGCGCTTTCAAAAGGACCGCCCGCGGCAGCGCCCCATCTTACTCGTGCGCACATAATGAGTGAACACACGTTTATTTTCTATACTCGTCTCCCAGCAAAGCGCGTACATACGCTTTTCGTTACTCCGACTGTCATGTGTATGGCGCCTGGCGCCATCGCATGGCGGGTGCTACTGTCTCGCACTGGGTTGGGGTGGTTGTTCCAGCTGTCTACCGTATGGCGCTTGCGTCGCTGGCGCGACGAGTGTTTTTCTGGTGCCCGCGCTGAGTATGGTGGTTACTCTGGCTGTTCTTCGCACTCGCTTGGCGCTGCCTTGCGGCAGCGAGTGCATGAGATTGGTCTGTCATTCCAGCTGTCTTCCGTACGGCGCTTGCGCCGCGAGGCGGCGGGTGCTTTGTTGGCGCAAAGCACCTTAAGCTTGTACGGTTGTGCGCGCCTGGGGGCACGCACGGTTCCTTGCCAAACACCCCAAAACACACTACAATGAATTGTTGCGACGAAGGGCGGAGGGCCGGACGATGCGGGAACGGGTGACGCGCTACTGGCGCGAACAGGGCATGGCGGAGCCGGGCGAGGGCGTGCTGGTCGGGGTATCCGGCGGCATGGACTCGGTGGCCCTGCTGTGGCTGCTGGCCGGTCTGCGCTGTGAACTGGGCATTCGCCTTGCAGCGGCGCACTTTCACCATGGCATCCGGGTGGAGGCTGACGGCGACGAGGCCCTTGTGCGGGCGCTGTGCAGTCAGCTGGGCGTGCCGCTCACCGTGGGCCGTGCCGATGTGCCGGCGCTGGCCGCGGCGGAGGGACTCTCGCTGGAGGTTGCCTCCCGCCAGGCACGGCACGCGTTCTTCCGCCGGGCGATGGCCGAGACCGGCTGCACTCGCCTGGCGCTGGCCCACCACCGTGACGACCAGGCCGAGACGGTACTGCTTCGGCTGCTGCGCGGGGCGGGGGCCGCGGGGTTGGCCGCCATGGCCCCGGTGGAGGGGAACGGTATCGTGCGGCCCTTGCTGTGCGTAGGGCGGGCGGAGATCGCCGCGTGGTGTGCGGAGCAAAACATCACCTGGCGGGAGGATGCCACCAACGCCGACCAGACCATCCCCCGCAACTGGGTGCGCCACACGCTTTTGCCGCTGCTGAGCCAACGCCTGAATCCTTCTGCCGCCGAGGCCCTCTGCCGCACCGCCGACCTGCTGCGCCAGGACGACCGCGCGCTGGAGGACTGTGCCGCGGCGGCGCTGGACGGGCTTGCCCAGGGGCCAGGTGAGGCCTCTCTGCCGGTGGCGGCACTGGCGGCCCAGCCGCCTGCTGTGCGCGGTCGCATGCTGCGGCGCATGGCTGCCGCCGTGGGCCTGACCCAGGACCTGGGCCAGGAGCGGGTGGCCGCCATGGAGAGCCTGTTGGCCCCCGGCAAGGGCGGCCGCCGGGTGGAGCTGCCCCATGGGGCTGTGGCCCTGCGGGAGGGGGAGCGTCTCACCCTGCTGGCGGCCCTGCCCGACACGCCGGACATCCAACCGGTACCGCTGCATTGGCCGGGAGACACACCGGTGCGGGGCTATGTGCTGCGCTGCACGCTGCTGCCCGCCGCCCCCGAAGACCTGACCGCCGGCGCGCCGGATGCCCTGTTGCTGGACGCCGACCGCCTGCCGGCCGGCGCCGTGGTGCGCAGCCGCCTGCCCGGTGACCGCTTCCGCCCCCTGGGGGCAGTTGGCCGTCGCAAATGGCAGGATGTGCTGGTCGACCGTGCCGTGCCCCGCCGCCTTCGTCCCCGCCCGTTCATTGCCGTGGGGGACGAGGTGCTGGCCGCCCCGGGCGTGGGCCTTTCGGAAGCGCTTCGGATCACTCAAACCACAACGCGCGTGCTGCGCGTCGAATGCATTGCCATGGAGGAAGCCGATGTACCAAATGACTGACGACCTGCAAGAGACCCTGCTGACCGAGGCCGAGATTGCCGAGAAGGTGGCCGAGATCGGCACACGCCTGTCCCACGATTACGCCCACACCCGCCCCCTGCTGGTGTGCGTGCTCAAGGGTTCGGTGGTGTTCTACGCCGACCTCATCCGCGCTATGTCGATCCCGGTGGACCTCGACTTCATCGCCGTGTCGAGTTATGGCCGTGGCACCACCTCCGGCGAGGTGCGCATGATCAAGGACCTCGACGTGTCCATCGAGGGGCGCGACGTCCTCATTGTGGAGGACATTCTGGATACGGGGCTGACGCTCAAGTACCTGACCGAGATGCTGCGGGCCCGCGGGCCGGCGTCACTCAAGCTCTGCACGCTGCTCGACAAACCCGAACGGCGCAAGGCCCCCGTTGAGGCCGAGTACAGCGGCTTCTCCATCCCCAACGAGTTCGTGGTGGGGTACGGCCTCGATTACGCCGAGCGCTACCGCAACCTGCCGTTTATTGGCATCCTCAAGCCCGAGGTGTACGCGAAGTAGCGGGCTGTCGACGGCTGTCGCCAGCCTTTCGCGTCTGCCGCTGCGGCGACAGCCGCGATTTGGATGTTTGATCCAATTTCATCGAATCGTTCGCCGCGCATGTCGCCGAACGATCACATGCTGCAACTCTCATGCTGAGTTCTAGGGATACGTTTCGCCTGCGAGCCTTACGCCGCATTCCGGGATGCATGGGCGAGCAGCGGCCAATGGGCCGCGACCAGCCATGCGGCTAGTGCGATGCAAGCATCGCACTCACGGCCCTTGGCCTAACGCCATCCAAGGCGTCTGGGCCTGCGGGCGGGATTTTCTCTTCTGCTCGTGCTGACTCTTCCGTTCCTCCCGCCGAATGAATCGGCGGGAGGTTCGTTACCTGCTGCTCGTTCAAATGGGTTTGTAGACACTCTGTAGCGGGCTTCGCCCGCTTGTCGCCAGCGGTGCATTTGCGCCACTGTCGAATGGGAGCGATTGTCAGGCGTTCACTCTGTCGTTCGTACACATGTCGCCGATGACAAAAGGCAGACCTTCTCATACGGATTTCCGAGGGCAACGTCCATGCTTAAAAAAGTGCTCTTCTTCCTGCTGTTTGTGGCAGTGGCGCTAGGGGTGGAGGTCGCCGCCGACGCCATCCCAGACCGGGGCTGGTGGATGGTGGGGCTGAAGATCCTGGCGGCGATTGTGCTGCTGTTCGGGCTGGGTTACCTCATCCGGCAGTTCCTCTGAGGGTGCGGCCCGCCCGCCGTCAGCGTGGTGTCACCATGTCCCCTGTCGGGTCATAGGACCCATTGAGCCAGCTCTGCAACAGCCTCAGATAAGGTTCGTAGGCCACGTCGTAGGCCGCCAACCCAGCACTGACGCGGCCCTCGTCGCCCTCAGCCGGCGGGTATTCCAGCGTACCCCAGTCCAGCCCGGCTTCCACCCGGTCGGTGATGAGGTCGGAGCACACCGTGATGGTGTCGGGCAGCTGGGCCAGGGCGTTGGCCAGGTCGCCGGTGCTGTCGGCGTAGCGCAGGGCGCCGCTGGGCAGGCTGACCCAATTGGAGTCTTCACGGGCCTGCAGGGTTTCGGCGGCAGCCTGTTGGTAGGCACTCACCAGCTTGGGGGATTCGCAGTCCATCAGCGGCAGTGGGTACTTCCAGGAGGCGTCAAACAGGGTGGTGAAGCGGTCGTAGGCATCGCCTACCGCCTCCAGCCGGTTGTCGTCCACCTGCTTGTAGTCCTCAACCTCCTGTCCGTAGGTCATGAAGAGGTGGTTTTCCAACTTGGACAGGCTCCAGTCCATCAGTGTCACCAGCGCCTCGGGCTTGTCGTAGGCCTCCAACACCGCTGCGCTGACGTTGGAGGGGCCGCCCAGTGTCAACCCCTGCTCGCCGGTGAGAGACAGCGGAAGCAGCCGCGCGCCCTTTACCGTGGCGGCGCTTGTCAGGCCTACGGCGGTCATCAGCCAGTCGCTGTTGGCCAGGTACGCGAAGCCCTCGTGCTGGCTGTTGTCTTTGGGGAAGTAGCCGGCGTCCCACCAGCCTTTGATGAGATCGGTGGCCTGCTGGAACAATGCGG
>JAEYRA010000025.1 GCA_023409755.1 Bacillota bacterium
CCTACCTGTGGGAGGGCCGCGCCAGCCAGACGCTGGTGAACGAGCTGCGCCAGGCCTACCGGGCCGAGCCGGGCGGCACCGCCGGGCCGGGCGCCGCGTCCGCAGCCGCCCCGGGTGACGCCGCCGCGCCTGCCTCCCCATCGGCCGACCCGCTGGCCGGGCTGCGGGCCGTCTGCCCCGACGCGGTGGGGTGGCTCACCGTGCCCGGCACAGCCATCGATGTGCCGGTGGTGCAGGGCAGCGACAACGTCCATTATCTGACCCACGACGCCGCTGGCCAGCGGTCGGGCCACGGGGCCATCTTCCTTGACAGCCGCAACGACCCCGATGACCGGCAGCTGGCCCTCTACGGCCACCACATGCGGGATGGCTCCCAGTTCGCGCCGCTGGCAAGCTACCGTGACGCGGCGTTCCGTGACGCCCACCCCACGGTGACATGGACCACCGCCGAGGGCACCACCGAATGGACGGTGTTTGCCGTGACGCTGCACGAAGCCGGATCCGGCGACCTGCCCCTCGATTTCGGCACCGACGGCGCCTTCGCCAAGTATGTGGATGGCGTGCGCGCCGCCGCCCTGTACAAGAGCGGAGTTGACCCCACCGGCGCGGCCCAGATTCTCACCCTCGTCACCTGCGCCTACGACACCGAGGACGCGCGGCTGCTGGTGTTTGCCCTGCGTCGGTAGCCCCTTCCCACACCGTCCCCAGTGGTGTACGATGGTGCCAAACAGGGGGAGGTGCCACATGCTGTCCATTCACGAGGAACTGACCGCCCTGGCCCGTGCGCTTGGCCTGCCCGCCGACGGCCTGCGTCTGCCCGAGGTCACCGTCGACCCCGACGCCATCCGCGTGGCGGTGGTGAACGAGGGCCCGCCGCCCGACCCCGCCGATGCCTTCTGGGCCACGGGCGACCCGGCGGACCTGCGCTCGGCGCTGGCCCTCTTTGCCGACGCGGGCGTGGAAGCTCAGTCGCTGAGCGACCTCATCGGCAGGGGGCTCTACCTCACCACAGCCATCAAAACGCCCAAGACCGAGTACGCTGTGGACCCGGCGGTGCTGGCGGCCCACCTGCCACTGCTGTCGCGGGAGCTATCGCTCTTTCCCCATCTCCAGGCCATCGTGCTGGCGGGCGACGTGGCCCGCAAGGCCGTCAACCAGCTCGCCAAGGCCCAGACCGGCCGCAACGTCATCCCTTCCGGCGCCACCTACAGGATTCGCGGCGGGGATTTCCGCTGGGGCGGCCTGCGGGTGTTCCCCAGCTACGTCATCACCGGCGGCAACCTGCTCATTGAGAAATCCAAGCGCACCATGATCGCTGAAGACCTGCGGCGCGTGCAGGAACTGCTCTAGCCCCCTCCCGCCCGCAATGGTACAATGGAGCCATATCGCCAAAGAGGAGGGCCTATGACGCGGGAGCAATATGGCCAGATCGAAGCGTACCTGGCGCAAACCCTGACCGACAGCGCCCACGACCGGGAGCATGTGTACCGGGTGCTCCATGTGGCGCTGGACATCGCCGCCACCGAGCCCGGCGTCGACCGCGATGTGCTCATCGCCGCCTGCCTGCTGCACGATGTGGGCCGGCCCGCGCAAACCGCCGACCCCACGCTCTGCCATGCCCTGGTGGGGGGCGAGAAGGCCGAGCGGTTCCTGCTCTGCGCCGGGTGGCCTGCGGCCTTTGCCGCGCGGGTGCGCGCCTGTGTGGAGACGCACCGCTACCGCGCCGACCGCCCACCCCAGACGACGGAAGCCAAGATTCTCTTTGACGCCGACAAGATCGATGCGACCGGCACCCTTGGCATCGCCCGCACCCTCATCTACAAGGGTCAGCACGATCAGCCCCTGTATTCCGTGCGTTCCGATGGTTCGGTCTCCGACGGCGACGGCGACGACACTCCTTCGTTTTTCCACGAGTACCGCTTCAAGCTGGAGCGTCTCTACGACCGTTTCCACACCGCACGCGGCAGGCAAATTGCCCAGGCCCGGCGGGCGGCGGCGGCGGCCTTCTACCAGGCCATGCTGCACGAGGTGGCCGACTGCCGCGAAGCGGGGCAAGGCCTGCTGGCGGGCTGGCTGGATTGAAGGGAGGAATCCCACGATGACCCAACACCGCACCCTGCCCACGCCGGAGGAAGCGGCGGCGCTGCTCGCGGAAGCCGAAGCACGCAACCCCGGCCCCTGGGCTGATCACAGCCGCAACACCGCGCTGGCGGCGCAGTTGATTGCAGAACGCTGCGACGACATGGACGCCCAGGCCGCCCACACGTTGGGCCTACTGCACGACATCGGCCGCTACTACGGCGTTGCCGCCATGCGCCATGTCGTCGATGGCTACCGCCACATGATGGAGCGCGGGTACGACTGGCCAGCTCGCATCTGCCTGACCCACAGTTTCAACCTCAACGACGTGGAATGCTACACCGGTGCGCGGGATTGCTCCGCCGAAGATTTAGATTTCCTGCGACGTACCCTGCAGGAGATCGTCTACGACGATTACGACCGGCTCATCCAGCTGTGCGACGCGCTGGCCGACGCCGAAGGGTTCTGCCTCATCGAAAAGCGCTATGTGGAC
>JAEYRA010000092.1 GCA_023409755.1 Bacillota bacterium
ATACACTGCCAAGAAAGGCTCCCACTCGATGGCCTCGTTGGCGCCCTCCTCCAACTCGCAGATGAGCCGATAGACAACCGCAGCATCATCCGGCCTTGCGTCACGAATCATGTGGTTCCTCCCAACCAAAGATGGCCACACCTTCCCCGGGCAGCGTCCAGTTCATCCGTTCCTCCCCTGCCGGGGCGGCATCCCCCAGCAGCAGGGCCATGGGCCTGGGCAAGCGTACCATGGTCGGCCCCTCACCGGCGTTGACGGCAGCTGCAACAGCATGGGTGTCCGTCGCACGTGTCAGCATCAGCTGCCGATCCCCAGTCACACTCACACGCAGGTCGCCCTCAGCAAAGAGCACGCGCCGCCCCCGGCGAAGGCTGCCCAGCGCCCGGTACCACGCCAACAGTGTATCATCCTCCCGCCCCCAGGGGAAGGGGCGGCGGTTCATCGGGTCTTCAAAGCCATCCAGCCCCACCTCGTCACCGTAGTAGACGCAGGGCGAGCCAGGCAGCAGGTATTGCAGGGCCGACGCCTGCCGCAGGCGGGCTGTGCCGCGCCGTCGCTCATCCTCAGAGAGGACGTAGGCCGCCTTCTCCGGCGCGGGCAGCGTCAGTGCGGCATCGTCACAGCCCAGCAGATTGAGCACACGGGTGGTGTCATGGGTGCCGAGGATGTTCATCAGGCACCGGCGGGCCGGCGGCGGGTAGTGGTGGTGCAGGGTGCGCAGGGTACGGGCCGCGTCCCCGGCATTCATGCTGCCCCGCAGGAAGCCGAGGATGGCGTCCCGCGCGGGGTAGTTGGTCACGCCGTCCAGCTCCCTGCCCTGGAAGTACCGCCGACGGTGACCATAGCTTGTCTTATTGGAGGCATCCTCCCACACCTCGCCAATGACAACGGCGTCGGGCTTCGTCTCCTTCACCGCCTGCCGCAGGCGCTCCACATAGCCTTGGGGAAGCTCGTCCACCACGTCCAGCCGGTAGCCCGAAGCCCCCGCCTTGAGCCAGTGGCGCACCACACTGTCCTCCCCCGTCAATGTGAAGGCAATGTAGTCCGCATTCTCCTTGTTCACCGTGGGCAGGGTCATCACGCCCCACCAGCTGGCGTATTGGTCGGGCCAGTGGTCGAAGAAATACCACCCGGCATAGGGTGAATCCAACGACTGCGCCGCGCCAACACTGTCGTAGCGGCCTTTGTTGTTGAAGTACAAGCTGTCGCTGCCGGTGTGGTTGAAGACCATGTCCAGCACGACCGCCATGCCCCGCTCCGCCGCCTCAGCGCAGAGGGTGCGGAACTGCTCCTCGTCACCCACCAGCGGGTCAATGCGGTGGAAGTCGCCGGTGTCGTACCGGTGGTTGGAAAAGGACTCAAACAGGGGGCTCAGATAGAGCGTGGTGACGCCCAGCGACTCCAGATAGGGTAGTTTGGCCCGGATACCGGCGAGATTGCCGCCGAAGAAGTCATAGTTCTGCTCCAGCAGGCTTTTGGGGTAGAGGTTGGGTAACTCGTCCCAGCTCGCATGAGCCTCGTAAGCCCGAAGGGGTCGGGTGGTTGGCAGCTCCCCCACGCGGTGGAAGCGATCCACGAAGATGTGATAAGTCACGCCGCCATCAAACCACTCCGGCGTGCGGTAGTCGGCCTCGTAGACGGTCAGCTGGCAGGGGGCCTCCTTGCCCAGGGGGCGTTCCTTCCCTGCCACTTCCGCCGTGAACCAATACCAGTAGAGCCCTGCGGCTAAACCACGCAATACGCAGTGGTGGCGGTCCCACCCACGGTCGGTGTCCACCCAGGGCATGGGGACGGCCCGCGGCTCCTCGCCATCGGCCGCCAACACAAGGCGGACCCGCCCGGCACCCAGCCGGCGGGCCACCTGCACGGTGATTTCGATGCCCTGCCCTGCCGGCACCGCGCCGCAGGGGCGCTGGCAGGCCGGGTCCTGTTCGTCAAACAGATAGTCGGTCGGCATTCCACCCATAACGGGGCAAGCGTGCCCCCCTCCTACCCTTTGATTTTGTTGAGATGCCAAATCTTCCGGGCGTACTCCTCGCAGGCACGGTCGGCAGCGAAAATTCCCGCCCCGGCAATGTTGCGAAGCGCCATGCGCGACCACCCCGCCCGGTCGCAGTAGGCAGCGTCGGCCCGGCGCTGGGCCTGCACATAGTCTTCAAAATCTGCCAGCAACAGATAGGTGTCGTGGGTCAGCAGCGACAGCGACAGGTCGTTGAAACGCTCGCCGCCAAAGCCGGTGCTGAGCGCGTCCACCGAAGCCTTCAGCTGGGGGTTGGCCTGGTAGTAAGCGCTGGGCGTGTACCCCGCCCGCCACAGGGCCTCCACCTCCTCGGCCTTCAGGCCAAAGAGGAACATGTTGTCGTCGCCCACCTGCTGGTGGATTTCCACGTTCGCCCCGTCGAGCGTCCCCATGGTAAGGGCCCCGTTGATCATGAACTTCATGTTGCCGGTGCCGGACGCCTCCTTGCCGGCGGTGGAGATCTGCTCGCTGATGTCGCTGGCAGGAATGATGATCTCCGCCAGGGTCACGCGGTAATCCTCCAGGAACACGACCTTCAGCCGGTCATCGATGCGCCGGTCGCCGTTGATGACGTCAGCCAGCCGGCAAATCAAGTGGATGATGCGCTTGGCTACGTCGTACCCCGGCGACGCCTTGGCGCTGAAGAGGAAGGTGCGCGGGTTCATGGGCAGGGACGGATTGTCGATGAGCTGTTGGTAGAGGCTGATGATGTGCAGCACATTGAGGAGCTGCCGCTTGTACTCATGCAGGCGCTTGGCCTGGGTGTCAAAGATGCTGTCGGGGTTCACCACGATGTTGGTGGTGCGGCGGATGTAGTCGGCCAATCGCACCTTGTTGTCGCGTTTGATGCGCCACAGGCGGTCGAGCACCTCGGGGTCGTCGGCGTAGCGGCCGAAGTCATGGAGGGCTGCGCCGTTCTGGATGAACGCCGGGCCGCACTTCTCCTCAATGAGGGCGGTGAGTTCGGGGTTGGCCTGGCACAGCCACCGCCGGTGGGCGATGCCGTTGGTGACATTAATGAACTTTTCCGGCTCCAGCTTGTAGAAATCCTTGAACACCGTACTCTTGAGAATCTCCGTATGCAGGGCCGAAACGCCGTTGACCCGGCTGCCGCCCAGAATGCTGAGGTTCGCCATGCGGAGTTCGTTGTAGGACACGATGGCCATACGCGCCACGGCTTCCATGTTGCCGGTGCGGGCAAAGAGATCACGGCACACCCGCTCGTTGATTTCCTGCACGATGCGCAGGATGCGCGGCAGGTGAATCTGGAAGAGCGACTCGGGCCACTGCTCCAGCGCCTCGGGCAGCACGGTGTGGTTGGTGTAGCTCACCGTGTGGGTCACGATGGTCCACGCACGCTCCCAGGTGAAGCCATGCTCATCCATCAGGATGCGCATGAGCTCAGGGATGACAAGAGCTGGGTGGGTGTCGTTCAATTGTATGGCCTTTTTCTCGTGCAGGTTATCGAGAGTGCCGTAGTGCTTCAAATGACTGCGGACAATGCGCTGCATGGAGGCCGACACCAGGAAGTACTGCTGCTTTAATCGCAGCGACTTGCCCTCAAAATGGTTGTCGTCGGGGTACAGTACCTTGGAGATCATCTGGGCCAGAGCGTCCTGCTCAATGGCCTGCATGTACTTGCCGGAGGAAAAGAGCTTCATATCCAGCTGCACCGGGCTCTTGGCGCTCCACAGCCACAGCTCGTTGACGACCCCGTCGCCATAGCCGGCGATGGGGAACTCGTAGGGCACGGCAAGAACCGAATAGTAGTCCTTGTACTGGATGCGAAGGTGCCCGTCGGACCAATCCTCGCTGATGTTGCCGCCGAAGCGTACCTCGATCATCTCGTCAAAGCGGGGCACCATCCACGGATCGCCGGTGTCGAGCCAGGTGTCTGGCAGCTCGGTCTGCCACCCATCGGTGATGCGCTGGCGGAAGATGCCATACTCGTACCGCAGGGAGAAGCCAATGGCCGGGTAGCCAAGGCTGGCCAGGGCGTCCATGTAGCAGGCCGCCAGCCGCCCCAAGCCGCCGTTGCCCAGGCCCGGGTCGCGCTCCAGGTCGTAGATGGTCTCCATGTCATGCCCACAGTGGCGCACAACGTCCTCAAAGGTCTTCTGCAGACCGAGGTTGTAGAGGGTGTTGCGCAGCATCCGCCCCAGCAGGTACTCCATGGACATGTAGTAGACCTGACGGGCTTCCTGCTCGTTGACCTTCTTCTTGAACTCCGACCGGCGCTGCATCATGAGGTCGCGCAGCACCGAGGACAGGGTCATGTAGAGTTGTTGGTCGGTCGCCTCCTCCAGTTTGGCATTGTAATAGCGCAGCATCTTGGACGAAAGCAATTCACGGGCTTGGTGTTCGTTGAGTTTCATCATGTTTTTTTGTCGTTCCCTCCGTTCGCTTGGGGGCGAGCTCCTGGTAAATCTCCATATATTTCCGGGCGGACGCGTTCCAGCTGTAGTCACAGGCCATGGCGCGTGCCACCAGATTTTGCCATTTCTCTCCGCCTTCGTGGAAGAACTCCAGTGCCCGGCGGATGGTGAACATCATATCACCGCTGTTGTAAGGCGCGAAGGCGAAGCCGTTGCCTCTGGTGCTGGCATCGTCCACGCTCTCGATCGTGTCCTTGAGACCGCCCGTCTCCCGCACGATGGGCAGCGACCCATAGCGCAGCGCGATAAGCTGGGAAAGGCCGCAGGCCTCGCTCTGGGAGGGCATCAGGAACAGGTCGGAGCCAGCGTAGATCTTGCGGGCCAAATCCTCCGAGAAGGTGATGTGGGCGCTCATCTTCCAGCTGCACTTCTGCTGCATGCCCAGGAAGAGCTGCTCATAGCGCCAATCCCCCGTGCCCAGCACCACAAACTGCAGGTTCTCGCCCATCAGCTCGTGAAGCTCCCGGGCGATGAGATCCATCCCCTTATGATCCACCAAACGGCTGACAACGGCCAGCAGCGGGATGGCCGGGTCCTCGTTGAGGCCGAGCATCCGCTGCAGCCCGGCCTTGTTGCTGGCCTTGCCCGCGGCGGCATCAGCGCTGGTGTAGTTGGCAAAGAGCGAGAGGTCATCGGCCGGGTTGTAGCTCGTGACGTCGATGCCATTCAAAATACCCGAAAGCTTGCCTGCGTTCTGGCGCAAAATGCCATCAAGCCCGTGGCTGTACTGGGGGGTCTGAATCTCCCCGGCGTAGGTGGGGCTGACGGTCGTCACGCGGTCGGCGGTGACGACGGCACCCTTGACGAGGTTGAGACTGCCGGCCCACTCCAGCACGCCGAAGGCCGACGCATGGTCCAGCCCAAACACATCACCCAGCAGCTCCGCCCCGTATCTTCCCTGATATTGTATGTTATGGATGGTAAAGACGGTTTTGATGCGCTGGTATTCGGGCCGGTCGGCATACAACAGCCGCAGATACACCGGTGTGAGCCCCGTGTGCCAGTCGTTGGCGTGCAGCACATCGGGCCACCAATCGAGGAACGCCGGCAGCTCCAGCACGGCCCGGGCGAAGAAAGCGAACCGCTCGCCGTCGTCAAAGTGACCGTAGGCTGCCGGGCGCTTGAAGTACTGTTCGTTGTCTAGGAAATAGTAGGTCACCGGGCCATGCTTGAGCTCAAAACAGCCGCAGTACTGCTGGCGCCAGGCCAGCGGCACGGTGTAGCTGCCCTGGAAGCGCATCTGTGCGCGGTGCCCGGGCGTCACCTGCTGATATAGCGGCAGCACCACGCGCACATCGGCACCCAGCGCCCCCAACGCCGCCGGAAGGCTCCCGGCCACATCACCCAGGCCGCCGCTCTTGAAAAAGGGAGCCGCCTCGCTTGCCGCAAACAATACCTTCATAGGAAACTCTCTCCTTCCGCCAGCTGGTCTTTCCAAATAGATACCCAGTTTCAGTGTCACACAACCGTTGCCTTTTCAATCATGACCGGGTGGGACTCGTAGCCCATCAGCATCCGCCCGGCGCGGATGAGCGCGTCCTTGTCCACAATGGCGTAGTTGAGCTGCACATCCCGCTGGATGACGCTGCCCTGCATGACGATGGAGTTCTTCACCACAGCGCCGTGCTCCACAAAGACGCCGCGGAAGAGGATGGAGTTCTCCACCTCCCCCTCGATGACGCAGCCGTCGGCCAGCAGGGAGTTGCGCACCAGGGCGCTGGTGGTGTAATGGGCCGGCACCTCGTCGCGCACCTTGGTGAACACCGGGCGTTCGTCCAGGAACAAGCGGGATCGCACCGCGGGGTTCAGCATGGCCATGTTGGCATTGAAGTAGGCCTTCACCGAATCGATGCGGAAGGCCGTGCCGGCAAACTCATAGCCGTAAATGCGGTAATCGCCCACCCGGCGCTGGATGACGTCCTTAAAGAGGCTGTAGTTGTTGCGTGCCGCCGCCTCGGAGACCAGCGTTTCCAGGAAGGACTTCTCCATGACGAACACGCCCATGTCCACATTGGCGGTGCCGGTCACTGTCGGGCGGTAGAGCATCGTCTGGATGCGGCCTTCGGCGTCAACCTCGTAGGTTACGTGGTGGCGGGTTTCAGCGGTCAACTCCGCCTTGCGGTACACACAGGTGATGTCGGCATCCGTCTCGATGTGGCGGTTGACGACCTCTTCCAGGTCGATGTTGCCGATTGTCTCGCACCCGCAAAGGATGACGTGGCGGGCCTTGGAGCGGCGGATGTAGGTATACACCGAGGCGAGCGCCTCCAACCAGCCGCGGAAAGCCACGCCGCTGCCGCCCAGGGGGGCCGTGCGTGCCGCGAATGGCGGCAGGATGAAAAGACCATCGCGCTTGCGGCTGAGGTCCCACTCCTTGCCGCTGCCCAGGTGGTCGAGCAGCGACTGGTAGTTGCTCTGGGTGATGACGCCGACGTTGGACACGCCGGAGTTCACAAGGTTGGAAAGAACAAAATCGATGACCCGGTAGCGGCCGCCAAAGGGTACCGACGCCAGGGCGCGGTGCTCGGTCAGCTCCTTCAGGTTGTCCTCATCGACGTAGGAAAAGACGATGCCCATCGCGTTCATAGCTGCCCTCCGTCAAACCGCCTCAAACTGGGCGGGAATGTCAAACTGAACCATGGCGGTGGGCGGCACGACGGCCTCCCGCCCGATGCGAAGGCCGGGGCCCACCACGGCGATGCCCTCGCTGACGGACTTGCCGCCCACACAGGCGTCCTGCTCCACAATGGCGCCTTCACCCACGATGGCGTTTTGCACCACCGCGCCGTCCTCGATGACGGCGTCGGGCATGACGATGGAGCCGCGCACCAGCGCACCCTTTCCGATCTTGACCCCGTGGAAGACGATGGAATCCTCCACCGTGCCGTAGACCTCACTGCCCTCGGTGACCATGGAGCCCTGGATGGACGACTCCGGCGCGGCGTAGTGGGGCGGCTTGACCGGGTTACGGGAGTAGACGCGCCACTCCTGGTCGTGGAGGTTCAGAAGGTTGGGCTTCAAGAGGTCCATGTTGGCCTCCCACAGGCTTTCCACCGTGCCCACATCCTTCCAGTAGCCGGTGAACTGCCAGGCCATCAGCCGTTGGCCATCGGCCAGCATGCTGGGGATGATGTTCTTGCCAAAGTCGTTGGACGAGTTGGGATTGCGCTCGTCCTCCGCAAGGTAGTGGCGTAGCG
>JAEYRA010000152.1 GCA_023409755.1 Bacillota bacterium
GGTAACACCCCATCGCAACACGCTGTGTTGCTCGCACCACTCTCAACGATTTTGGCGAATCGTCTGCCGTGGCTGGTCGCATGCTTCGCGTGCCTGGTCGTGCCGTTTCGGCACTACTCGGCCCTGCGACCTGGCCGCTCACCCATGCAACCTGGGCGCGGGGGTAACACCGCTTCATTCGGCGGGAGGAAAGGCTAAAGTCAATGCGAACAGAAAAGAAAATCCTGCCCAAAGGTAAACGTATCCTTGGAAACCCGCATGAGCGCTATCATTTGATATCGTTCGGCGGCATGTGCGGCGAATCGGACACGCTGGGCTGATCGCACGCTTCGCGTGCCTAGTCGTGCCGAAACGGCACGACCAGCCAGCCGCGACTACAAAGTTAAATCAATGTGCTGCACCGTGCCCACACCGCCGTTCTCCTTCAGGAACACGCCGGTAGAGCGCACGGTGCCCAGTGTGTCGTTGGCGGCGGTGGTCAGGTCAAAATCGGCCAGGGCACGTCCCAGATAGATGGCACCTATGCCCTTCACCCCCAGCGCCAGCAGCCGGCGTTCGCCGCTCTCGTCCACCGTCCAGATGCGCAGCTTGTCGTAGATGGCGTCGTTCTCGTCAATCCAGCCGTTGCGGTCGCCGTCGTAAGCGGCCAGCTCCCCAAAGCCATCCCCGCTGGTGGGGCCGAAGAGCTCGGAGCCGTCGTCGATGACGCCGTTGCCGTTGCCATCGAGCGCCAGGAAGCCGCTGCCCGGCCCCACAAAGGCGATCTGGTCAGGTTGTCCGTCGCGGTCCAGGTCAAAGCGGAAGGTACGATCCCCCAGCGCCGGCCCGCCGTTGAAGTTGAGCACCAGCGGGTCCACCTGGTTGCCGATGCGCAGATGAATGCTTTCGGTCTGCGTAAAGGAGCGACTCAGGTTGAGCTGGGCGCTGAAGCGGATGGTGCGGCCGTCGGCAGTCTGCACCGTGCCACGGGCGTCAAAGTGCATGGACTGCGTCTCGGTGATCGTCGTGGTGCTGTCATATTGCAGGGAGAACCCCGCCAGCCCCACCGTGCCCGCCGGGGCCGGGGAGGGGGCGGCACCGCCCAGTCTCAACTCCTTGGGCACCAGCAGTTTGACCTTCTTGCCGGTCAGCATCTCCAGCATCCGTTCCAGCAGCGTCAGTTTCGTCCTGTCTTCGTTGGTGAGTTCGATGGAGAGGGTCTTGCCGGCGGCGTCGGTTTTCTTCGCTTGTTTCTGCTGTGTCAGGGCGGAGTTCAGCGCCCGCAGCCGGGTGGCTGTGGCGGCGTCCAGTGCGTTTTCGGGTCTGTCGGGGTTGGTGTTACGGCCGTTGATCAGAAGAGTTTGTTGTCGGCTTGCCGTCAGCGACGATTTGCTCGCCGCCCGCAGGGATACCTGCGACGATGTGATTTTCATGGGTGTGACCTCCCTGTCACTGGCAGCCCGAAGACCAGCGTCCGTGCTGGGTCTCCCAAATGGGATGGGCTGTCCTTTCTATATCGGTCACTTTGGCAAACGGGTTAAGTACTTACCAAAAAGGGTGCGGCAAGCGGTGCCCGGCCAGGGGTCGCGCCTTGCGTCATGACGCATCGGGGCGGCACTTCTCACAGGGGCGGTACCCGGCGGCTTCGGCTTCGGCGGCGGTGCCAAAGTACACGCGGTTGGCCTCCAGAATGTGGGCGGCGCTGGCGCAGTCAGCGCGGTGGTAGACGCTGCCATTGCGGCTGGCCACCAAGGCTCCCTCGGCGGTGGTGGCGGGAGTCTCCGCACCCTGTGTGCCAGCAACTGCTGTGGGCGCAGTCGTTGGCGCGGTGGTCGCCGTCTCCCCATTTTCGCCGGGCTGGCACTTTACACAGGGGCGGTACCCGGCGGCTTCGGCTTTGGCGGCGGTGCCAAACCAGACGCGGTTGGCTTCGAGTATGCGGGCGGCGCTGGCGCAGTCGGCCCGGTGGTAGACGCTGCCGCCGCTGCTGGCTACGAAGGCTCCCTGTGCGGCGGCGGGGGGAGCGGACTGGGTGGCTGTGCTGGCGGCCAGAGCCGCGGCAGGGGAAGGGTTGGGTGTGCCCATGGAGGGGGAAACAACCTCGGTTGCAGCCGTGCCCACCACCGGTGTGCCAGCAGTACCCGGCCCGGCGGGCAGGCTCTGGGCCAATGCGGCCCCCAGCCCCAGGCACACCAGCGCCCCGCCAAAGGCGGTCAGCACCACCAGCCGCCGGTGGAAGGCTGCGGCTTCATATAGCGCGATGGCGCAAAAGAGGAGGAACGGCAGCCCCAGCAACAGCAGGCCCCAGCTCCACCGCCACAGGAGCAGAGCCGCCGCTACGGCGTAGTAGGTGCCGGCAATGAGCATGGAGGATTCGTTGCGGCGGCGGAAGCCCGGAATGAGACTCACCCAACGGCGAAGGCCGCCCAGTGCCCGGCGCACCCATTCCATGGCAAGCCCTCCTTTCCGGTCAGCCGGCGGCCACCGTGGCGAAGTAGTCCTCAAATCCATCGGCCAGGGCGGCCACCAGAGCCGCGCGGTAGCCATCGTCGGCCAGCCGCTCGTCGTCATCTCGGTCCGCCAGGCTCCCCGGCTCCACCAGTGCCACCGGCACTTTGCTCCAGTTGAGGCCCGCCACGGCGTCGCTGGTGCCAAGTGAACGGCTGGCAAGGGTTGGACCGTAGGCCAACCCGGCCTGCAGGCAGCGGCTGAGCTTGCGGCTCTCGGCCAGCAGCGCGCCGGTCTGGTAGCCGCGTTCGGCGGGCTGCACGGCGGCACAGCCGGCCTCATCGCCGCAGCGGATGACCACGGTGGCATCGGGTTTCTCCACGTTGATGCGCTTGGCCCGCAGTACCGCAGCAATGTCGGCGTCGTTGTCAATGCGGGTCAGCAGCACCCGTGCTCCCAGCGCTTCCAACTCGTCGGCCAGCGCCAGTGCCAGCTCCAGGTTGCGTTGGTAATCCCACGCGCCGCTCTCCGCCCCCTGCACGCGCCGGTAAGTCGTCAATTTCACCGGGCTGTCTCGCTCCGGGGAGAGGGGCTCGGCCTCGTAGCGCTGGGTGGCCTGCCCGGCGGCGTCAATGGCGATGTAGCGGCCCTCCAGCGCCAGCGGTATGCGCTCAATCCTGTCTTCGCCCCAGCGGGCGTACGTGGTGCGCAGGGCCTCCCGGGTGTCGTCGGTCAGCTGGCCGTCGGGGGGCAGGCCCACCCAACGCTGAAAAAGCGACAGTTCGTAGACGTTGTCATCCCGCCACAGGCCGTCGGGGGTGTAGCAGCCGAAGCCCCAAAGGGCCAGCAGCTTCTCCAGCAGTCCCGCCTGGGCGCCGGTCAGGTCCGCCGTGCCAAAGTCCAGCGGTTGGCCGCTGACGGTGGACACGGGCAGCTGCTGGCCCCCGTTGCCGGGGGGTGGGGGAGTGGTGCTGCCATCGGGTGGGGTGGCAGGGGCCGTGCCCTGGGGTTGGCCGCTGGTGTCAGCCGGGCTGGGCTGCCCACTGTCTGGGGTGCCAGGGCTTTCCGTGGGGGCGGCGGTGCCGGCCTGCGGCGTGTGGGTGAAAGTTGTTGCGTCCGTCCCCGCTGTTGCCCCCGGCGGGGGCGCGGCGCAGCCCGCCAGCCCTGCCAGCATCAGCAGGGCCAACAGCAGCGCGCGGAGGCGGACGGGATGACGGTTCATTGCACTTCCTGGAAGTAGCGGGTGATGCCCGCCACAAAGCCTTTCACGAGTTTCTTCTGGTAGGCGGTGGTGTTCAGTTTTTTGTCCTCAGCTTTGTTGGTCATGAAGCCCATCTCCACCAGGCAGGTCGGCATCTTGGCCCAGTTGAGGGAGCAGAGATCGCGGCGGTTATCGAGCCCGAGATCCTTTGCCCCGGTGGCGTCGATGGCCTCCTCCTGGATGAGGGCGGCCAGTGTCCGGCTGTCTTTCAGTACGTCGCCCTTCTGGTAGCCGCGCTTGACTGGCTGCAGGGTGTGCAAGCCGTGCTTGCTGCGCTTGCTGCTGCCGTCACAATGCAGGGTGAGCAACAGATCCACCCCGGCCTTGTTCATCGTGCGTGCGCGGCTGGCGTTGCTGATGTTGACGTTGTGGGTGGTGCGCGCCATCAGCACCCGGGCGCCCTTGTCCTGCAGGGCGGTCTGCAGCCGCAGAGCCACCTTCAGGTTGATCTTGTACTCCGGCACGCGGCTCGCGATGCCCGTGGTGCCGGCGGAGACCTTCTTGCGGGTTTCGCTGCCCTTTTCTGGCGACACCCGCTCCCGGCCGTTGTTGGGCTTGCCTTGGTGGCCAGCGTTGACGCCGATGTACCGGCCTTCCAGCGGGAGCTTGGTGCGCGGGATTTTCGTGGCCCCATAGGTGGCCCAGGCGGCGGCCATTTTGCTGCGCAGGGCCTTTGTCACCTTGCCATTGGGGGTGAGGCCCGCCCAGCGCTGAAAGAGCGTCAGTTCGTAGGTGTCCTCGTCGCTCCACTTCCCATCGGTGCCCCAGTAGCCGAAGCCCCACTGGGCCAGCAGACGCTCGGTCTTGGCGGCAGCTTTACCGGTGAGGTTCGCTGTGGCGAAGTCCATGGGTGCGGCTGCGGCAG
The DNA here is from genome assembly GCA_023409755.1 of Bacillota bacterium. GTDB lineage: Bacteria > Bacillota > Clostridia > Christensenellales > UMGS416 > JAEYRA01. The sequence goes on from JAEYRA010000152.1 coordinate 4,554, forward strand.
TGGTGGCGGTAGCGGCCAGCGCCGGGGAAACGGTGCCCAGCACCAGCGCCACTGTGACCAGCAGCGCGGCCAGCGTTCTAGCGCGATATGCGTTCATGGGTCACTCCCCCTGCCGCCCGGGCGGCGGCTCCAAATTTATGGAAGAACGGGATGGAAACGGCGGCGGTCAGCGCGCCGGTTGCCAGGCCCGCAACCATCAGCACCGGAAGATAGGCGAAGATGCCGGCGTCGCCCAGCACGGCGGCGGCCACCAGCACCTGACCCAGGTTGTGGGCGGCGGCCCCGCCCACGCTCACGCCAAAGAGTGAGAACGCCCGCCCGTACCCCTGTTTGAGGCCGAGCATGGTAAAGAGCGCCAGGAATGACCCGGTCAGTGAGAACGCCAAGCCTGTGACGCCCCCACCCATCAGGGCCCCCAGCAGGCACCGTGCCCCCACGATGGCCGCCGCCGAGGGTACATCAAGGAAGAAGAGAGCGAACATGGTCACGATGTTGGCCAGGCCGAGCTTGACGCCCGGCAGCGGCACCAGCGTCTCCAGCGGCAGGAACCGCTCCAGCGCCGAGAGGGCCGCGGCCACGGCGGTCAGCAGGGCCAGCTGTGTCAGTTTACGGGCGGAGAATTTCATCGCGCGATCACATCCTCCTCCCCGTTGTCCTGGGCGCTGACGACCTTGACGAGCACGCGGTTGGGCACGCAGGCAGAAATCTGCCCCGGGCGGCTGATCCACCCGGTGTTGACGCAGGTGCGGTCGGGGCAGTCGGCGTTGTCAAAGCGGATGTGCCCCTGCTCGGCCACAATGTGGTTGTGGTATTCGCCAGTGAGCTCGAAGCTCTGCGTTTGGGCCAGGGTGGTGAGGTTGATGAGCCGCACGAGCTTGCCGTTTTGGTACACCTCTGCCGTAACAGCCCCGCCGGACGCGCGGCTGCCGGCACCCAGCGCCGTGGCCCCCACGGCCAACAGCACAGCCAGCGCCACAATGAGAACATCGCCCCAACGGAGCCAACCCAACACTCGACGGATCATGTAACCCCCTATTCGCCCCATTGTACCAAAATTCACGGCCCATTGCGATGGTTGACGCTCTTTTTCCGCCGGAGCGCTCTGGTATCGTGCCTGTTTCTGTTGCGACGTCCACGGGTTAGTCAGTTCACGCCCACACTGGTTTCCTCCCGTCGGATGAAACGCTCGGTACTTTTGGATTCTTGCCTGTATCGACTTTTTTGACAAACTGCTGGTATACTGGGGCAAAGCGTGGGGAGGGATACACATGGACATTCGACGGGCTACGGTGGCGGATGCGGCGGCTCTCACGGCTCTGCGGCTGCAGTTCCTGCGGGAGATCAACGCCGGCGACGAACCCGCGGGGCTGCCGGCGGCGACGGAGCAATACTTCGCCCGGGCGCTGGCCGACGGGTCCTTTGTGGCCTGGGTGGCGGTGGAGGGGGATACTGTAGCGGCCACCAGCGGGCTGTCGTTCCAGGAGCTTGCGCCCAATTGGAGCAACCCCACGGGCAAGGTGGGGTACATCCTCAATATGTACACCGAGCCTGCCCGCCGCGGGCAGGGGCTGGCGTCGGCGCTCTTTGCCCACCTGCTGGAGGAAGCCCGTTCCCGGGGCTGCGGCAAGGTCGCCCTGCACGCCACAGCCGAAGGACGGCGGGTGTACGGCAAGTTCGGCTTCGCCAGCAAGGGGGATGAAATGACGCTCTATCTCATCCAGTCCAACTGATTTTTTGTTGCAAGGACACCCCTTGTGTATTAGGATGAGAGTGTGTCAGGTATACTGGCGGGCACGTCAGCGTGCGCAGACTGTGTGAAAAGTGAGGTTCCCATGATCGGACGAATCGGAGGAGGCCGGCTAAGGTCGCCCTTCGCTACATTATATGATGAGGAAGGACTGTCGTCCTCCCTTCGGCGCAGCATCACCTTCATGATCTTCGCCAACATCCTGGGGAACCTGTATGGCGTGACGGTCTCAGGCAACGCCCTGACCGGCTATGCCGCGGCGCTCGGGGCGACGGACTTCGAATTTGGGCTGCTCACGGGCATCCCGCTGGCGGCGTCCGTCATTCAGATCCCGGCGGCCATGCTGGTAAGCCGCACCCAGAAACGCAAAAAATACATCCTGACCTACGGCGTGCTCTGCCGGGCACTGTGGCTGGTCGTTGGTCTGGTTCCGTTCTTCGTGCCCATGGAGCCAGCACCCCTTCGGCTGTGGATCGTCATCTTTTTGACCGGCGTGTCATCGGCGTCGGGGGCGTTCATCAACGTGAGCTTCACCCCATGGCTGGCCGATCTCATTCCCATCGGCATCCGGGGGCGGTGGCTGTCGCTGCGCGATGGCCTGAGCAACATTACGGCGGTGCTCATTGGCCTGCTGACGGCGTGGCTCCTCGACCACATCCCCTCCACGCTCAACTACACGATCGTGTTTTTGATGGGCGGCGCGCTGGGCGTCATGGATATGCTGTGCTTCATCGGCGTGCAGGAGGTGCACAAGACCCCGCCGGTCAAGGTGCACCTGGGGCGGGTGCTCAAAC
>JAEYRA010000166.1 GCA_023409755.1 Bacillota bacterium
TGTCGTGAGCCACTTTGCGGTCGCGCCTGCCGCTGGCGCGACAGCCGCGAAATAGGAGAGCTTGTGATAGCTGGTTGCTTGCCACCTGACGCACAGGTCGTCAGGGGGATTCTCGTTCTTTGGGGCGCATACGTACTTTTTACGAGGGAACGCCGCTGTGGCGGGCAGGGTGGAGTGGAGCGGGCAAGCGGCTCCATGCCGTCGCCGGATGAACCAGCTGGCGGCTGCGGAGCAGGTGCACGTGCTGAATGGGCATGGGGTGGCCCTTTGAAGGAAGGCTTTACGGTCGCGCCTGCCGCTGAGGGAACGACGCCGCTGTGGCGGGCAGGGTGGAGTGGAACGGGCAAGCTGCTTCGTGCCGTCGCCGGATGAACCGGCTGACGGCCGCGGGGGTAGGCGCATTTTGTGTATGTGGCGGGGGCCCAATGGGCGTGCTCTTGCTGGCGCATCGCTTCTCGTTCCGGCGTTCTTCCGCTCCCGGCCACTCTGTTCACGGGCCACAAAATGTGGTACCATATCCTGTAATCTACCAGCACTTGAGGAATGGGTGGTTGGATGGCCGGTTTTGTGGATTATTATCGCGTCTTGCAGGTTCATCACGACGCAAGCCAGGAGGTTGTGGAAGCCGCGTACCGGCGGCTGTGCAAAATCTATCACCCTGACGTGAACCACGGCCCCCGGGCGCTGGAGCGCATGAAGGAGATCAACGAGGCCTACGAGGTGGTGGGCCGTGCCGAACGGCGTCGGTCCTACCACAGCGAGTGGCTGTCCAGCCAGCGGGGCCGTGGGTTTGCGGCCCGCCCCGCGGCGGAGCCTGCCTCTGAGCCCGCACCCGAACCGACCAAAGACCCTGCGGGGGAGCTGGCCCTGGCGGCACTGGACGATTTTTTCCATGCCCTCATAGAGGAGGACTGGGACCGCGCCTATGGGCGGCTCACCACGGCGGACCGACGGCAGGTGCTGCTGGGCGACTTCCGGGAGTGGAAGCGCACGGTGGCGGCTCTCTTCACCTTGGGTTCCTATGCCATCAAGCCCTTCCGCAGCCTGGAGAATTGCCGCATCGATGACGTCCTCTACCCCCAGGTGCGGGAGTTTTCGGTCTTCATCACCGACATTGACCGCCGCACCGGCCGGGTGGATGAGGAGAACGTGCTCAAGCACGTGACATTGGACGGCGGCCAATGGCGGGTGGCCCTGGGTTACCGGGATGTACGGCCCATCACCCTGCGCTACAAATACCTGCTGGAAAACATGACGCGCATCGACCCGGTGCAGGTGTATGCCGAGGCCGTGATGCGCCAGGACGGCGACACCGGTCTTGCCAGCCGAAAGACCTTCTTGGAGCGCGCCGAGCAGGAGGCCATTCGCTCCCGACGTTACGGCAACCCCTTTTCCGTGGCGGTGCTGCGGGTGGAGCCCGGCTCCGGCATCGCCTTCGACGGCCCGACGTATGGCCGCATGTGTGTCACCCACGCCGCCCGCACCGCAGTTGCCAACCTGCGCCAGACCGACGTGGTGGGCCGCTGGGGCAACCAGGAGTTGGTCATCCTCTTTACCGAAACGATGCGGGCCGGTGCCATGCACGCCGTCACCAAGCTGCTGGCCCTGCTCAGCCACGGCGAGGAGCTCAAGTATCGCGTGAGTTGGGGTCTGGCAGATTTCGATGGGTTCTCGGTGGAGGACACGATCCTTTCGGCCGCCGCCGACGCCCGCACCCGCACCACCACCCGCAACGGCGTCACCGCCACCACGCTCACGATGGACGATTGACAGGCGAGGTCGCGCCTGGTGCATTTTGTGCTTGCGCCTGTGGTCCAATGAACGATTAGCGTGGACTCTCATTCCTTGCTCTTCCGATGGGTGAGAGGTTTTTCTCCTTTTGTGCTACACCCAAGCCCGTCGCCCTGGTGCTGGCTGGCCCGCCGCCATAGGACGAGATACAGCGGATGCCTCGTTCAGCCACGCGCAACCGCTGCCCGTATTTGGCCAACAAAAAACGGCCCGCCCAAAGGCAGGCCGTTGACAGGTAAACAAAACAAGCGGCTGGCCATGAGGCGCCGACCGGGCAAAAGGGCTGGGGGGTTTAGTGCCGGGGACGGTCCTTCACCATCTGGAGAGCGTTGAGCACGGCAATCTCGGCGTCCACCTGGTTCTGCAGGTAGGTGGCGTCGATGCTGGCGAAGAGCTCCCCGCGGTCACTCACGACATAACACGGCTGCAGGCGATTGAGGGCCAGAGCCATCGCGTCAAGTTTGCAGTGTTCGCATTGGCACATGTCAATCTGAGGCATGTGCTGCTTTACCAGGCTCTCCACGATGACTTCCATATGGTTTTTGAGCGTAATCATCGGTGTACCTCATGTTTTTGCAGGTTTTCGTCTCCATCTATCATGGCGGGGACAGGGGCATCATGTCAAGCCCATTGTGCCAATTTTTGTTATTTTGTGTTATGAAATGGGGAGGCTGTTTCGTTTTGTTTTGCTCGCCTTGTCCAGGTCAGAGCCAAATCGTGTGCTAAACGCTCGATTGGTGGGTACCTATTAGCTAGAACAATTCCGGATGGGCGTCCGTCCATCCGTGGCAAAAGGGGTGTGTGACACTGAGTGACCGTTATGACAAGCTGAAACCCTATGAACTGGACGTGCTGCGGGAGGTGACCAACATTGGGGCGGGCAATGCCGCCACGGCGTTGGCTGACATCCTCTCTGACCGGGTGTCCATGACGGTGCCGATTCTGCAGATTCTGAGCGTCAACGACATCGCAGACATCCTGGGCGGGCCGGAGAATGAGGTTGTGGGCATCCTGCTTTCCATGACCAACGACCTGGACGGTATGCTGATGTTCGTGCTGGAGAAGCAGTTCACCCATGACATCCTGAGCGTCCTTTTGGGCAAGCACATCACAAGTTTCAATGAAGTCGACGAGATGGACATGTCAGCCCTGCGGGAGATTGGTAATATCATCGCCGGCTCCTATGTCAACGCACTCTCTGAGCTGACGCAACTGGACATTCGTATCTCCCCGCCGGAGCTGGCCCTTGATATGGCCGGCGCCATTCTGAGCTACCCCGCCACCCTCTTTGGGACCATGGGTGACAAGGTGCTCTTTGTGCGGGAGGATTTCGACAGCGGCGACCAACGGGTGACCTGTCACCTGCTCATTATGCCCCAGCCGGATTCCCTCAAGCTCATGATGTCGCGGCTGGGGGTATCCGATGAGTGAGCTCACTGTGGTTGGCATCTCAGACATGAACATTGTCCGGGGGGAGGGAAGGCTCATCACTTACGCGCTGGGGTCCTGTGTGGGCATTTGCCTTTATGACCCGGTCACCAAAGTGTCGGGCCTTTCCCATGTGTTGCTGCCAGAGTCTGCCATGTGCCCCAATGACACCAACGTCATGAAGTTTGCTGACACCGCTGTGGAGGAACTTCTGCGGCGGATGGAGAGGGCGGGGGCGCTGCGCTTCCGTGTGACGGCCAAAATTGCCGGCGGGGCACGGCTCTTCGGCGGGGCCGGCGGCATTCAGATTGGTGACCGCAACGTGGCCGCGGTGAAGGCGGAGCTCACGCGCCTGCGCCTGCGGCTGGTGGCCGAGGACACCGGCCTCGATTACGGCCGCACGGTGGAATTCCACGCTGAGGACGGACGGGTGTTCGTCAAGACCGCTCTGCGCGGGTCGAAAGAAATATGACGCTTCGCGTTCGCACCGGCCGCTTTGCGACCGCCGCGAGGGGGAGTGCTCGGATTGGGTGAAGGGGAGCCCCCTGACGCACATGTCGTCAGGGGGCCTCCTGTTGGGGTGGCTCGTGCGGGGTTATGCCGTGGAGGACTCCGCTGCGGCGGGAGGGCGGAGTGCCGCAGGCAGGCTGTTTCGTGCCTTGGCCGGATGTATCGGCCTGTGGCTGGCG
>JAEYRA010000041.1 GCA_023409755.1 Bacillota bacterium
TGGGCGGCCGCAACGCCGTGACCGGCTGCAACGCCGTGCTGGATGGGGCCGACAGCCGCGTGCAGGTGGATCTGCTGTACCTGGGCAGCGGCAGCCGCACGCTGGACCTGACAACCCGCGCCGAACACCGCGGGCAGCGCAGCGAGAGCGCCATCGACGTGCGCGGCGTGCTGCTCGATGACAGCCGCAAGGTGCTGCGTGACACGCTGGATTTCGTGCGGGGAGCGGCCGGCTCCCGCGGGCGGGAGGAGGAGAACGTCCTCATGCTCAGCCCCCGGGTACGCAACCTCTCCGTGCCCGTGCTGCTGTGCGGTGAGGACAACGTGGAGGGTGAGCACGCCGCCAGCTCCGGCCGGCCCGACGAGGCAGCGCTCTTCTACCTGATGAGCCGCGGCCTCTCCGAAGCCCACGCGCGCAAACTTCTGGCCCGGGCTGCCTTTGCCGCCGTGGTGGAGCGCATCCCCGACCTGGCGACGCAGGAATTGATCCTGGACGCGGTGCAGGCCGCGGTGGGAGGGGTGGGCGCATGATCGATTGCCGTGGGGATTTCCCCTTCCTGAGTGAGTTGGACGCACAGGGGCGGTCGGTGGCCTACCTCGATAGCGCCGCCACCAGCCAGAAGCCCCGGCAGGTGCTGGAGGCCGTGCGGAATTACTATGAGCGAGCCAACGCCAACCCCCACCGGGGGGCGTATGACCTGAGCGTGGCAGCCACCGCCGCCCTGGATGACGCACGGGAGACGGTGCGTGCCTTCCTGCACGCCCCAAGCGAGCGGGAGGTCGTCTTTACCAAGAACGCCACCGAGGCCTTAAACATCATCGCCCAGAGCTACGGCATGTCGGTGCTGCGGCCCGGTGACACCGTGGTGCTTGCTGTGAGCGAGCACCACAGCAACCTCGTGCCCTGGCAGGTGGTGGCCCGGGCCCGCGGGGCCAAGCTTCGCTACCTCTACACCGACCCGCAGGGGCGAATCCCCGCGCGGGAGATCGAGAGCAAGATCACCGCGGGGGTCAAGATCGTGGCGGTGGCCCATGCCTCCAACGTGACGGGCGTGGTGCACCCGGTGCGCGTCCTTGCCGACCGGGCCCACGCCGTGGGCGCGGTGGTGGTGGTGGACGGCACCCAGGGCGCGCCCCACCTGGGGGCGGATGTGCAGGCGCTGGGGACCGACTTCTATGTTTTCTCCGGCCACAAGATGCTCTCGCCCATGGGGGTGGGGGTGCTTTGGGGCAAAGAAGCGCTGCTGGACGCCATGCCGCCCTTCCTCTATGGCGGGGATATGATAGAATATGTGGAGGAGCAAAACTCCACCTGGGCCGAGCTTCCCCAGAAGTTTGAGGGCGGCACCCAGAACGTGGGCGGGGCGGTCGGCCTGGCTGCGGCCATCGACTACCTCAATGCCCTGGGGTGGGACGCCCTGCGCGACCACGAGCGTGCGCTGACATCGGTGCTGCTCGATCGCCTGAGCGCCGTGCCGGGCCTGCGGCTCATTGGGCCCGATGGTCTTGCTGACCGCATTGGTGTGGTGTCCTTCACGCTGGCCAACGCCCATCCCCACGATGTGGCGACCATCGTCAACGCCGACGGGGTGTCCATCCGCTCCGGCAACCACTGCGCTCAGCCGCTGCTGAAGCATCTGGGCGTGGGGGCCACCTGCCGGGCGAGCATCGGGCCCTATAACACGACGGACGACATCGAACGCCTGGCGGGGAGCCTGCGCGGCGTGGGGAGGTGGCTTGGCAATGGGGTTGGATGAGCTGTACACTGAGGTCATCACCGAGTATGGCCGCTCCAAAAAGCACCGCCACGGGCTGGAGCACCCGACGGTGGAGCAGCGGGGTGTCAACCCCAGCTGCGGCGACGACATCCACCTGGAGCTGACCGTTGAGGACGGTGTCATTGCCGCGGTGGGGTTCACCGGCGCGGGCTGCGCCATCTCAGAGGCATCCACCGCCATCATGGCCGAGCTCATTGAGGGCAAGGCGGTGGACGAGGCTCTGGATCTCCTGCGCCGGTTTCTGGGTATGATACAGAAAACGGTGACCGATGAGGCGGAGCTGGAGCCGTTGGAGGACGGCATTGCCCTGCGGGGTATCGCCAACATGCCCGCACGGGTCAAGTGCGCGGTGCTGCCCTGGCGCACGCTCGGTGAGGCCATCAAAAAGCTGGAACACGAACGGGAATAAACCCGATTCTATTCGTTCAGGAGGTTCTTTATGCACTGCACACAGAGGATTGCGCCGGACATCCATTGGGTGGGCGGCAACGACCGGCGGTTGGCGCTCTTTGAGAATATGTTCCCACTGCCAAATGGCGTGGCCTACCACTCCTATCTCATACTGGATGAGAAGGTGGCCCTGCTCGATACGGTCGATTCCTCCATCACCCAGCAGTTTTTTGAGAACTTGGAGTACACCCTGGGCGGGCGGTCCATCGATTACCTCGTGGTCAACCACATGGAGCCCGACCACTGCGCCAACATTGAGGAGCTTTGCCGCCGCAACCCGGGCATGAAGCTGGTGGGCAACCCGAAAACCTTCCAGATGATCCGCCAGTTCTACCGGTTTGACATTGAGGACCGGTTGCACACCGTGGGCGAGGGCGACCGCCTGCCGCTGGGCCGGCACACCCTGCGGTTCCTCATGACCCCCATGGTGCATTGGCCGGAGGTGATGATGACCTATGAGGAGACCGAAGGCATTCTCTTCACCGCGGACGCCTTCGGGTCCTTCGGCGCGTTGTCCGGCAACCTCTTTGCCGACCAGGTGGACTTTGAGACGGCCCTCCTGGACGAGGCACGCCGCTACTATGCCAACATTGTCGGCCGCTATGGCCCCCAGGTGCAGGCCGCGCTGAAGAAGGCCGCGGCACTGCCGGCCCTCAACATGCTCTGCCCACTGCATGGGCCCATCTGGCGTAAGGACTTCGGCTACATTCTGGAGAAGTACGACCGCTGGAGCCGCTACCAGCCCGAGCGGCCCGGCGTGGTACTGGCCTATGCCTCCATGTATGGCAACACCGAGAACGCCGTGATGGCCCTGGCGGGGATGCTGGCGGAGCGGGGGGTGGAGCACCTGCGGGTGTATGACATCTCCAAGACCCACGCCAGCCAGATCATCGGCGACGCGTTTGAGTTCAGCCATCTGGTGCTGGCTTCCCCCACCTACAACGCGGGGCTGTACTTCGGTATGGAGGCGCTTCTGCGCGATATGGCGGTGCTCAATCTCCAGGGCCGCAAGGTCGCTCTCATCGGCAACGGTTCCTGGGCCCCGGCCGCCCACAAGGTCATGGCGGACTTGCTGTGCTCCATGAAGGACATGCCCATCCTGGTGCCGCCGCTGGTGCTGCGCTCCACCCTGCGGGAGGAGCAGCTGCCTGAGCTTGCCGCCATGGCTGACGCCATCGCCGCTTCCGTAAAGGGCGAGTAAGCGGTTCCTTCCGTTTCGCACCCGCAGGACGCTTCCATGTTGGTGCTGTCCCGCCAATAAAGGTACCTGATAATAATTGTTGACATGCGAATGAACCCTTGCTATGATCTGATCAGAAGGTACCTGAAAACGAAACGAATGGAGGCAAACCGATGAACGATACAAACGATCTGTTTGAATCGCTGGCACGGGTGGAATGGCTGCTGCGCCGCTACCACATGATGAACCACCGGGCCCACGGGCCAATGGGCGACCCGCACCGGGGGCAGGGGCGCATTCTGGCGCTCTTGAAGCTGCAGCCGGAGATCAGCCAGCGGGAGTTGGGCTTTTTGCTGGACATGCGGCCCCAGTCGCTGGGCGAATTGCTGATGAAGCTGGAGCGCAGCGGGTACATCACCCGCACCCAGGCAGAGGACGACCGGCGCGCCATGACCATCCACCTGACCGACGAGGGACGCCAGGCTGCCGAGCAGAAGGTGGAGGCCACAGACCTCTTCGCCTGCCTCAATGACGAGGAACAGCGCTCGCTGGGCGATTATCTGCGCCGCATCGTTGCCACGCTGGAGCAGCAACTGGGCGACGACCCAGTGGACCGCGACCGCCCCTGGGGCTTTGACGGCCCCGACCGAGGGGAGCTAGGCGGCGGCCGCCGGGGCTGCGGGCGGGGGCGTGCGCCTGCCGACGGGACAGAGCGTGACTTTGGCCCCGGCTCGTGGGGCAAGGGCCATGGCGAGCATAACCACGAGGAACACGGCTGCCACGGCAAGCATGGCGGCCATGAAGGCCACGATTGCCACGGCGAGCATGGTGACCACGAAGGCCATCGCTGCCACGGCAAGCACCGGGAACACGGTGACCATGACTGCCATGGGGAGGAGGATGGCCACCACCGCGGCCACCATCATCACCATGGTTGCCACGGGGAACGGGACTGAGCAATCACCGCACCAGCCTGTCGTGTCCGCCGCGACGTCCACGATTCAGATAACTTGTTCTCATTTTCACGAGATCGGTCGCCGCACATGTCGCCGACCGATCATAAACGTTAGCGCTCATGCGGATTTCTAAGGATACGTTTCGCCTGCGGGCGAGCTCTTGTATCCTGCTTGTTCTGGCTTCTCCATTCCTCCCGCCGAATGAATCGGCGGGAGGTTCATCTCCCTTTGCCCGTTCTATGGGGTTGTAGACAATCTGAAACGCCGTCCGGCTGTGCCGGGCGGCGTTTGCCGTGTAAGTTGAGGAGCGCCGCGAATGGCCGCATGACATGGCGGGTGTGCATGCCCTTCCAAAGACCATGTGGTTGGAGTATACTGGAAAAAACATGTAACAGGGGAGCGCGGCAACGGTATGCCAAGATCGACCTGCCAACCGAGCAACGTTGCCTGATGCGTTTTGCATCGGGCATTTGTGTTTGCCCCCGCTGCCCCCGGCCGGAAAGGATGTGCTTCCATGCGTCCCTATGACCTTCGATGTGAGTATCGCGTGAACCCCCTGGGCATCGATGTGCCCGAGCCACGGTTTTTCTGGAAGCTGCGCGCCCCCCAGCAGCGGGGCGTGCGGCAGAGTGCCTACCGCCTGCAGGTGGCTCTCAGCGCAACCTTTGACACCCCCCTGTGGGACAGCGGCGTGGTCAACACCGGCCGCAGCATACAGGTCGTCTACGGCGGCGAAACCCTGCGGCCCCGCACCCATTACCATTGGCGGGTGCAGGCCTGGGACAGCGAGGGTCGCAGCGACGGCTGGAGCGAGCCGGCGTGGTTGGAGACGGGCCTGATGCAGGAGGGTTGGCGCGCCCGGTGGATTGGCATGGACGCCAGCACCGGCCAGTGTGTGAGCCCTCTGCTCCGGCGGGAGTTTTTGGTGACCGGCGCGGTGCGTTCGGCGCGGCTCTACGCCACCGCCCACGGTTGCTACAAGCTGTGGCTCAACGGCCAGCCGGTGGGCGACTCCCTGCTGGCGCCGGGCTGGACAGTATATGCTAAGCGTCTGCAGTACCAGGTGTATGACGTCACCGACCTCATCGGGCCAGACGGAAACGCCATCGGCGCGATGCTGGGCAACGGCTGGTACCGCAGTGAGCTTGGCTGGGTGGGGCAGGACACGGCCAGACGCAAGCCGAGAGAGCTGCTGGCCCAGTTGGTGGTCACCTACGCCGATGGCCACGAGCAGATCATTGCCACCGGCAGCGACTGGAAGGGCATGGATGGTCCCATCCGGTATTCAGAGATTTACCACGGTGAGCACGTGGACAGCCGCTGTGCCGTGGATGGCTGGTGCACCTACGGCCTGGATGACAGCGGCTGGCACGACGTGCTGGTGGGCGACGGCGGCACCACCAACGTGGTGGCCCAGGACGGCCTGCCGATGCGTGTGACCGAGGAACGGCGTCCCCTGGCGCTGCTCACCACGCCTAAGGGCGAGCGGGTGGTGGATCTGGGCCAGAACATGGTCGGTTACCTGCGGGTGCGGGTGAACGGCCAGTCCGGCGACCGCGTGGTGCTTCGTTACTTTGAGGTGCTGGACCAACAGGGCAACGTTTACCTCGACAACCTGCGCAAGGCCCGCCAGACCGATGAGTTCACCCTGCGCGGCGGCGAGGAGGTGTTGGAACCCACCTTCACCTTCCATGGGTTCCAATACGTGCAGATCGTGGAGTACCCAGGCGAGCCGAACCTGGAGGACATGACCGGCATGGTCGTCCACAGCGACATGGAGCGCACCGGTGACTTTGCTTGCAACGACGAGATGATCAACCACCTGCAGCGCAACATCGTGTGGGGCCAGCGGGGCAACTTCGTGGATGTGCCCACCGACTGCCCCCAGCGCGACGAGCGGCTGGGGTGGACCGGCGACGCCCAGGTGTTCATCTCCACCGCGGCATTCAACTATGACACGGCGGCCTTCTACACCAAGTGGCTGCGGGACATGGCCGCCGACCAGCTGCCCACCGGCGGCATTCCTCACGTCATCCCCGCTGTCATCGAGGGGGATTCGTCCGCCGCCTGGGCCGACGCGGCCACCATCTGCCCCTGGACGATGGTTGAGTATTACGACGACACCCGGCTGCTGGCCGAGTGTTACCCGATGATGAAGAACTGGGTGGAGTATATCCGCGCCCAGGGCGACGACGAGGAACTGTGGAACACCGGTTTTCACTTCGGCGATTGGCTGGGGCTGGACGCCGGCAGCGATTCCTACGTCGGCGCGACCAGCCAAGACCTCATTGCCACGGCCTACTACGCACTCTCCACCCGCCTGGTGGCCCAGGCGGCTGAAACGCTGGGCTATGAGGACGACGCCGAGGTGTATGGCAAGCTCTACAAGCGGGTGCGGAAGGCCTTCCGGCGGGAGTTTGTCACCCCCAACGGGCGGCTGGCCTGCCCCACCCAGACGGCCCAGGTCGTGGGCCTGCACTTCGACCTGCTGGACAAGGACAGCCGAAAGCGGGCGCTGCGCACCCTCAAAGACCTGCTGGCCGAGCGGGACGGCCACCTCAGCACGGGCTTTGTGGGCACGCCCTACCTGTGCCATGCGCTCACCGACAACGGCGCTCACGAAGAGGCCTGCGCGTTGGTGCTAAAGAAGGACTATCCCTCCTGGCTCTACCCCATCACCAAGGGCGCGACGACCATGTGGGAGCATTGGGACAACATCAAGCCCGATGGCAGCTTCTGGTCAGCGGATATGAACTCCTTCAACCACTATGCCTACGGCAGCATTGGCGACTGGCTCTACCGCAACATTCTGGGCATCGCCCCCGACGCCAGCCAGCCCGGTTTCCGCAACGTGCTGGTGGCTCCGCTGCCCAATGAGCACTTCACCGAGGCCAGGGGTTCGCTGCGTACCCTTTACGGGCAGGTGTCGGTGTCCTGGCGGGTGGCCGACGGCCGTATGGCGCTCAAGCTGACCGTGCCGGAGAACAGCACCGCCACCGTCACCCTGCCGGGTGCGGCCCGGGGCGACGTGCGCGAGGGCGGTGTGCCGCTTATGGATGCCGAGGGCATCGCCGATGTCGAGCGGGTCAGCGGAGGCGTGCGCTTCACCGCCGGCTCCGGCAGCTACCAGTTTGAGTACCGCGTGCGGGAATAGGGAGGATGCAAAAGCGGGAGCAGACATATTGTCCGCTCCCGTTTTTTGTTGGCTGGCATCAGGGTGACCCAGTGCGGCGGTGGGATGCCGTTATGGGTGCTCACGTCTGCTTTGTGTACCCTCTGCCCCGCGGCTGGTAGGCAGGCGGCGGAGGGTGGCCGCGTCGTCGTAGTTGAGCGGCACACACTGCAGAATGCGGGCCGGCACGGTGTGAGCGCGTTCCTTCGGCTGTCTGCCCCGTTCGGTCAGCATATAGTAGATGAAGGAATTAGCACCAGGGCTCACGAATTTCGCAGGTGAGAACCAAACCCCGTTTGTATAGATAGCATCCTGCATGTTGGAACGTTATAATATCGATATCAGACAAGGGAGGCAGAGCGATGAAAGCATTGTTGATTGGCGGGACTGGAATCATCAGCACAGCGGTGTCGAGCCTGGCGGTGAGCGAGGGCTGGGATGTGACGCTCCTCAACCGTGGCAATCGCAGCCAGTGGGTGCCGGAGGGTGCCCATGTGCTGCAGGCCGACGCCGGGGACCCTGCCGCGCTGGAGCGTGCGCTGGCCGGCCAAACCTTCGACGTGGTGGCCAACTTCATCGGCTTTCTGCCCCAGCAGATTGAGCCCCACATCAAGCTTTTCGCCGGTCGCACAGGGCAGTATCTGTACATTAGCTCCGCCGCGGCCTACCAAAAGCCCAGCAGCCACCAGTACATCACCGAATCCACGCCCCTGTGCAACACATTCTGGCAGTACGGGCGCGATAAGATCGCTTGCGAGGAGCTGCTGACCCGCGCCTACCGCGAGAGCGGCTTCCCCATCACCATCGTGCGTCCCACACTGACCTACGGACTCACGATGATCCCCTACTGCATGAACAGCTGGGGCAAGCCCTACACCCTGGTCAGCCGCCTGAAGCGGGGCCGGAAGATCATCGTGCCCGGCGACGGTTCCTCGCTGTGGACGATGACCCACAACAGTGACTTTGCCAAGGGCTTCGTGGGGCTCATGGGCAACCAACGAGCCATTGGGCACCCGTTCCACATTACTTCCGACGAAGCGCTGACCTGGGACCAGATCCTCAAGGCCATTGCCGACGCCGTAGGGGTGGAGGCGAAGCCCGTGCACATCGCCAGCGACTTCATCGTGCGCCACAACCCCGCCCAAACCGGCGACCTGCTGGGCGACAAGTCCAACACGGCGATCTTTGACAACAGCAAGCTGAAGAGCTTCGTGCCGGGCTTCGCGGCCACCACGTCCTTTGTGCAGGGTGTGCGCCGCTCGGTGGAGTACTTTGAGAGCCACCCGGAGATGCAGGTGGTGGATGAGGAGTACGACGCCACCCTCGATCGCATCCTCGCGGCTTACGGCGAATAACCACGCCGACGTCTCGGCCTTTCTGCCGTGCGGCTGCGTGGCCGCACGGCATTTCTTTGCCGCTTTCTTGTGATGGCGGCGGCTTTTTGCCCAGGGCGAGGGCCAATCCCACAAAAACCGGTTGAAAACTTGCCAAACCGGGCCGGGAAATGATAGGGTACCCAAAAAGAACGAGGGGGAGAATCCAATGATACCGACAAGAGAGGAAGCGCTGGCGCTTCTGCGGGAATACAACCAGGAGGAGTGGCACGTGCGCCACGCACTGGCGGTGGAGGCAGCACTGCGTCGCTTTGTCGCCGACTACGCCCCCGGCGAGGAGGACTTCTGGGGCGTGGTGGGGCTGCTGCACGACATCGACTTTGAGCAATTCCCCGAGCAGCACTGCGTCAAGGCCATTGAGCTGTTGGAGGCGCGAGGCATCGATGAGCGCATCATTCATGCCGTCGCCTGCCATGGCTGGGGCCTGGTTCCGGTGGATAGGAAGCCCGAGCACCCCATGGAGAAAGCTCTCTATGCCGTGGATGAACTCACTGGAATCATCGCTGCCTGCGTGGCACTTCGGCCCTCCAAGAGCATCCTTGACCTGGAGCTGAGCTCGGTTAAAAAGAAGTTCAAGCAGCCCAGCTTTGCCGCCGGCTGCTCCCGCAAGGTCATTCAGGATGGGGCGGACATGCTGGGCCTGCCGCTCGACGACGTCATCATCAAAACCCTTGAGGGCATGCGCGCCGCCGCCGATGAACTTGGCATGCGGGGAAACCTCTAGCGCTGCGCTTACGCTTCGCTTTCGCGGCTGCCGCTTTGCGACAGCCGCGAATTTATTCGCCTTTGCCGTGCAGCGGCAAAGGCGAGAGGAGAGTGCTCGTGATAGCCAACCATTGCCCGCCACCGCACATGTCGCTGGCGGGCTTCTGAGTGGGTTGCTTGTGCAGTTTTCTGGGTCTTTCACCGCAATTTTATATTGTTAATTTACAATATTGTGGTATAATATGTATACAATATAACTGAATGGAGGATAGTTATGTTTCGATTTTTGAGGAAACGTAACGAGGCTATTACAGATAAATTCAAAAGATTAATGGATGAAGGTAAATTGGATGATGCATTGGTGGTAATCGAAGAAATACTTGCTCGAAACCCAAATATTAGTACAAGTCATTTTAATCATGGTATCTGTTTGTCTCAGATAGAACGTTATGATGACGCTGCAACTGCATTTCTTAGAGCATATGAGTTAGATGATACAAATGGTGGTGCATTGTATAGAGCATGTATATCTTTGGCACATGCTAATAATAACAACGATGATAAATGACTTCATTGAAGAAGAGACATTTAGCAGCTTCTTTTTAGATGTTAAATTTCAAAAACTTAAAGAACAATATTCGGAGTATATCGGTATAGAAGAATAAGGTGAGGAGCATTTATTGGGACCTTCGTTTTGTCGGTGGCCATGGTGCTTTGCGCGGCCTCGCATTGATAGTCGGTTTGGAAAACGGGACATCCATCGGATGTCCCGTTTATTCTTGTTTCGCTCGTAATGTCGCCCTGCGGCTTATGCTCGTGAATTTCGCATATCTTGCGCTGACTCACCTCAGTCATCTACTTCCCCTGCCCGATAACGCGCCCAAACGTTCTCAAACCACAGGTCCCGCGTGGGGAGGGGGTGAACGGGGCGGAAGGTGTTGGTGCAATGGGGCACACCATCTTGGAGGGTCAGCGCCGTCTCCAGCACCTGGCCGTCCATGGCGTCGCCAGGGGGGCGCATGCGCCAGGGCAGGCCGGGCAGCGGGGTGCCGTCATCGGCGAGCAGCACGGCCGAGCCGCGGCTGGGGCCGCGCTGTCGGGCATAGTGCGCCATGGCCGACAGGCAGGCGCACTGGCTCACCAGCATGCTCCAACCCTTGTGCGCCTCGGGCCACTGCAGGGGGGCGCAGGGGCTGACCCTCTGCCAGTACCCGACCAAGTCATTGGCACAGGCGTCGAGGGCCTGGGCGAGCCCCTCGGGGCTGCGCAGGTGGGCGCCGTGGTGCGTCATGCGCTGGCGGGCGGCGGCTAGCAGCGGGGCCAGCGTGTCGTTGTCCTGCCCGTCAGCGGGCAAGCCGGGGGCGGTTTTCCGCGCCAGCAGCGCGGTGGCGGCTGCGGCGAAGCGTTCTGCCTCCGGCGGCTTGGCCCTGTGGGTGGCGATGTGCCGCGCCGCCCGCTGGGAGCCGGTCTGGGTGGCGTTGAGGGCACTGCCGCCGGGGCGGTAGGCCCCGAAGGTACCGGCGGCCTCCCCACAGGCATAAAGCCCACCTACTGTCGTGCGCCACCATTTATCCACCAGCAGGCCGCCGTTCATGTGCTGGGCGCACACGGCAACCTCCAGCGGCTCCTGGGTGAGGTCGATACCGTGGCTGGCGTAGAGCGCGATGGCCTCGGGGTTCATGTGCCGCAGGCGTTCTATGGGGGTAGCCAGCAGCGCGCCGGAGTTGGCAAGGTACCCGCGGGCTTCGTCGCTGAGGAGAGAAAAACCTTCCTCCAGCCCGGTGGGGTTGTTGCGATAATCCAAAAACACCCGGCGGCCCCGTTCGTCGGTCTCGCGGGTCACACACAGGTCAATGAGCGACGACCCCGGCAGCTTCCGGGCGTCAAAGGGCCACTGGTAACCCTTCAGGAACGTGTAGTCCAGCGCCTGCGCCGGGGTGAAATATTCCAACAGGAACTCCCGCTCGTCGCTCCCGTCGGCGGTGGTGGAGATGTAGCGCGGCAGCGCCTGCTGGTAGGTGCCTGAGACGTTCCAGCGGAACCCGATGGACGCCAGGCCGTGCTGCCACTCCTGCAGGTTGGCAGCCTTGGCCCCGGCTTCCAGCGCCAGGCCCAACGCGCCGTGCTGGCTGGGCGGGTAGACCGACCGGGCGAAGAGCCCTGCCTCGCCCCCGCATGCCCACACCACCGCACCGCAGCGGAAGAGCGTCAGCCCCCGGATGGGGCTGTCGAGCTCCCGCAGGTTGAGGGCGAGCAGCCCCAAGCAGGCCGCGTCCTCCCCGTTCCCATCGGTCACGATGCCGATGACCTGGTGGTCGTCAAAGACCGGCACGCCGAGCGACCGGGCCTCCCGCTCCAGCGCTGCAGTCATGTAGCGCGACGTCAGCGGCCCGGCGGAGGTTGCCCGCTGCCGGGGGTCATGGTCGGTCTTGTAACCGGCGTACTCGCCGTATTCGTTGTGTGGGAAGGGCACACCCAGCCCGGCCAGCCGAAGGAAGCTTCCTGCCGAGGACGCCGCGTCGATGAGCGCCAGATCGCCGTCGGTGGACCCGCCGGCAAAGAGCGTCTCAGCCAGCTGCTGCACCGAATCCGGGCCGTCACCGCTCAGCGATAGTTTGTAATAGGTCTGCTTGTCGCTGCCGGTGTTGCGTGAGGTACCGCAGTTCACCCCTTCGGTGATGACAGCAATGCTCGCCACGCCCAGCTTGGCTAGGTGGCAGGCGGCGTTCCAGCCGGCGGCGCCGCTGCCCACCACTGCGGCAGCCAATGAGTGAACCGGAATCTCCATCGCCCCAAAGCGCAGCCGCTCCATCACAGCCTCCTCAGGTGGAAGCCGCCGTCGATGTTCAAAACCTCGCCGGTGGAGTAGGGCAGCAACCCTGCGCACACCGCCCACACGGCCTGCGCCACGTCCTCGGGCTGTCCCCAGCGGGCCAAGGGCAGTAACCCGCCCTCAATCATCCGGTCGTATTTCTCCCTCACCTTGCCCGTCATGTCGGTGGCGATGATGCCGGGGCGTATTTCATATACATTGATGCCGTATTCGCTCAGCCGATCTGCAAAGAGGGCCGTGACCTGTGCCAGCCCTGCCTTGGAAATGCAGTACTCCGCCCGATTGGTGGAGGACGCGTAGGCCGATAGGCTGGACACGATGACGATGACCGGACGGTAGGCGGGGTCCGCCTCCGTCCGTGTCGCCATCTGCCGGGCGAAGGCCTGGGTGAGGAAGAACGTGCCCTTGAGGTTGGTGTCCAGCACAAAGTCGTAGTTCTCCTCGGTCAACTCCAGCATGTCGGCCCGCACCCGGGGGGCGACGCCGGCATTGTTGATGAGGGCATCCACCGCGCCATAGCACGCGGCGCAGTGGCTGGCCAGGTTCTCCCGGTCAGCCCCCTCGCCCAGGCGGCAGCGCCGGTAGTCAAACGTGCCCAACGCCCGCAGCTCTGCGAGTGTGGCGGCGTAGTCCACCTCCGGCCCGGTGCCGGTGCCCACGACGGTCCAACCCTCGGCCAACAGGCGCTTGGCAATGCCCAGGCCAATGCCCCGGGTGGCCCCGGTGACGACAGCAACCTTCCCCATGCCCTTACCCCCTGTTCATGCAGTGCTCGCGGTACAGCGGCAGGTAGACCTCCTGGTCACGCACCGGGCAGCCGGCGGTGCAGCGGGCGCGCATGAGCTCGGTGCACTTGGTACACGCCAGGCAGGACTTGTTCTTTTGGAGCCCACGGCCCTCCACGATGTCGCGGGCGAAATCCGGGTAGGCAAAGGCCATGCGGCCAAAGCCAACGAGGGAGGCCCATCCGTCCCGCACCATGCCCGCGGCCACCAAGTCGCCGGCGTCGCCCAGGTAACTCACTCCGCTGGCCATCACCGCCAGGTTGGGGTAGTCCTGCTGCACGGACCGCGCGCCGGAAAGAATGCGCTCCACACCCTTCAGCGGATGTTCCGGCGGCTGGTAGCCACCCCGGCGGTAGGGCCGGTTGACGTGGGGGTTGACGTAGGGGTTGCCCATGGTGACGTTCAAAAGCTTCATGCCGCCTTCGTGCAGTTCGCCAATGAGCTGGTGCGGCTCGGTCA
>JAEYRA010000105.1 GCA_023409755.1 Bacillota bacterium
CCCCTCGGCCAGGGCAATGTGGTGGGGGCCGTCGTGCCCCACCAGGATGAGATCCTCACGGAAGTCGAAGGGATGGAGCTCCGCAAAGCTGCCGCCCACCCCCAGGCGATCCAGCAGCAGCATGGCAATGCAGGTTTTGATGTCGTACTCCCCGCACATGGGCACCCCGCGGGCAATGAGCAGGGAATTGCCCACGATGAGCGACGAGGCCACTTGTCGCCCCACGGTGCCGATGCGGCCTTCGTGG
This sequence comes from Bacillota bacterium, assembly GCA_023409755.1. Taxonomy (GTDB): domain Bacteria; phylum Bacillota; class Clostridia; order Christensenellales; family UMGS416; genus JAEYRA01. Next base: position 248 of record JAEYRA010000105.1, read on the forward strand.
TAGTAGGCCAGACCCGTCAGGTTGCGGCTCTCCACCAGTCGGTCCAGCGCCACGGCCGAGTGGGCGGCCTGGCGCAGGTCCTCCCGCGTCAGCTTCCGGGTCACCGGGTCGCTGCCGGGGTCCGGGCAGTCAAAGGCGGACAGGATGAACCCCTCCCGCTCGGCAATCTCCCCCTCGGTCACCCGTTCATACTCCGCCAGCAGGTCGTCCATCTCAATGAGCGGCACATGGACGCCGAAGGCCGCCGACACCGCCGTCGGGTCGGCGTGCATGTCGTACATGGCCTCCAGCACGTGGCCCATGAGACCGATGCGTGCGCCCCTCAGCCCATGCAGCGCCCGGGCGATGTCGCACCACCGGGCCAGTTCTGCAGCAGCCAATGGGTCGTCGCGCAGTGTGCCCAGCACCACGTCGGCCACCGGGCGACCGTAGCGGGCCGCCACACCGGTGAACTCCGGCACCGAGCAGACGTTGTCATTCTCCAGCTGCATGCGGGTGGAGGCCACGGTGTAATCCATGCCCGGCAGCGGCTGCAGCGCCACCAGCACAATGGGCGCCTGCGCCGCCCGCACAATAGGCGCAAACACCGACGAGGTGGCGTAGGTCACCATGTCGCAGAACACGAGGTCCAGGCCGTCGCCGCCCATCCGCTGTGCCACATCGAAGGAACGGGCGTTGCTGTCCACCATGCCGTAGTCGACAACCTCCACCCCGTTGGCCACCAGAAGCGCCTGCACCTCCCCATGGTAGACCATCAGTTGCTCCAGCAGGCCCTCAAACTGCTCCCAGTAGGTGCGGTGCCCCACGGCGAAAAAGCCGACCCGTGCCGGCCGCCGCACGGGGGTTCCAAGCACATTCTGCATGGTTCATCCTCCCTCTTCCCTGTCGTGGGCAGTTATTGCCGCCCCCATCCCCTTGATTATAGGGGGTGCCTCTGCCAAAATACAGGGAGGAAACGATGCACCGCTAGCACAAAACGAACCTCCCAGAGGGCATGCCATGGAACCTGTCACCTTGCGTCTTGCCGCGCTTGACCCCTTCGTGCGCTACGTCCACGCCTTTGCCATTGACCGCGACACCCCCTTTGTGGATGTGGTGCCCTACGACTGCCGCTGCATCGTGGTGAACGAGGGCGAGGGGGCCATGGTCATCGGCGGGCGGCGGTACCCGGCCCGGGCTGGCAGTCTCTTCCTGTGGCCGGCGGGCGTGTCCTACAGCTACCTGCCGGACCGGCCTTTTGCCGTGCTGGGGGTCAACTTCGACCACACACGGGCGGCCAGTGCAGTAGCAACGCCCGTGCCGCCGGACAAGAGCGCTCACTTTCGCCCGGCGGGGCTGCTGGCGCCGGTGACGTTTGCGGATTGCCCGGCCCTCAACGACGTGATTGCGCTGCCCCAGGCCCACTGGGCGGCCGACGCGCTGACCGCCATGGAGGAGGAATACCGCACCGGCCGCCGCCACGCCGCCCTGCGGCTGAAAGCGCAGATGCTGACCCTGCTGGCCGACATCATCCACCAAGCCGACGAGGAGGGAACCGCCCCCTCCCCCAGCAGCGCCGCCGACGCCATCCTGTCCTATCTGAACCGCCATTACCGGCAAAACCTGACCAACGGCGACGTGGCCGGGGTGTTCCACTTCACCCCGGCCTATGTGAGCCGCCTGGTGAAGCGACACACCGGCCTGTCGCTGCACCAATACCTGCTGCGCTGCCGGTTGACAGCCGCCCTCAACCTGATCCAGACCACGACGCTGCCCATCGGCCACATTGCGCGGGAGACGGGCTTTGCCGATGCCAACTACTTCGCCCGCCGTTTCCGCCAGGAATGGGGCAGGAGCCCCGTGGCGTTCCGGGTGTAAATACGGCTATCCCTCCGCCCGGCCGCATAGGCATAGGGAGGGGTGAAGGCGATGATGAATTGGCTGTGGGCGGGGATGATGCTAGTCAGCGTCGTCGTGGCGGCGGCCACCGGGCGTCTCAATGACCTGCTGGCGGCCTCCCTCAATGGGGCGGGCAACGCCGTCACGCTGTGCATCAAGCTCCTGGCCATCTACACGCTGTGGTGCGGCATTCTGGAGATCATGGAGGAGTCGGGTCTGTCTGAGCGGTTCGCGCGGCTGCTGCGCCGGCCCCTGCGGTGGCTCTACCCGTCGGTGCCGGCGGGGTCGGCAGCAGCGCGCTACATCGGGCTCAACATGGCGGCCAACATGCTGGGGGTGGGCAACGCCGCCACCCCCGCCGGGCTGCAGGCCATGCAGGAACTCAAACGAATTGACCCCAGCGGGCGGGCCAGTGACGACATGTGCATGCTGCTGGTGGTCAACTGCTCCTCGCTGCAGCTGCTGCCCACCACGGTCATCGCCCTGCGGCAGGCCGCCGGCGCGGCGGCCCCGTCGGACATCCTGCTGCCCACGATCTTGAGCTCGGTATTGGCAACGGTGCTGGGCGTGCTGACGGCCCGGCTGCTGGCCACGCTGCCGGTCTTCCGCCGATGAACACCGACTGGCTCATTCCGGTCCTCATGGCCCTGGTGGTCGGCTGGGGCGCCTTCCAGCGCGCGCCGGTCTACGATGCCTTTGTCCGCGGGGCAGAGAAGGGCCTGCGCACCGCCTGGTCGGTGCTGCCGTGCCTCACGGCGGTGATGGTGGCGGTGGAGATGCTCAAAGTCTCCGGCGCGCTGGATCTCCTGTGCCGGCTGCTGGCCGCGCCGCTGGGGTTCTTCGGCGTACCGGTGGAGGTGGCGCCTCTCGTGGTGGTACGGCCCTTCTCCGGCATGGCGGCGCTGGGCATGCTGGAGGATGTGCTGGGCACCAACGGCCCCGACTCCCTGGCCGGGCGGGTGGCGTCGGCCATCATGGGCTCCACTGAGACGCTTTTTTACACCGTGGCCATCTATTTTAGCTCGGTGGGCATCCGCAACAGCCGGCACACCGTGCCCGCGGCAACGGTGAGCCTCATTGTGAGCGTGGTGGCGTCGGGCATTCTGGTGCGGCTGCTGCTGCCGGCGTAAGAACCCCTTCCTTTGGCAGGGAGTTCCGTTGGTTTCCGGGCGAAATGACGCTGGCGATTTGACAACAGAGCCGCCAACAGAGTACAATTACAGGAATCGCATATGGAAGAGAATCCGGTTGGGTAGTGGGCCGCAAACCGCGGCAACTGCTTCAAGTCATCGAGCTCAGGGTGGAGGCTTTTGGTCTTCACCCTTTTTTTGTGCAAAAGGAGGAATCCCAGGTGAAAGTAAACATCACAGAAACGGTATTGCGCGACGCCAACCAATCGCTCATTGCCACCCGCATGCCCTTTGAGGATTTTGAGGGAATCCTCGACCGGCTGGATGAAGCCGGTTATTATTCGCTGGAATGCTGGGGCGGCGCGACGTTCGACTCCTGCCTGCGCTACCTGGGTGAAGACCCGTGGGAGCGTCTCCGGAAGATCAAAAGCCGGGTGAAAAACACCAAGCTGCAAATGCTGTTGCGGGGCCAAAACATACTGGGGTACCGCCATTACCCCGATGATGTGGTGCGCCAGTTTGTGGCCCATGCCGCCCAAAACGGCATGGATATCTTCCGCATCTTTGACGCACTCAACGATTTCCGCAACATCGAAGTGGCGGTGGACGAAGCCATCCGCCAAGGCGCCCACGCCCAGGGGTGCATCTGCTACACCACCAGCCCCATCCACAGCATGGAGAAGTACGCCGCTATGGGGTCGGATCTGGAGGCCCTGGGCGTTCACTCCATCTGCATCAAGGACATGGCTGGCATCATGGGGCCGCAGGAGGCTTATGATCTCATCCGCGCTTTGAAGGATAGGGTGTCGGTGCCGGTGTTCCTGCACACCCATTCCACCACCGGGCTGGGGCCGATCACCTACGCCCGGGCGGTAGAGGCAGGCTGCGACGGCATTGACACGGCCATCTCATCCTTCTCGGGCGGCACCTCTCAGCCTGCCACCGAAACCATGCACTATGCCCTCTTCCAGATGGGGCATGAGACGGGGCTGAGCGAGCGGGCACTGAAGGACATCAACGATTTCTTCAAGCCCCTGAAGGCCCAATACATGCAGTCGGGTCTGCTCGATCCTTTCGTGTTGGGCACGGAGACCGACGCGCTCGTCTATCAGGTGCCCGGCGGCATGCTCTCCAACCTCATTGCACAGCTGAAGGCCCAGAACGCCATGGACCGGCTGGATGAAGTGCTGGCCGAGACCCCCCGTGTACGGTCCGACCTGGGTTACCCGCCGCTGGTGACGCCCATGAGCCAGATGGTGGGCGTGCAGGCGGCAGCCAACGTACTGACCGGAGAACGTTACAAGAGCATCTCCAAGGAGGTCAAGGCCTACATCCGCGGTGAGTATGGGCGAGCTCCCGGCGTTGTCAACCCCGACCTCATCCATAAAGTGTTGGGCAGTGAAGAGCCCATGACCGGACGCTTTGCTGACACGCTGAAACCAGCCTTTGAGCAGGCGCGGGAGGAAATTGGCAGCCTGGCCCGCAGCGACGAGGACGTGCTCTCCTACATCGCCTTCCCCCAGATCGCCGAAACGTTCTTGCGCAAGAGGGAGGAGCAGGAAAGCCGCACGGTGCGCTACTCCATCCGCCTGGTGCAGGAGGAAAGCAAATGACAGTCTTACAAAGCTTGTTGGTGGCGCTTTTCTGCATCACGGTCGTGTTCGCGGTGCTGGCCTGCCTGTGGGGGCTGCTGCGCCTCTCCTCCCTGGGGATCGCCGCGCTGTCCAGGGTTCACAAACACCCTGCCGCCCCTGTGGAGCAGGCCAACGCGGCCACATTCGAACCCGCCGGTGAAGTGGCATATACAGGCCAGCTGCGGCTGGTGAACGTGGAGGAACCCACGGCGGCCATGATTATGGCCATCGTCAGCGACACTTCCGGCATCCCGTTGAGCGAGCTTACCTTCCGCTCCATCCGGCTGATGGAGCCCCCCCACAACAACGATGACTAAGAGGTGGAACGCATGAAATACATCGTGAGAATCAACGACCGCGAATACGAGGTGGAAGTGGAACGGGGACAGGCCACGCTGGTGCGCACCACCGACGTTGCCCCCGTCGCACCGATGGCCACGGCACCCGCGCCTGCCCCTGCGGCGTCTGCCCCGGCCCCCGCTGCCCCGGTGGTGATGGGTGGCACGCCCATCAAAGCCCCCATGCCCGGCGTGGTGCTGGCCATCAAAGCCGCGCCCGGTACGGCGGTGAAAAAGGGCGACGTGCTGTTGGTGTTGGAAGCCATGAAAATGGAGAATGAGATTGCCGCGCCAACGGACGGCACCGTGGTGCAGGTACTGGCAACCAAGGGCGCTACGGTGGCAACCGGCGACGTCCTTCTGACCTTACAATAAGGAGGGACGTCCGTGTTTGTCAATGCACTGGTAAAGATCTGGGAGACATCGGGCTTTGCCTCGTTGTCCTGGCAACATCTGGTCATGATCGCCGTTGCCTGCCTCCTCGTCTATTTGGCCATCGGCCGAAAGTTTGAACCCCTTCTGCTGCTGCCGATCGCCTTCGGCATGCTGCTGGCCAACCTGCCGCTGACGGAGCTGATGGGCGAACCGGCGGGAGACGCAGCGGGCGGACTACTCTACTACCTGTATTTGGGTGTGAAAAAGGGCATTTATCCCTCGCTCATCTTCCTGGGCATCGGCGCAATGACCGACTTCGGCCCCTTGATCGCCCGGCCCAGCAGCCTCTTCATGGGCGCCGGCGCTCAGTTTGGTATTGCGGTGGCGTTTGTTATCGCCGTCGCGCTGGGCTTCAGTCCCCAGCAGGCCGCTTCCATCGGTATCATCGGCGGGGCCGATGGCCCCACGGCCATCTACTTGACCAGCCGCTTGGCACCGGAGCTGCTGCCCGCCATCGCTATCGCCGCCTATTCGTACATGGCGCTCATACCGCTCATCCAACCGCCTGTGATGCGCGCGCTGACCACCCGGAAGGAGCGAGAAACGGTGATGACCCAGCTGCGGGAAGTCAGCAAGCTGGAAAAGATCTGCTTCCCCATCATCGTCACCATCCTCTGTGTGCTGCTGCTGCCCTCGGTGGCTCCGCTCATCGGCATGCTGATGCTGGGCAACCTCTTCCGGGAGTCCGGGGTGGCGGAACGGCTTTCCAACACGGCGCAGAATGCGCTCATCAACATCGTCACCATTTTTCTGGGCGTCACCGTGGGGGCGACGGCCGTGGGGGAGAACTTCCTGCGGCCTCAGACCCTCATGATCATCGGTCTGGGGCTTATGGCTTTCCTGTTCAGCACCGTCGGAGGACTGCTGATCGGTAAGCTCATGTATTGGCTCACCGGCGGGCGGGTGAACCCCCTCATCGGCTCGGCGGGTGTCTCCGCCGTGCCGATGGCGGCGCGCGTCTCCCAGGTGGAAGGCCAGAGGGCCAACCCCGGCAACTACCTCCTAATGCACGCCATGGGCCCCAACGTAGCAGGGGTCATCGGTTCGGCCGTGGCGGCAGGCATCCTGCTGTCGCTCTTCGGTGGCTAAAGCCTTTCGCGGCTGGCTGGTCGCGTGCTACGCACGCTGCTCGCCCAAGCGACCCGGCCGCTGTGGCAACAGCCGCGATTGGGAGCGCTTGTTCTCGTTTTAGACAGATGGGCCGGCGCGCATGTCGCCGACCCATCACAAATTATACCTCTCATGCGGGGCTTCTAAGGGCACGTTGTGCCTGCGGGCGGATTTTGTTTTCTACTCGCACTCGCTCTTACTTTCCTCCCGCCGAATGAATCGGCGGGAGGTTCATCTTTCTGTGCCCGTTCTTGGGGAAACGGGAGCGGAACCCAACCACAAACCCGTTCCCCGGGGACTACGCCCGCCCGCTGCTGCCCAGCATTGCCATGTGGTGGCGCACGAGGGCCGTCACGGCCTCCCGTGCGGGCTTGAAGAACGGCTTGGGGTCAAAACCGGCGGCATCCGCCGCCAGTGCCACGCGCAGGGCCGCTGTGAACACCTGCCGCAGTTCGGTGGCGTAGTTGACCTTGCAGATGCCGCGGCGCACGCACTCCCGCACGGCATCGTCGGGCACGCCGGAGGTGCCGTGCAGCACCAGCGGCACATCCACAACCGCGCGGATGGCTGACAGGCGGTCGAGATCGAGCCTTGGCTCAGCCTTGTACACCCCGTGGGCCGTGCCGATGGCCACGGCCAGGGAGTCGATGCCGGTGACCGCCGCAAAGGCGCGGGCCTCGTCCGGGTCGGTGTAGCCGGGGTCGTCCACGTTGTGGTCATCCTCCTTGCCGCCAACCTTGCCGAGTTCGGCCTCCACCGGCACGCCATAGCCCCGGGCAGCGGCTACGCACCGGGCCGTCAGCGCGACGTTTTCCTCAAAGGGCAACTTGGACGCGTCGATCATGACGGTGGAATACCCGGCGGCCAGGGCACCCGCCACGGCGTCAAACCCGCTGCCGTGGTCGAGATGCAGGGCCACCGGCACGGTGGCTGCATCGGCCAGCGTGCGCACGATGGCATGGAACACCGCCGCCGGCGCATACCTTGCCGTCGATGACGTGGTGGCCAGGATGACCGGGGAACGCTCGGCCTCGGCGGCGGCCACCACGGCCTGGGCCATCTCCATGTTCTCAATGTTGAAGGAGCCGACGGCGTACCCGCCGGCCTGGGCTTGGAGCAGCATTTCCCTGTTGTTGACGTATGGCATGACGGACCTCCTATTTGAGCGTGGCTTTCAGGCACACCGGCATGGCGCGGTCGAGCCCGGCGGGCAACTCCGCCAGCAAGGCGCCGTCCTTCTGGGTGAAGGCGGCGGGCCGGCCGGACACGGTTACTTTGGTCACCTCCCGCTCATAGAGGCGACCCAGCGTCTCGATGACGGCACGGTCGGCCTGCCCCGGGCGCATCTGGAAGGCATACACCGCGTCGCCCTTGCGGGTGAAGCGATAATCCGACGGCAGCCAGGCCGCCTTGCCCTCCTGGAAGGAGCCCCCAGCCAGTTCGGTCTTGCCCTCCTTGTGCTGGCGGTAGGGGCGGGTGCCGTGGATGCCCTCGCCGTTTGCCTCCATCCAGCCGGCCAGACGATTGAGCGTGTGGCGCGCCTCGTCGTCGATGGTGCCGTCGGGCTTCTGGGTGACGTTCAGCAACAGGTTGCCGTTCTTCGATACGATATCCACCAGCGTGTCGGCCACGTCGTCAGCTGTCTTGTAGACGTCCCGTACGTTGTAGAACCAGTCGCCGATGCTGGTGTCGTCCTGCCAGGGTCGCGGGAGCGGCTCAGCTGAGAGCCCGCGCTCAATGTCCATCACACCAATCTCGGCCACGCCCTGGGTGCGGTCCCTCACGTCATGCAGCTTCAGGTTGTACACGGCCTGGTTGCGGCCCCCATGGCGGGCGGCGCTGCTGTTGTAGAGGTGGGCCACCAGGGCGTACCCCACCGGGCCGAAGGGCACCTCGCCGTCGGAGTAGAGCAGGTCGGGCTGGAGCTTATCGATGGCGTCCCGGATGCGCCGGAACCAATCCTGGTGGTACTTGGGGTTGCGGGTGTACCACTGCCAGCCATTGGGGGACTCCAGCAGTTCGCTGTCGTTGTCACGGTAGAGGCTCTGGTTGGCCGGGTCAGCCCCGTCATAGGGTACGCCGGCGTAGGGGCCGGTCTTGTCGCAGCCGTGGGAGGCGCTCATCCACGTGTAGGACGCACCAAGGTGCTCCGAGAGCCCAAAGGGCATGCCGTGGCGGGCGGCCTCGGCCTTCCATAGGGCGCAGATGTCCCGCATGGGGCCGATCTTAGTGGAGTTCCACGGGTTATAGGCCGAGTCGAAGTTGTCAAAGTTGTCGTGGTGCATGGCCTGGGCCACGAAGTACCGCGCCCCGGCTTTCGCATAGAGGTCCATCAGCTCCGCCGGGTCAAAGCGCTCGGCCTTCCACAGGGGGATGAGATCCTTGTAACCAAACTTCGACGGGTGGCCGTAGGTGCGCCAATGGTAACGGTATTGATCGGTGCCCTCCACATACATGTGGCGGGCGTACCAGTCGCCATACATCGGCACCGACGGGGGGCCCCAGTGGCTCTAGATGCCGAACTTGGCGTCCCGGAACCAGTCCGGGCACTCGAAGGTGCGCAGGCTTTCCACCGTCGGCGCAAAGGGCCCTTGGCAGATGTCCAGCTTCTCGTTCATCGTCTTTCCTCCATTCCGGCAATGGTGCCGTCCTCGTCCCACAGGTCATGCCAGTCGGTCGCGCCATCCCACAGGAACACCTGGCCCTTGATGAGCCGGCAGTTGCGGTCCACGGCGGCGAGCGCGGCCATCTCGTCCCCGGTCAGCGGGTCTTCGGTCACGGCGCGCAGGTTGGCGGTGTACTGCGCCGCTTTGGTGGCAAAGGGAATGGGCACCTGCCCGCGCTGCACCGCCCACTTCAGGCACACCACCGCCGGGTGGACGCCGTGTGCCCGGGCGATGCGCACCACGACCGGGTCGTCGGTGTCAGCAACGTCATCGGCGGTGCGGTCGCGCTCGGGGCGGCTGGGCGACCCGATGGGGCAGTACCCAATGGGCAGGATGTTGCGCTGCGTGCAGTAGGCAAACAGCTCCGGCTGCTGGAAGCAGGGGTGCAGCTCCATCTCGTTGGCCGAGGGAGGAATGCGGCAATCGCGCAGCAGCCCCTCGAGCTTGGGAATCGTCATGTTGGAGGTGCCGATGTGCCGCACCAGCCCACGGCGCACCAGCTGCTCCATTTGGTACCACGTCTCCAGGTACCGCTCGTGCAGGTAGGGTTTGGCGTCGGGGTTGTGGTAGTCCGGCGGGGCGCCTACGGGGTGGAAATTGGGAAACGGCCAGTGCACCAAGAAGAGGTCAAGGACCTCCAGGCCCAGGTCCTTGAGCGACTGAGCGCAGGAGAGCAGCACGTCGCCCTTGCCGTGCCGGTCGTTCCACACCTTGGAGGTGAGGAAGAGTTCCTCCCGCCGCACGCCGGCGGCCATGGCCCGGCGCAGGGCGTCGCCCACCAGCGCCTCGTTGCCGTAGACCGCCGCGCAGTCAATGAGCCGGTAGCCCACCCCAATGGCCCCCTCCACAGCGGTGGCGACCTCCGCCCCGGTGTAGCGGTCGGAGCCGAAGGTACCCAACCCAATGGCGGGTAGGGTGTCGCCCCCGCGCAGCGCCCTGCGGGGGACACGGACGGGGTCAATGCGTTCTTGGGTGTCCATGGCATCCTCCTTCTGTTTCCTCAGTCATTCACCAACATGATCTTGCCCTTGACCGCGCCGGGGGTTTGGTAGAGCGCAAACCCCTCTGCAATGCGTGCCAGTGGCAGGTGACGGAAGATGAGCCCCTCATCAAAGCCCAGGGAGCCATTGGCAAAGCAATGGGCCGTCAGTTCCCACTCCCGCCCCGGGAAGGGGGCGCTGTAGCTCATCCACGAGCCGGTCAGGGTAAATTCCTTTCGCAGCATCAGTTCCAGCACCTTGGGGGGCAGCGTCAGGTCGCGGGTCGGCGTGCCAATGAAGCACACCCCCGCCTTATTGGCCGCCATCTCAAAGGCCAGGGCCATCGTGCCCGCAGCCCCGGCGGTCTCATACACAAAGCCGAAGCCCCGGCCATCGGTCAATTCTAGCGCAACCTCCCGGAAACCGGGATCGGTAGTGTTGACGGTGGCGTCGGCCCCCAGCCGCCGCGCCAGCGCCAGCCGGTCGTCATCGAGGTCAAGCACCACGACCCGCCGCGCGCCGAAGATGCGTGCCCACTGGGCGGTGAAGAGCCCGATGGTGCCCCCGCCCAGGATGGCCACATCTTCCCCCCCACGGTACCCCACCCGCATGAGGCCGTGCAGAGCCACGGTGGAGGGTTCAAAGAACGCGGCCTGCTCAAAGCTGACGCCGGTGCCAAAGGGCACGACGTTGCGGGCAGGAGCTTTGACGTACTCCGCAAAGCTGCCCGGCACGCGGGAACCGATGAAGCTGTAGTGCCGGCAGAGGGCGTAGTCGCCGCGCTGGCAGTCGGCACAGGTGTGGCAGGGGATGAGCGGCGCGGCGGTCACCCGGTCACCGGGGGCCACGTTGGTCACGCCTGCGCCCACAGCGGCCACCTCGCCCGAAAACTCGTGCCCCAGCACGATGGGGTAGTAGTGCGCGCCGCGGTGCAGCACCCGGGGCACATCCGACCCGCAGATGCCGGTGGCGCGCACACGGATGAGCACCTCCCCCGGCTCCAGCACGGGCGTGGGGAATTCCTCCCAACGCAGGTCTTCGTTGGCATGCAGCACCGCTGCCTTCATGTGGGTTCCTCCTCCCCGGTCACGGCGTCCAGCCGCGCCATCAGGTCATGGGTTCGCTCGTAAAGTGCCCGGTACAGCTCATAATACCGCTCATAGAGGGAATGCCGCCCCTCATCCGGCCTGTGGGTGCGGGCGATGCGCACGGTGCGGGCGACGGCTTCCTCAAACCCACCGTACACCCCCACGCCCACGCCCGCCAACACCGCCGCGCCCAGCGTGGTGGCGGTGTCACTGGCCGGCACATGGATGACCTTACCCGTCACGTCGCTCTTGATTTGCGTCCACACCTCGCTGTTGGCCGACCCGCCCATGGCGTTGAGGGCATCCACGGTCACGCCGGTCTCGTAGGCCGTTTGCAGGTTGTGCTCCAGCGCGAAGGCCACGCCCTCCATCACTGCGCGGATGGTATGGGCACGGGTTTTCTCATACCCCAGGCCAAAGAACATGCCCTTGGCGTGGCGGTCCCACAGGGGGGAGCGTTCCCCCGCCAGGTAGGGCAGGAAGAGAAGCCCCCCTGCCCCCGGCGGCACGCCTGCGGCTTCCTCGCTCATGCGCGCAAACACCTCCGGCCCGCCCGCCGCGGCCAGTTGTTCCTCGGCCGCGCCGAACTCCTGCCGGAACCAGCGCAGCGCCCCGCCGCCCCCGACGGTGCCGCCCTGCAGCAGCCACTGGCCGGGCACCACGTGCTGGCCCAGAATGAGCCGCCGGTGCCCCCGTGGGCGGTCCTGGCAGATGCTCATGCCGCCGGCCATTCCGCCCTGCTCCTGGGTTTGGCCGGGGCGGCACACCCCGGCCCCCAGCGTGCCGCAGCAGGCATCCAGCCCGCCGGCCACCACCGGGGTGCCCACCGGCAGGCCGGTGAGCTCCGCCGCGCGGGCCGTCACCGTGCCCACGACCTCCTGGCAGGGCACGAGCTCCGGCAGCTTCTCCCGCGGGAGGCCCAGGGCATCGCAGAGGGCATCGTCCCAGGTGCCTTTGGCCATGTCAAAGGCGTGGACGCCGTAGCCCTGGCTAAGGTCGTGGGTGGCACGGCCCGTCAGCCGCAGCACCACGAAAGCATTGCTCTGCAGGTACCACCGGGTCTGCCGGTGCACATCGGGCTGGTGCCGGGCAAACCACAGAATCTTGGCCGTGGTGTAGGTGGGCTCCAGCGCGTTGCCGCTGACGGCAAAGATGCGCTCGGCCCCCACCCGCTCGGCGGCCTGCTGTGCCAGGTCGGCGGCACGGGTGTCCATCCAGATGGGGGTGCGGGCCAGCACCCGGCCCTGCCCATCCACCGGGATGGCCGACCAGCTCTGGCCGTCCACCCCCACCCCGGCGATGGCAGCACCCGCCACCCCCGGCGCGCCCAGCACCTGCCGCAGGGCCTGGCAGACCCCCTGCCACCATTCGTCGGCGTCCTGCTCGGCCCAGCCCGGCATGGGGTGGTACACCGGCCAGGGCACGGTGGCCTGGGCGACCGCCGTGCCGTCGGGGCGGAAGGCCGCCGCCTTGCAGGCCGAGGTCCCCACGTCAATGCCAATAAGTAATTTCTCCATCGTCATGCCTCCCTCCCCACCGCCGGCGGCCCCACGGACGCCCCCGGCACCAGCGTCGTGTGCAGCCGGGTAAGCGCCGGCAAACCCTCGTCGTCACCCGCCATGCGCCGCAGAAGGAGCGCCGCCGCCGCGTCGCCCAGTTCCTCCATCGGCTGAGCCACCATGGTCAGCGCCGGCTTCACCACGGCGGAGAGCTGCAGGTTATCAAACCCCACGAACGACAGGTCATCGGGGAAGCGCAGGCCGCGCTCGTTGGCGGCCATCACCGCGCCCAGCGTCATCTCGTAGTTCGTCACAAACACCGCCGTAGGCCGTACGGGGCCATCCACCAGCGCGCCAAAGAGCCGGTAGCCGCTGTCGAGGTCATAGTTGCCCCGCCCCACCAGTGCCTCGTCCAGCGGGAGTCCCGCCTCCGCCAGCGCCTGGGCATACCCCTGGTACCGCTCCCGGGCCGTAAAGGCACCATCGGGCCCGCAGACGATGCCGATGCGCCGGTGCCCCAGGGCGATAAGCCGCCCCACCGCCGCCCGCGCCGCGCCGCTGTTATCCACCAGCACGGTGTCGCAGCGGTGGTCGGGCAGCGGCCGGTCCACCAGCACCGCCGGGATGCCCCGGGCGGTCAGCTCCGCCAGCCCCGGTAGCGGCCCGCCGGAGGGCAGCAGCACTATGCCGTCCACCTGCCGGCTGGCCAGGAAGGTGAGCTTCTCCCCCTCGCGCCGGGCGTCGCCGCCGCAGTCGCACACGATGAGGCTGTAGCCCCGGGCCGTCAGCACGTCCTCCAGGCGAGAGAGGATGGTCATGCAAAAGACGCTGCGCAGGTCTGTCACCAGGGCCCCCACGGTCATGGTGCGGTTCGTCTTCAGCCCCCGGGCCGCCACGTTGGCGCGGTAACCGAGTTCCTCCACCGCGCGGGCGATGCGCTCGCGGTTTTCCTCCCGCACATTGCCGCCGTTGAGGTATTTGGAGATGGTGGCAATCGACAGCCCCGTCGCCCGGGCCACGTCCTTGATCGTTGCGTTCATGGCACCTCGCTCTGGCGCGAAACGTTTCGCGCTCTAGCCCCATTGTAACAAGCAGGAGTAATGGCGTCAAGGCGTTGCACCCTCCCCTGCCGTCTCTCTCACCAAGGCACACCAGCCGGACACCCGCGCCGCAAGCCACGGACACGGACGCCGCCACCTCAAAGCCCAGAGTCACGCTTACCCCATGACGTGCCATCGTGCCGGGCCAGCACAGCACGAAGGCCCGCCGATTGGCGGGCCTTCGCAGGGTTCTGGTTGCTCAGGGCTTGGCATAGACGATGGCCGAGTAGGAGCCATACACCTTTACCGATTTCTCCGTATGGTACGCCCGCACCTTGTAGTAGTAGGTCTTGTTGTTTTTCAGCCCCTTGTTCGTGTAGCTGAGGCTCGTCGTTTCCCCCACCTTGGTGTAGGTACCGGTCTTGCTGGTGGCGCGGTACACTTGGTACTTCGTGGTGCCGCTCACCTTGCTCCAACTCACCTTCAGCGAGCTGTTACTCACCCGTGCGGCCTTGACCCCGGTCGGGGCCGCCGGCACCGGTTTGGCGCTCACCACCGCTGAGTACGAGCCGGTTACCTTCTCCGTGCCCACCATGGAATACGCCCGCACCTTGTAGTAATACGTCTTGCCCGTTGTCAGGCTCTTGTTGGTGTAGCTGGTGCTGGTGGTCTCCGCCACCTTGGTGTAGGTTCCGGTCTTGCTGGTGGCGCGATATACCTGGTACTTCGTCGCGCCGCTCACCTTGCTCCAGCTGATCTTCGCGCTGGTGTAGCCTGCCGACGCTGCCTTCACCCCCGTTGGCGCGGCCGGAACGGGCCGTGCCGCCACCGTATTGGAGAACGGCCCATAGGTCGTGGCCGTGCTTGCCGCACATTTCACCCGCACCTTGTAGTAATAAGTTTTGCCAGTCGTCAGGCTCTTGTTGGTATAGCTTGTACCGGTGGTTTCGCCCACCATGGTGTAGGTACCGGTCTTACTGGCAGCACGGTACACCTGGTAACCCGTCGCGCCGGTAACCTTCGTCCAACTGACTTTCACGCTGTTGTAGCTGGCGCTGGCGGCCGTTGTTGACGATTTGCCGATGGCTGCAAACTCACCCTTGAGGGTACGGGCCTTGGTCACCGGGAAGGAGTAGCTTGCGCTGGTGGAGACGGCGGTGCTGCCCTCCAGCCACCGGGCGAACCGGTAGCCCGCCTTGGGTGTGGCCTTCACGGTGGCCGTGGCACCGGCGGCGTAGCTGCCCCCGCCGGAGACCGTGCCAGACGCGCTGTCGTTGGCCGAAACAGCAACGGCGTAGATCGGGATCCACTTGGCGTAGAGAATGGTGTCCCCCTTCAACTGATCTGTGTCAAAATCCCAGGCGTTGGTGCAGGCCTTCTCCTTGTACCACCCGGAGAAGTTGTAGCCCGTACGGGTCGGGTTGGCAGGCTTGGTCACCAAGCTGCCGTAGCCCATCACAATGCTGGATACGGCGCTGCCTCCCTGGCTGTCAAAACTCACAGTCACCGGCTCAGCGTCATAATCCGCCGCCACCGGGGTGGGTGTCCAGTTGGCACCATTGCTCAGGGTGACATACACCGTGCCGGCACCGTAGCCAATCTGCTCAATGCTGACGGTGGCGCTGGTGGCGTCACCGGCCACGAAGGCTGTGCCCAGCAGATCGGTGCAGTTACTGTCAGCGTACACCGCCACGCGGTCGCCCGCCGTAATGCCAGTGACCGCAACAGTGTCGGCGCTGCCGGCGTTGTTGGTGACAGAAACCTGAGCGGCCGTCAGTGCGTAGTCGGTGAGGTAGCGGGAAACAGCCGGTTGCTTTGTGTCGTTACGATACGACATCACCAGTGCATTGTCATACCAGACTACGTCGGGGGCATCGAGGGAGCTAGCGGAGTAGCTGTAGAGCGATGTGATCGATTGGCCATCAAAGCGGCCGAAGAAAACCGTGTTATAGACGTTACAGGCAATGTAGATATCACTTGGGCTGAAGAAAAGCATCCGGGAGGAACCAGCCTGTGTTCCCGAAATGCCCGAATAGGTATGCAACCCTGAACTGTCTTTGACAAAAAACTTTTCCTCATAAATCGCTGTATCATAATTGTACTTAGCCCCGCAGAGATAGATGTTGCCGGCATCGTCCAGGATAAAGGTCTCCGGATAACTCACCTCCAGGGAGTTCCAATAGGTGGACCAGGCTCCATTGGTATACGTCTTCACGACGGTACCATTCAGCCAGTCGCTATCATTATACGAGACATACGGCTTCCCGTTGTGTATGGTCAACGCGATGCTCGCTCCGTTGGTGCTGCCAATGGCACCGCCGCCCACCATCGTCCACCCGGTGCCGCTGGTGGTGTCAAAACTGTAGAGGTACGCAAAAAAATCGTTGCCACCCACCGCCAAATAGAGCATGTTGCCATCCACGGCCATCTGCATTTCGCCAATGGAAATGGTATTGACCGAACTGCTGCCCACTTGTGACCAAATGGGGGTGGCGTCCTGCGGGTTGTCACACCTGTTTACGTAGATGGAGTTGCCGACGTAATAGGCTGCAAACAGGGAGTCGCCGTTGCACGTAAACTCAACGTTATAATCACTCAGATCATGATGATTGAACGACCCAATTTGCGACCAACCGGTGGATTCGCCATCCCAGCGGTAGATACACAGGTAGTTTTGAGAGGTGTCGGAGTAATACTTCGGCACCAGCCCTGCGGCCAGATAGAGCTTTCCGTCCAGCACCAGAAGGTCGGTGCTTCTCGTCATATAATCGACCATTCCCGGCTGTCCCATAGTCTGCATGCTGGCGTCGGCTTTGGCCGGCTGGGGGAACACAAACAGTGACAGAGTGAGAATCAGCGCAAACGCACTAGATAACAGTCGCCATCCCTTTCGATGCATGGTGGTTGACTCCCTTCGTGTTTCAGGTTGTTGTCATACCCGCAGTTGTGGTTTTACACTTCTGTGCGTCATTACCCAATGAAATAAAAGTAGCACAACTGCCAATGACCAACAATGTACGAAAGTACAGTTCTTGTGTGGAATGGGCGAATATGTTGCGGTTCTGTTCGGTTATTCTGCGGGCGGCTTGGCCCGCCCCAGCCCCATACGCCCGGCATAGGCCAGCACCTGGGAGCGGTTCTTCAAGTGCAGCACCTCGACGATGCGGCCCATGTGGTACTTCATCGTCCGCTCGGTGATGCCCAGCAACTCCCCCGCCTCCTTGTAGGTGTGGCCGGCGGCAATGAGCTCCAGGATTTCCCTTTGGCGGTCGGTCAGCCCGGCGGCTTCCCGAATCTCCAGCGGGCCGGGAGTGTCAAACTCCCCCAGCAGACGGACCGCCAGGCCCGGTGAAAGTGCCAGTTCTCCCCGCTCCAGCTCCCCCAGCAGCTCCACCAGCGTAGCGGCGTCGGTGCTTTTGAGCAGATAGCCCGACGCGCCGCACCGAAGGGCCTCCATCAGATCCCCATCCTCGTCGGAGGTGGTGAGCATGGCCACCTTCAGCGCGGCGTTCTCGGCCTTCAGCGCTCGCAGGGTGTCGAGCCCGTCCATGCCGGGCATGCGGATGTCGAGCAGCACCAAGTCGGGCCGCAGAGTACGCGCCAGCTCCAAGGCCTCCCGTCCATCCCGCGCGACACCGGTTACATCAATGCCATAAGTCCTCAAAAGATAACGAAGCCCCTCCAGGAACAGCGAATGATCGTCAACCAGCAGCAATCGCATCGGTTTCCTCTCCTTCCCTCCAGGTCAGCCGCACCCGGCAGCCCCGCCCCGGGGCGGATTCCACCGCCAGCCGCGCACCGATCCGCCTGGCACGCTCGGCCATGATGGCCAGGCCATAGCCGTCCGTGGCTCGGTCGGGGGCGAAACCCTGACCGGCGTCCTCCACCGTGAGCTGAAGCGCATCCCCCTGTGACGCCAGTGAAAGCGAAACATCGCAGGGGCCGGCGTGGGCGGCCACGTTGTGCAGCGCCTCCCGCGCCACATAGAGGAACTGTACGCGGACTTCCGGCGGCGGTGAGGGCAGTCTCTGGGCAAGGTTCACCTGCAGCGGCAGGTCTGTGTGGGCGGTAAAGCGCTCGCCTTCGGCCCGCAACGCCGCGCACAGGTCGCGGACATCGACTGCGCTCTCCCGCATCTCGCGGATGGTGGTGCGAACCTGTTCATGGGCCTCCCGCGCGGCGGCAGCCAGCCGAGTCAGCTGCTGTTGGCCAATGGTCACCCCGGCGTCGCTGAGCTCACGCAGCACCCCCTCGGCCTGCAGGTGTACAAAACCCAGCACCTGCCCCAGGTCGTCATGTAGATTTTGGGCCAAGCGCTCTCGCTCGTGACTGACGGCCAGCTCCAGCCGCTGGCGTTCCAGCACCTGCCCGGCCCGGAAGCGCGCGGTGACATCGCCCACAACGACCAGCCGCCCCAGCAGACGACCACCATCCACCAGAGGCGACACCTGCGCCTGATAGCGGGGGCTGTCCTCCTCCTCCTTGGGGGAAAACTCCACCTCGCCCTCGCCACGGCGCAAAACCTCCGCCAACGCAGGGGTGGCGGCAAACAGAGCGGAGGCATCCTGCAGCGTGTCGGCGGACGACAGACCCATGAACCGCCGGAAAGCGGGGTTGCTGTCGAGCACCCGATCGTTGGTATCCAGCACCAGCAGGCCCACATCCATCGTCTCCACCACGGCGGTGCGAGCCAATGGCATCAAGTCAAGCAGCCGGTATCGCAGCAGCCCCAAAGCAAGCAACAGCCCTGCCGGCCCCAGGAACGCCGGTGTGATATCAAACTTGAGGGGGCTTAGACCCAGCACAAAGATGAGGTTGGGCAGATAGGTGACAAACACACCGGCAAAGACCGTCAGGCATTGTCTGCGATTCAGCCGGCTGCCCACAATGGCCCCGCGCAGCAACAGCAAGCAATCGAAAATGAGCAAGGCGTTGGCGTAGACCGCCGCCACCGGAAAGAACGGCCCGTAGTCCTTGGCGATGACCGAAAAAGAGCCGGCGATATCAAGGTGGAGGTTACGGCGCATCCACCCCCACTGGGGGTCGAGCCACACCAGCAGGAGGTCCAGCACCGGCACAATCGCCAGCCACCACAGCCGCCGGGGCCGTACCCACCGGTCGTGGCCCGTCAGCTGCAGCGCCGATGCCAACAGCGTCAGCGGGAAGAACCCATAATTGATGTATTGCAGGTTGGCCCAAAAGAGCTTGGTGGGCAGGTCTGTGCCGGCCAGCTCCAGGGCGTTGCAGGTGGTCCACAGCGTCAGTACGGCCATGTTGGCTACAAACCACCGGAGCCCACGGGTGCCCCGCCGCCGCACCAAAGCAAACACGGTGACCGCAAACGTGGTGACCGCCGAGCCCAAGAGCAGCAGGAAGTACGGGTGGAAGCGAAAGTGCATGGGGCCTCCCAATCCGCCGTGCCGGCGACTTACCAAATATTGTAAACTTTTGACGATCTGCGCGCAAGCGGAAGGCAGGAAGGGCCAACGCATTTATTCCGGGTTATATCTTTCCACGATACAGGTCGGAGAAGTACTCCCC